>DASTAE010000234.1:0-14503 GCA_035712985.1 Actinospica sp.
AGCAGCCCCCAGGTGTAGGGGTGCTCGGGCGCGGTGAACACGGTCTTCGCCGGGCCGAACTCGATCGCCTTGCCGCCGTACATGACCATGATGTCGTCCGCGAGCTCGGCGACCACGCCGAGGTCGTGGGTGATGATGATCAGCGCGGAGTTGAACTCCTTCTGCAGATCCCGCATCAGGTCGAGGATCTGCGCCTGCACGGTCACGTCCAGGGCGGTGGTCGGCTCGTCCGCGATCAGCAGCTTCGGGTCGCACATCAGCGACATGGCGATCATCGCGCGCTGGCGCATACCGCCGGAGAACTGGTGCGGATAGTCGTCCACCCGCGAGTTCGGCTGCGGGATGCCCACCCGGTCCAGCATCTCGATGGCCCGCTTGCGCGCCTCCGACTTGGAGACCTTGTTGTGCACCCGGTAGGCCTCGACCAGCTGCTCGCCCACCGTGTAGAAGGGGTGCATCGCGGACAGCGGGTCCTGGAAGATCATCGACATCTTGTTGCCGCGCAGGGCTTCGATCTTGTCCTGGTCCGCGGAGATGAGCTCCTCGCCGTCCAGCCAGATCTCGCCGCTCATCCGGGCGCCGCCACGGCCCTTGCGGTCGGCGCGCTTGTGCAGACCCAGGATCGACATCGAGGTGACGGACTTGCCGGACCCCGACTCGCCCACGATGCCGAGCGTCCTGCCGCGCTCGAGCTGGAAGGAGATGCCGTCGACGGACTTGACCAGGCCGTCCTCGGTGGCGAAGTGCACCTTGAGGTCGCGCACGTCCAGGAAGGACCGGCCGGAGCCGAGGTCGATGCTGTCGGTCGCGAACTCTTCGCTGCTGTTGCGCATGCTGTGTGCTCCCCGGGGTGCGGGACGATTCCCGGATTCGGACCGGCGGGACTCGGAGGCGGACTGGCCGCTGTGGCGCGGACTCATGACAGGCGCACCCGCGGGTCCAGGCTCGCGTACATGACGTCGACGATGAGGTTGGCGATGATCACGAAGAAGGCCGCGAGCAGCGTCACACCCATGATGACGGGAAGGTCGCTCTGCTGCAGCGAGGTGATGGCCAGGTCGCCGATTCCCTTGAGCGAGAAGGTGACCTCGACGAGCAGCGCGCCGCCGAGCAGGGCGCCGACGTCCATGCCGAACATGGTGACGATCGGCATGATCGCGGCGCGCAGCGCGTGCTTGAACAGCACGCGGCCGCCGCTCAGGCCCTTGGCGCGGGCGGTGCGGACGTAGTCCTCGTTCAGCGCGTCGAGCATGCCGGCGCGGGTCATCCGCGCGTAGATCGCGGCGTAGCCGAAGGCCAGCGCGACCCACGGGATCCACAGGTTCTGCACCCAGCCGAGCGGGTCGCTGACGAAGGAGACGTAGCTGATGGAGGGGAAGCCGTCCAGCATCCAGATCAGCGGGCCGATGAAGTAGACCGGCAGCGCGACGCCCAGCAGGGCGAAGATCATGGTGGAACGGTCGACGAACGAGCCCTTGCGCACCGCGGACAGCACACCGATGCCGATGCCGGCGATGAGCCACAGCACGGCGGCGCCGATGACGATCGACACGGTCGTCGGGAACCAGGACATCAGGGTCGGCCAGACCTGCTCGCTGTTGCGGAAGGAGTAGCCGAAGCAGGGAGCGTTGCAGTGCACGATCTGCGTGCCGTCGCTGTAGTTGTCGCCGACGACGATGGCCTTGACGTAGTCGAAGTACTGCACGAAGAACGGCTCGTTGAAGTGGTAGCGCTGGATGACGCCCTGGAGCGCCTGTTGGTTCTGCGACTTGCCCACGAACTCGGCGGCGAGGTTGTCCACCGAGAGACCGGCCCAGAGCGGGAGCTGGTAGAAGATGCAGTACGTGATCAACGCGACCACGAGCAGCAGGCCGACGGCGGCGACGAGACGCCGGACTATATAGGTCAGCATGGAACGATCGGCCGCGGGTTCGGTCGGTACGGATTGCCGGCCGGACCCATCGCCTTCACCTGCCTTCGTGGTGGGGATGCTTCATACAAGATTCGAGCGGTCCACCGCGGTCGGGGGTGGTGACCCCCGACCGCGGTGTTGTGGTGCGTGGTGGTGCCTACGTGCTCAGATACCGCTGGGTGCTACTTGGTGTTCGTGGTGCCCAGGATGGAGAAGTCGGGCATGCCGTAAGACTGCTCCTCGTACCAGTTGGTCAGCGTGGCCGGGTGGAAGACCAGGGCCTTGTTGTAGACCAGCGGGACGATGGCGGCGTCGGACATGACCTTCTGGTCGATCTGGGTCCAGATGGCGTTGCGCGCGGTGGTGTCGGTCGTCGTCAGAGCCTTGGTGAACAGGGCGTCCACGGCCGGGTCGTCGTACAGACCGAGGTTGGTGCTACCGCCGTTGGGGTGGATACCGGCCGAGGTGACGACCTGGTCCATGAAGCCGTAGCCGTCGTTCCAGTCGGCGCCCCACTTCATCATCGACAGGCCGATCTTGTTCTGCTCGGTGTACGACGGGCTGCCCGCGAAGGAGCCGAAGTACTTGTCCGAGGTGAACTTGTCGATGGTGACGTTGATGCCGACCTTGGACAGCGCGGCCTGGATGGCGACCGCCGAGTTGATCTCCTTCGGCCGGTCGGAACGGGCCGAGAGGTTGACGTTCAGCGAGCCGTCGGCGTTGAAGGCGGCCGGGGCGGCCGACTTGCAGGTGGCCAGCAGGTTCTTCGCCTTGGTGACGTCGCCCATGTTGGCCGGCGTCTCGTACTGGTTCGAGGCCTGGTAGCCGGCCACGGTCGGGGGCATCACGGTCGAGGCGATGTCGCCGCCGCCGATGGTGCCGCCGAGGGCGGTCTGCACGGTGACCTTGTTGACCGCGTACTCCACGGCCTGACGGCAGGCCAGGTTGGTGAACGGCGCGACCTTCGTGTTGATGGTCATGTAGGTGAGGGCACCGGTGTAGGTGTCGTCAGCCTGCTTCTTCAGCGCCGGGTTCGACAGGATCTGCGACTGGGCGGTGGTGCCCACGCCGGTGCCGTCGAGGTCACCGTCGAGGGTGCCGCTCATCAGGCCCTGGTCGATCTGGTCCTGCGTCATGTTCAGCGAGACCGTGATCTTGCTGGCCGTGACCGTGTGCTGCTTGTTCGGGTCCGTCGCCGCGTCGTACTCGGGGTTCGGCACCAGGGTCATCTGCTTGCCCACGACGTACGAGGAGATCTCGTACTGGCCGGTGGACTGGATGGCCTTGTAGTACGTCGCGCCGGTGTCCTTGGACGCCGGGACCGGCATCGTGTCGGAGAGCGTGGCCAGGTAGCCGAAGTCGGCGAACGGCTGGTTGAGGTGGAACTTGATGGTGTACTTGCCGTCCACCTCGATGCCGGAGACACCGTCGTTCGGGTTCTTGTCCTTGAACGGGCCCTGGTACTTGGTCTTGTCCTGGACGAGCGAGGCGAAGTACGCCGGGCCCTGGCTCAGGGTGTCCTGGCCCCAGTTGGAGCGCTCGACCGCGTACTTGACGTCCGCGGCGGTGACCTCGGTGCCGTCCTGGTACTTGACGCCCTGCTCGAGGTTGAAGGTCCAGGTCAGACCGTCCGAGCTGGTGCTCCAGCTCTTGGCCAGGTCGCCCTGCAGCGCCAGGCCGGCCGAGCCGGGCTGGCGGACGTAGGCGAGCAGCGGACGGCCGTAGAGGCGCGCGAAGTCCCAGGAGAACGCGTAGTACGTGTTACCGGGGTCCGGCGAGTCCCAGTCCGAGGTCAGCGCGTAACGCAGGGTGCCGCCCGTCTTGCTGGAAGCGTTGACGATGGAGGTGATTCCCGCGTTGAAGCTGCTCGAGGAGGTCGAGCTGCCGCCGGATGAATTGCTGCCACAGGCGGAGATGGTGGTGGCGAGGGCCACGGCACCTCCCACAACTGCGAGTATGTTCCGCTTTCGCATGATTTGGTTGAACCCCTTTGTGAACGACCAGGTGGAGCTTGTTGTGGTGCTTATGGTTCCGGCCCGCTTCAGGCAGGACGATTTCGTGTTCAGCGCGAGGCCTTGGGATCCAGGGCGTCGCGCAGCCCGTCGCCGAACAGGTTGAAGGCGAGGACGGTGATGAAGATCGCGGCGCCCGGGACGATCAGGAACTCGGGGTCGATCTGGAAGGTGGTGATCGCGGAGTTGATCATCGCGCCCCAACTGGGGGTCGGCTCGCGCATACCCACGCCGAGGAAGGACAGGGCCGCCTCGAACAGGATGTTCGCCGGGATCAGCAGCGTGGCGTAGACCAGGATCGGCGCGACCAGGTTCGGCAGGATCTCCTTGAAGATGATGCGGAACGGGCTGGCGCCGAGGCTGCGCGCGGCGTCGACGAACTCGCGCTCGCGCAGGGCAAGGGTCTGGCCGCGCACGATGCGGCCGATGTAGGGCCAGGAGAAGAAGCCGATGATGACGATCAGCAGCCCGATGCGAAGGCTGTTGCCGGACAGGCCGAAGGCCGTGTTGGGCAGCACGCCGAGGATCGAGATCGACAGCAGCAGGACCGGGAAGGCGAGGAAGAGGTCCATCGTCCGGCTGAGGAACGCGTCGACGAAGCCGCCGAAGTAGCCGGCGATCATGCCGAGCGTCACACCGAGGACGATCGCCACCAGGGTGGAGACGCCGGCGATGCCGAGCGAGTAGCGGGCGCCGTAGGCGATGCGCGCGAAGATGTCGCGGCCGCCGGGCATGTCGACGCCGAGCCAGTGCGAGCCGCTGATGCCGCCCATGCCGCCGATGGGGGTCGAGTAGTTCGGGTCGATCAGGCTGTTGTTGAGCGAGGTCGGGTCCTGGCCCTCGAAGCTCGCGAGCAGCGGCGCGAAGATCGCCATCAGGATCAGCAGGATCACCAGGACCCCGCCGATCATCGCGATCTTGTCCTTCTTCAGCCGGTTCCACGCGATCCGACCGAGCGAACGCCCTTCGATCGCCTTCGAACCGGCAACCGCGGTCAGCTTTTCAGCCGCGATACCGGAGTCGCCGGCGTCCTCAATCAGCGTCATCGCGTCGTGTCCTGTCTCTTTGTCGGCACAGAACGGCGGAAACCTTCCGGTCCACGGCAGGGGTCACCGCCGTTTTCGGTGCTGTGATGCCAAAGTCCCACTGTTTCGGACTGAAGCCTCTCCCAGCGTCCCGAGATTTGGGAAGAGAGAGAGGGCCTCCGTTGCACAACCGTGATCACTCGGCCATAAGGTTGTTCTCAGAGCAAATGTAGAGACACGCGGCGTAGTGGATCAATCGCCCATGTCGCCCACTCCGGGTGCAATCAGGCAAGATCGGCCGCCCACGGCGACGTACGCGCCGGAAGCATCCGCCAGCGTACAACATGCGTCCAGATGGCAAGACGCCGGGCTTGATCGAAGACCGTACCGGTGTTCGATGACCGGCATGTGAAGGTCCGCTCATCCGTGGATCACGCAGGGCGGACGGGCCCCGGGCGCCCAGTGACGAAGAACACTGATTTTTCGCGGCTAGGTCGCGCTCCAGAGCTCGTGGTCGGCGCGCAGCAGCAGGAGGGAGCGCGGAGCGAGCAGGATCGGGGTGCCGGCGCTCAGCACGTCGTCGTCGCGCTCGCCGGGATCCGCGTCGAGGGTGGTGTCCACGACGACGCCGTACCAGCGCGCCCACGGGTCACCCGGGAGGGTGAACTCGAGCTCCTCGGCCCCGGCGTGCAGCACCAGCAGGAAGCTGTCGTCGGTGATCCGCTCGCCGTGCGGGCCGCGGCCGCGGATGTCCTGTCCGGACAGGTACACCCCGAGCACCCGGGCCGGGGCGAACCAGTCGGCGTCGGTCATCTCCTTGCCGTCCGGGCGGAACCAGGCGATGTCCTGCAGCCCGCCGGGGAAGGCGGGCTGCCCGCTGAAGAAGACGCGCTGCCGCAGCACGGGATGCTGGCGGCGCAGGTGGATCAGGCGGCGGGTCAGGTCCAGCAGGCTGCGCCACTCGGGGTGCTTGAGCAGCGTCCAGTCCACCCAGCTGGTCTCGTTGTCGAGGCAGTAGGCGTTGTTGTCGCCGCCCTGGGTTCGGCCCATCTCGTCGCCGGCGGTCAGCATCGGCACGCCGGTGGCCAGCAGCATCATGCCCAGCAGGTTGCGGATCTGCCGCCGCCGCAGCAGGTTCAGCTCCTCGTCGTCGGTCTCCCCCTCGACGCCGTAGTTGCTCGACCTGTTGTCGTTGTTGCCGTCACGGTTGTCCTCGCCGTGTGCCTCGTTGTGCTTCTGGTCGTAGGTGACCAGGTCGCGCATGGTGAAGCCGTCGTGCGCGGTGATGAAGTTGATCGAGGCGTAGGGGCGGCGGCCGTCGTCCTGGTAGAGGTCCGAGGAGCCGGAGAGCCGGTAGGCCAGGTCGCGCACGTCGGTCCTGGCGCCGCGCCAGAAGTCGCGTGCGGTGTCCCGGAACTTGTCGTTCCACTCGGTCCACAGCGGCGGGAACTCGCCGACCTGGTAGCCGCCCTCCCCCACGTCCCAGGGCTCGGCGATCAGCTTCACGTCCTGCAGCACCGGGTCCTGCGAGATGACGGTGAGGAAGGAGCCGAGCTTGTCCACGTCGTGCATCGAGCGGGCGAGCGCGGAGGCGAGGTCGAAGCGGAAGCCGTCCACGCCCATCCGCGTCGCCCAGTAGCGCAGCGAGTCGGTGATCAGCTGGATGACGTGCGGCTGGGTCACGTTCAGGGTGTTGCCGCAGCCGGTGTAGTCCTGGTAGGTCGAGGGGTCCTCGCCGAGCCGGTAGTAGCAGTCGTTGTCGATGCCCCGGAAGGAGAGCATCGGGCCGTTCTCGCCGCCCTCGGCGGTGTGGTTGTAGACGACGTCGAGGATGACCTCGATCCCGGCCTGGTGCAGGGCGGCGGCCATCTCCTGGAACTCGCGCACCTGGCCGCCGCGCCGGCCGCGGCGCACGGCCGCGCTGTATCCGGCGTGCGGGGCGAAGTAGCCGATGGAGTTGTAGCCCCAGTAGTTGACCAGGCCGCGCTCGAGCAGGTGCGGCTCGGAGACGAAGTGGTGCACCGGCAGCAGCTCGACGGCCGTGACGCCGAGGTTCACCAGGTGGTCGATGATCGCCGGGTGCGCGAGGCCCGCGTAGGTGCCGCGCAGCTCGTCGGGGACGCCGGGATGACGCATCGTCAGCCCGCGCACGTGCGCCTCGTAGATGACGGACTCGGACCACGGCGTGAACGGCCGCGGACCGGTGTCGGCGTTGTCGCGCTCGTCCACGACCACGCCCTTGGGCACGAAGGGCGCCGAGTCGCCGGGCTGGTCGCCGTACACGGCGTCGTCGAGCTCGAAGTCGCCGGTCATCGCGCGGGCGTAGGGATCGAGCAGCAGCTTGTCGGGGTTCCACCGGTGGCCGAGCTCGGGCTCCCAGGGTCCGTACACCCGGAAGCCGTAGCGCGTGTCGGGTTCGACCCCCGGCACGTAGCCGTGCCAGACGTGGAAGGTGGACTCGCTGAGCGGCACCCGGTGCTCGGTGCCGTCCTCGTCGAACAGGCAGAGATCCACGCCGCTCGCCCCGGCCGCCCACAGGGCCGCGTTCACGCCCTGGCCGTCGAAGCTGACCCCCAGCGGACGCCAGGACCCGGGCCAGGCCCGTGACCCGGTTCGAGCCATGAAAATGCACACTCCCTACGTTCGCCTGGGACAGCCCATGCAATACCCTGGGACACGGGAGATAACCGTGGTTCCCGCTCGAGCGACCCGGAGGCAGCATGGCGCAGACCTGGGAGAGTGGGCTGCCCGAGGCGGCTCGCGCCCGGATGCACGAGATCCGCGGTTCCGCCACCTGGGGCTCGGCGCTCAGCACGCAGGAGTTCAACGCGATCAAGGGCGTCGGCTTCGACCCGGTCGGCCAGGTGCTCGGCACGGCGGTCTACCAGATCGGCTACCAGGGCGGATACGGCTGTTCGGGGGCGTGGAGCGGCTACCTGGGGCAGAACCTGTCGACCGACGTCTCCTCCCGGGCCTGGGCCCCGTTCAGCGCGCTGGTGCAGGCGATGTACACGGCGCGGCAGACCGCGATCAGCCGGGCGGTGGCCGAGTGCCAGGCGCTCGGCGGGGACGGGATCGTCGGCGCCTCGCTCAAGGTCCGCCGCTTCGTGACCGGGGGCCTGGAGTTCACCGCGCTCGGCACGGCCGTGCGGGCCCGCGGGAACGTGCGCCCGAAGAGGCCCTTCACCTCGCACGTGACCGGACAGGAGTTCGCCAAGCTGGTGCACGCGGGCTATGTGCCGACCGGCCTGGTGCTCGGCATCTCGATCGCCTCCCGGCACGACGACTACCGCACCCGCGCGGCGCTCAGCCGCTGGGCCGGCAACCAGGAGGTGCCGGGCTACACGCAGCTGATCAACAACGCCCGGCACGACGCGCGCAACCAGCTGATGAAGGATGCGCGCCAGCACGGCGGCGACGGGGTCGTGGTCGACGAGATCGACCTGCGCATCGGGGAGCGGGAGTGCCCGGCCTACCAGGGCGGGCGCGACCACATCGCCGAGGCCTTCCTGCTCGGCACCTCCATCGCGCGGTTCGACCGCACCTCGAAGCGGGAAACGGCACCCAAGGCACTGTCCATCATGCGGCTCGACTATAAGAAGACGGATCTGTAGATGAGCGACGAGACCACCGCCAAGGCCCTGCACGACGAGGGCGTGCCGGAGGACGCCATGCGCCGGCTCGCGCACCTGCAGCCGGGCAAGGGCGGAATCTTCACCTCCGACCTGACGGTCAACGAGTTCCTGCTGGTCCGCGAGGCGGGCTTCCGGCCGCTCGGCCTGGTGCTCGGCTCGAGCATCTACCACGTGGGCATCCAGCTCGGCCGCTGGTCGAAGAACCAGGAGATGGACGTCCTGTCGCAGGCGATGTACCACGCCCGCGAGCTGGCGATGAGCCGCATGGAGGCGGAGGCCAGCGCGCTCGGCGCGGACGGCATCGTGGGCGTGCGGCTCGACGTGGAGTTCAAGGAGTTCGGCGCGGACATCGCCGAGTTCATCGCCGTCGGCACCGCGGTCAAGGCCGAGGACGGCGTCGACCACGGCGACCACGCGCACGGCTGGCGCAACAACAAGGGCAAGCCCTTCACCTCGGACCTGAGCGGCCAGGACTTCTGGACCCTGGTCCGGGCCGGCTACGCGCCGCTCGACCTGGTCATGGGCTCGTGCGTCTACCACATCGCGCACCAGCGGTTCGGCCAGGTGCTCGGCAACATGGGCCGCAACGTCGAGATCCCGCAGTACACCCAGGCGCTGTACGACGCCCGCGAGCTGGCGATGAGCCGGATGCAGGCGGAGGCCGAGGCGCTGCACGCCGAGGGCATCGTGGGCGTGCAGCTCAAGCAGCACTCGCACACCTGGGGCGGGCACACCACCGAGTTCTTCGCGATCGGCACGGCGGTGCGCCCGCTGCGCGCCGACCACGTGATCGACCGGCCCACGATGGTGCTGTCCCTCGACAACTGAGAGCATGGTCGTCATGGGTTCTGAGATGGAGCCGGTGGGCTCCAGCAGCATGGATGTGGAGCTTCTGGCGGCGGCGCTGCGCCAGGACAGCGCCGACCTGGACGTCTACGCCAAGGTGCTGTCCGTCAATCTGGTGGAGTCGCTGCCGCAGGGCGCGGTGCAGGTCGAGCGCAAGCGCAGCATGTCCGACCGGGTGTCCGGCCGCGAGGGCACCGTCACCTCGCTGGACGTGGCGATCGGCGACGTGCGGCTCGGCCTGCGGATGGACCGCGGCCGCCCGGTCGGCGAGATCTGCAAGGAGGTGCGCGGCGTGGTGCTCTCCCGGCAGCAGGTCGGCCTCGACGAGTGGATCGAGGCGCTGGCCCGCGGCATCGCGGAGTCCGCGGCCTCCAGCGCGCGGGCCCGCGAGGCCCTGCAGCGGTACCTGGGCGCCTAGCCTGCCCCTTCTCATTGTCCGCGCTTGCGCCGCGGCGCCGCCGATCGCGGCGGAACGGCGCGCATGTGAGCGCGGACCCGGCCGAGGACGTCACCGAGCGCGGTGACGTCCTCGTCGCCGAGCGGCGTGAAGAAGATCCGCTGCACCACCTCGACGTGACCGGCCATCACCCGGTCCAGCAGCTCACGGCCCTTCGGCGTGAGCGCGACGACGACGCTGCGCTCGTCCTGCGGCGAGGACTCCTTGGCCACGAGGCCAGACTCGGCGAGCTGCGCGACCTGGTAGGTCAGCCCGCTGCGGCTGTGCACGAGCCGGTCCGCGACGTCCGTCATCCGCTGCCGGCCCTCGGCGCTCTCCCCCAGCGTGGCCAGGATCTGGAACTGGATGTAGCTGAGCCCGCCGTCCTCGCGCAACTGCTGCTCCACGGCGTGCTGCAGCAGACTGCCCACCTCCAGCACGGCGAAGTAGGCGGCGAGCTGTTCGGGGCGCAGGGGCGCGGGGGCGTCGGGCATGCCGACCATTGTACTTGCTACGAATTCGAAGCAGGTGTAGCCTCGACTTGTGCTTCGAATTCAAAGCACATAGGACGATCGAGCCGGAGGCTCCCCATGACCACCATGAACGCGATCCGTTTCCACGCGTACGGCGACTCCGACGTGCTGCGCTACGAGGAGGCCGAGCGGCCGGCGCCCGCGGCGGGCGAGGTGCTGGTCGAGGTCGTGGCGACCTCGTTCAACCCGCTCGACGCCAAGCTGCGCGCCGGCTACCTGCGCGAGTTCCTCCCGCTCGCGCTGCCGCACGTGCCCGGCCTCGATGTGGCCGGCCGGGTGGCCGCGCTCGGCGAGGGCGTGACGCGCTGGCAGGTCGGCGACCAGGTGTTCGGCTTCGTGCCGATGCTGAGCGACGGGGCCGCGGCCGAGTTCGTCGCCGTCCCGCAGGACGCGCTCGCGGCGGCGCCGGAGAGCATCCCGCTGGCGGACGCCGCGGCGATCCCGGCGGTCGGCCTGACGGCGTGGCAGGCGGTCTACGAGCACGCCGGAATCGAGGCGGGGCAACGGATCCTCGTCAATGGAGCGGGCGGCGGCGTCGGCGGATTCGCCGTGCAGCTGGCCAAGCGCGCCGGTGCCCATGTCATCGCGACGGCGAGCTCGCGCAGCGCCGACGCGGTCCGCACGCAGGGCGCCGACGAGGTCATCGACTACACCGTGACGAGCCCGGCCGAGGCGATCTCCGAGCCCGTCGACGCCGTGCTCAACACCGTCGCCGCCTCGGAGGCCGACATGGCCGCGCTGACCGGCCTGGTCCGGGACGGCGGCGTGATCGTCAGCATCGCGGCTCCGGCGCCGGGCGACGCGTCCCGCGACGTGCGCGGCGTGGACATGCAGATGCGCTCCGACGCCGACCAGATCGCCGCCCTCGCGAAGCTCGTCGACGCCGGAGAGCTCGGCATCGAGATCAGCGCGCGGTACCCGCTCGCCGAGACCGCGACCGTGCACGACCTCGACGCGCGCGGCGGCATCCGCGGAAAGGTGCTGCTCACGCCGTGAGGGATGCGCTCGCGAGTTGCGCTTATGAGAGTTGGCTTGCATAAGGAGACGAGACCGTACTACCCTCATGCGAGTCAGCTCTCATAAGTTCTGCGCGAAGGAATCCCCATGACCACCTCGAACGTCCGTACGATCGACCTGCCGAACGGTCTGCCCCTGACGATCCAGGAGTTCGGCGAGAACACCGAGGGCAGCGCGGTCCTGGTGCTGCACGCCGGCTCAGGCCCGCGCACCATCACCGGCTTCGCCGCCGCGCTGGCCGAGCACGTGTACGTCATCACCCCGACCCACCCCGGCTTCGAGGGCACGCCGCGGCCGGAGGACTTCGACTCCGTCGCCGACCTGGCCACCGCCTACCTCGACCTGCTCGACGCGCTGGACCTGAACAACGTGATGGTGCTCGGCAACTCCGTCGGCGGCTGGATCGCCTCCGAGATGGCCCTGCGCGACAACCGCGGCCGGATCGGCGCCCTCGTGCTGATGAACGCCGTCGGCATACACGCGGTGCGCGAGGAGAACCGGGTCGTCGACGTGCGGCAGGTCGACCCCGCGGACCTCGGCAAGCTCTCCTTCGCCAAGGAGGCGTTCCGCCCCGATTTCGCGGCCTTCACCCCCGAGCAGCTGGCCGGCACGGCCGCCAACCAGAAGGCCCTGGCGGTGTACGGCGGCGAGCACTTCGTCTTCGACCCGAAGCTGCGCGCCCGGCTGCACCGCGTGACGCTGCCGGTCCTCGTCGTCTGGGGCGAGCAGGACGGCATCGCCCCGCTCGGCTACGGCCGCGGCTACGCGAAGGCCTTCCCGAACGGCCGCTTCGCCCCGATCCCGAACGCCGGCCACTTCCCGCAGATCGAGGAGACCGGCGCGACCCTCGGCGCGATCGCCGACTTCGTCGGCAGCGTCGTCAAGCCCGGCGCGGAAGACTGATCGGCATAGGATTCAGGCCGGACGAGGCGAGGACGAGGAGACACCGATGACCGGCCGGGTCAACCAGAAGCTGCGCACCCGCACCGCGATCGTGCGCGCGGCGGCCGAGCTGAGCCGGACCGGCCGGGAGGTGACGATGCCGGAGGTCGCCAAGGCGGCCCTGGTGTCCGAGGCCACCGCGTACCGCTACTTCCCGGATCTGGCGAGCCTGCTCGGCGAGGCCATCGTCGGCCAGCTGCCGACCCCCGAGGAGGCCCTCGCCGCGGCCGCCGACTCCACCGACCCCGTCGAGCGCGTGGCGGTGGCGACCGAGTTCCTGCTCCGCCACATCCAGGCCCGCCAAGGCGTGGTCCGCGCCATGATCGCCGCCACGGTCGTCCACCCGGAGGACGCGAGCGCCCGCCCCGGCCTCCGCTTCGGCCTGATCGACCACGCCCTCTCCCCCGCCCACCCCGACCACGGCGACCTCGCCCAACTCAAACTCGACCTGGCCGTGGTCGTCAGCGCGGAGGCCTACTTCAGCCTCACCGACCTGCACGGCCTGGACCCCGAGTCCGCCATCGCCAGCCTCGTCCGCACGGCCACGACCTTGACCCGCGCGCGGCTGGCCGAGGGAGCCGAATGATCGAGATCAGCCCGCTGGCCGAATCGGACCGCGCCGAATGGGAGGCGCTGTCCCGGGACTACAAGGCCCATTTCGGCGTCGCGTCCACCGATGAGGAGTACGAACAGGCCTTCCGCCGCTTCATCGACACCGACGAGCTCTACGGCATCACCGCGCGCGTGAACGGCACGATGGTCGGTCTGGCGCACTACTGGTTCCACGTCAGTGTCTGGGAAACCGGCTACTGCCGCTGCTACCTGCAAGACCTCTTCGTCGATCCGGGCGCGCGGCGCCAAGGCGTCGCCCGCGCCCTGATCGAGTGGCTGGCGGCGGATGCCGAGGCTCGCGGCGCTACCCGTCTGCACTGGGACACCACCGTGGACAACACGGCCCGCGCCCTCTACGACCAAGTCGGCAGGCATAGGGGTTTCATCGCCTACGCCCGCCGACTCGGTGCTGCGGATCAGAACCTCGCGGGTTCCGTGTAGGTGCCGAAGACGTCCTTGAGGACGCCGCAGATCTCGCCGAGGGTGGCCTCGGCGCGGACGGCGTCGAGCATCGAGGGGATGAGGTTCACGCCCTCGGTCTCGGCGCCGTGCTTGAGGTCCGCGAGCGCCTTGGCGACGGCGTCGTTGTCGCGGGCGGCGCGGCGGGCGGCGAGGTCGCGGTTCTGGGCGAGCTCGACCTCGTGCGAGATGCGCAGGATCTCGAGGGGCTCCTCGATCGACTCGGTGTGCGCGTTGACGCCGACGATGCGCTTCTCGCCCTTCTCCACCGCCTGCTGGTAGCGGAATGAGGCCTCTGCGATCTCGCCGGTGAAGTAGCCCTCGTCTATGCCGCGCAGCAGGCCCGAGGTGATGGTCCCGTCGCCGCCGAGGTCCTTGATGCGCTGGAAGATCTCCTCGGCCTGCGCCTCGATCCGGTCGGTGAGCGCCTCGACGTACCAGGAGCCGCCGAGCGGGTCGGCCACGTTGACGACGCCGGTCTCCTCGAGGATCACCTGCTGGGTGCGCACGGCGATCTCCGCGGCCTTCGCCGAGGGCAGCGCGAGCACCTCGTCGAGGGCGTTGGTGTGCAGCGAGTTGGTGCCGCCGAGCACGGCCGAGAGCGCCTCCAGCGCGGTGCGCACGATGTTGTTCTCGGGCTGCTGGGCGGTCAGCGAGACGCCGGCGGTCTGGGTGTGGAAGCGCAGCCACTGCGCCTTGTCGGTCTTCGCGCCGTACTCCCGCAGCCAGCGCGCCCAGATCCGGCGCGCGGCGCGGAACTTGGCGATCTCCTCGAAGAAGTCGATGTGCGCGTCGAAGAAGAAGGACAGGCCCGGCGCGAAGACGTCGATGTCCAGGCCGCGGGACAGGCCGAGCTCCACGTAGCCGAAGCCGTCGGCCAGCGTGTACGCGAGCTCCTGCGCGGCCGTCGCCCCGGCCTCGCGGATGTGGTAGCCGGAGACGGACAGCGGCTTGTACGCCGGGATGTCGCTCGCGCAGTACTCCATCAGGTCGCCGATCAGGCGCAGGTGCGGCTCGGGCGGGAAGAGCCACTCCTTCTGCGCGATGTACTCCTTGAAGATGTCCGTCTGCAGC
>DASTAE010000235.1:0-17601 GCA_035712985.1 Actinospica sp.
AAGCCCGGCGAGTACCGGATGCAGCAGGTGGACGTCGAGCGCTCGCAGGAGTTCCGCAAGTGCATCGAGTGCTTCCTGTGCCAGAACACCTGCCACGCCGTGCGCGACCACGAGGAGAACAAGGAGCACTTCGCGGGCCCCGGTTCCTGATGCGCGTGGCCGAGCTGGACATGCACCCGCTGGACACCCGCGAGCGCCGGAACGAGGCGCAGGAGGAGCACGGCCTCGGGTTCTGCAACATCACCAAGTGCTGCACCGAGGTCTGCCCCGAGCACATCAAGATCACCGACAACGCGCTGATCCCGATGAAGGAGCGCGTCGTGGACCGCAAGTACGACCCGCTGGTCTGGCTCGGCAGCAAGATCGGCCGCCGCAAGTAAGAATTCGCAGGTAGTAGTGGCCCACCGGCACCCGGTGGGCCACTATGTTTTCGGGGAGGCGCAAGCATGTCGTGGGGCGAGGACGAGGCGCAGCGCAGGATCACCCGCGCGGCGCAGCGGGGCGAGAAGACCTTGTGGCTCAAGGACCTGGGCCTGACCGAGCTCCCCGAGGAGATCCTGCAGATCAAGGATCTGCGGGCCCTGCACGCCCAGGGCAACCACCTGGAGCGGCTCCCCCGCTGGCTGGCCACCGGGCAGAGCCTGTTGGAGGTCCTGAACGTCTCGGGCAGCTCCCTCACCGAGATCCCCGACTGGATATCCCGCTTCCGCGAACTCAAGCAGCTGCGACTCTACGGCAACGACTTCGCCGAACTGCCCGAGTCCATGGGCCGCCTGGGCAGGCTGGTCGTCCTCGACATCGGCATGACGGAGCTGGCCGAGGTCCCCGAGTGGATCACAGGTCTCAGTGACCTGAGATGGCTGGGAGTCGGCGACCTGCTGCTCCGGGAGCTGCCGCCCTGGCTCGCCCGGCTGCGGAACCTGACCACCGTCGACGCCTCGGAGAACCGCCTGACCGACCTCCCGGACTGGCTGGCCGATCTCCCCCGCCTGGACCATCTCTACCTGAGCGGCAACCGCTTCGAGCACCTCCCCGAGGTCCTCGGGCGTATGCCGCAACTGGTCGTCCTCGACGTCCACAACTGCAAGCTGCACGATCTGCCGGCGTGGCTCCCGCGGCTCAGCCGGCTGCGGTACCTGCGGGCTTCGTCGAACCTGCTGGTAGAACTCGACGACTCGATCGGCGAACTGAGGAACCTGCGCAGGCTCAGGGTCGACGAGAACCAGCTCGTGAGGCTCCCGGATTCGCTGCGGAACCTCACCAGGCTCACCGAGCTGGGCGTCTCGGATCAGGATGACCTCGCCGGGCTGCCGGAGTGGATCGGCGAGCTCGGCCGACTCAAGCGGCTGCACGCGGCGTACTGCAGGCTCTCGGTAGTCCCCGCCTGGATCCGAGGGCTGCGCCGGCTGGTCGAACTGAATCTGAGCGAGAACGCGATCGCGGAGATCCCGCCGTGGATCGGCGAACTCGGCTCGCTGCGCAGGCTCTCCTTCCCCTACAGCCTCGTCACCTCGCTGCCGCCGCAGCTCGCGGAGCTCAAGCAGCTCAACGAGCTGGACCCCAGCCACAACGAACTGCGGGAGCTCCCCGGCTGGATAGCCGAGCTCCGCGGCCTGACCAGCTTGAACCTGACCTACAGCCGACTCGCCGAACTCCCGGTCGAGCTGGCCGCCCTCACGGCTCTCACCGACCTCGACCTGTCGGTCAACCTGCTCCGCGAGCTGCCCGAGTGGGTCGGCGGGCTGCCCCGGCTCCGACGGCTGGACGTGTCGTTCAACCAACTGACCGGCCTGCCCGCGACGCTGCGCGACCATCCGGCGCTGAGGCAGTTCGACGTGCGGGAGAACCCGATCGAGGAGCTGCCGGACTGGTTGGCGGCACTCGGCCAGCTCACGCAGATCAGCCTCGGTTCGCCGAGCCTCCAGAGCGTGCCGTCCTGGTTGGGTTCGCTCTCCGGACTGCGCAGCCTTCGGATCGAGTCCGCGGCCGCATCCGAGTCGTGGACCTGGCTCGGCGATCTGCGGCACCTGAAGACCCTGGAGCTCGAGAGCTGCCTGCTCGCGCAGGTGCCGGAGTCGATCGCGGCGCTGCGCCGACTCCAATGGCTCAGCCTCAGGGACAACGAGATCGCGGCACTGCCCGACTGGATCGACGAGCTTCACTGGCTCAAGCAGCTGTCGGTCGAAGTCAATCTGCTCACGGAGTTGCCGAGCAGGCTCAGCGGCTTGCAGCGGCTTCGCTACCTCCAGCTGAGCGCCAACAAGCTGCTCGAATTCCCCACCTCGATCGGCGAGTTGGACGCGCTGGAATCCTTGTCGCTGTTCAACAACGACATCGCCTGGGTGGATCCGCAGCTGAGCCTGCCGAGCCAGTTGAGCCAGGTGTTCCTGAACGGGAACTCGATCCCCGCCGTGCCGGAGAGCGTGAGCGCGCTTCGGCATCTGCGGCTGTTCTACATCAACGACAACGACCTTCGGGTCGTGCCGGAGTGGCTGCTGGACCTGCCTCGGCTGAGCGGGATCGAGGTGGGGAACAATCCGCTGGTCAGTCCGCCGCCGGAGATCACGGCGAACGGGAATCGGGCGATCCTGCAGTTCCTGCGCGAGTGCCGCAAGGGGGCGCGGGAGCAGTGGGTGTCCAAGCTGCTGGTCGTCGGCGAGGGCGGGGTGGGCAAGACCTCGCTGATCAAGAAGCTGGTGCACGAGCCGTTCGATCCCGCGGAGGCCACCACGCACGGGATGCGGATCTTCGACTACCGGGTGCGGCATCCGCGGCGGGAGGTGGAGATGCTGCTGCGGACGTGGGACTTCGGGGGGCAGGAGATCTACCACGCCACGCACCAGTTCTTCCTGACCGACCGCTCGCTGTTTCTGCTGCTGTGGAACAGCCGCTCCGGGTGGGAACAGGGACGGCTGCGGTACTGGCTGGACATCATCGCCGCTCGGGCGCCCAAGTCGCCGGTGGTGCTGGTGGCCACGCATTCCTCGGCGAACGAGCGGCCGGTGGATCTGCCCTTGGACGACCTGCGGCGGGAGTATCCGCAGATCGTGCACAGCCTCTCGATCGACAACGAGACCGAAGAGGGGCTGGCGCTGCTGCGGACGCTGATCGCGGAGCGCGCGGCAGGGCTGCCGTTGATGGGTGAGCGGTGGCCGACGAGTTGGCTGGAGGCCACTCGGGCGGTGGACGCCCTGGCGGAGAAGCATGTGACGCCCGCTCGGCTCTGGGCAGCCATGAGCGCCGCGGGCCTCGGCGACGAGCAGTATCAGCGGTATGTGGCCACGGCGCTGCACACGCTCGGCTCGATCCTCTTCCACATGGACGATCCGGAGCTCGGCGAGACGGTGATCCTGCGGCCGGAGTGGGTGAACGCGTACATCAGCCGGGTGCTGGACAGCGACGAGGTGGAGCGGCGGCACGGCCTGCTGAGCCGTCGGCATCTCGACACGCTCTGGTCGGATCTCGACCACGGGATGCGGGACCACTTCCTGCGGATGATGGACGAGTACGACCTCTCCTATCGCACGGGGAGCGAGGGCGGGAGCGACGTCAGCCTGGTCGTCGAGCGGCTGCCGTGGAACGCGCCCGCGGGGTACGTGGAGCGCTGGAACCTGGTGCCGCCGGGCGTGCAGGAGCACGAGATCCGGATGATCTACGAGCTCAACACGACGCCTCCGGGCATCCCGACCTGGTTCATCGCGCGCTCGCACCGGTTCACGACGGACACGCACTGGCGCTCGGGCGCCCTGCTCGCCCATCCGGACGGGCGTCATCGGGCACTGATACGCGCGGACCGGCACCGCAACGAGGTCGAGCTCGCGGTGCGCGGCCCGTCGCCCGCGTCGTTCTTCGCCGTGCTGAACGAGGGGCTCAACGTCACGCTCGACCGCTACCCCGGCCTCGACATCAAGCGCATGGTCCCGTGTAGCTGCGCTCCGGACTGCACCGAGCTCTACGGGTACGAGGACCTGCAGCGGCGGCTGGAGTGGTCGCCGCCGCGCACGGACATCGAGTGCCGCAGGTCGGGCGAGAGCGTGTACGTGCCGCGGCTGCTGCTCGGCATTCCGCCCTCGGACAAGGACGAGATCCGGCGCAAGCTCGACCTCGTGCTGACGAACCAGGACCGGCAGCGGGTGCTGTTCGACGACCGGTTCGACGAGCAGGCCAGCGACATGCAGCGGATGTTCCTGCGGCTGCAGCAGCAGATCCAGAGCGGCCTGGACACGAAGTGCCCGAGCGTCTTCGCGGTCCGCCCGGTCCGGCAGAGCCGGCTGCGCGGCGCGACCTACGAGCTCTCGCTCTACTGCGAGGAGCCGGGCTCCTGGCATCCGCTGCCCGGCGGCGCCGGCGTGTACCAGATCGCGCAGTCGCCGGCCTGGCTGCGGACGATGGCGCCCTACCTGCGCGAGCTCCTCGCCGTGCTCAAGCACGCCGCGCCGCTGGCCGGCCCGGTGCTCGGCGCGACCGTGGACCACCTCACCGAGCACATGAAGGCGGACCTGGAGGCGATGGCCAAGCTGGTCGAGGAGCTCCCCGAGCTGCAGACGCGCGGCGAGAACCCGGCGCTGGACCCGCGGCAGCCGGAGGGGCCGGCGGCGCGCGCCACGAACGAGGCGGGCTTCCGACTGCTGGAGAACTGGCTGATCCGGATCGACCCGGACCGGGACTGGGGCGGGCTCACCCGGGTGACCACCCCGGAGGGCCTGGCCCTCTACCTGTGCGCCGATCACGCGGCGCCCTACAGCCGGAGCCGCTAGGCGCCGCGGGCCTCCCCCCGGGCGCCGGGCTCGGCCGCTATTCGCCCACCTCGCCGTCGATGCTCTCGCGCAGCAGGTCGGCGTGGCCGTTGTGCCGCGCATACTCCTCGACCATGTGGATCAGGATCCAGCGGGCCGAGACGCGCTCGCCGCTGTCCTCGCGGCTGAAGACGGTGTCGAAGCTCTCCGTCCCCGCCACGACCGCCCGCGAGGCCGCGACCTCGGCGCGCCAGCGCCGGTACGCTTCGGCCCCGCTGTCCGCCTCGAGATCGTTCCAGTCCTCGTCGGGCTCCCCCGTTCGGGTGTACATCCCCTTCGCGAACGGCTCGCCGGCCCACACCTCGCGGAACCAGTAGCGCTCGACCTCGGCCAGGTGCCGCAGCAGGCCGAGCAGGGTCACGTTGGACGCGGGCACGGCGCGGGTGCGCAGCTGCTCGTCCGCCAGCCTGCTGATCTTCCAGTCCAGCGTGTCCCGCTGGAAGTCCAGGAAGCCGTTCAGCAGAACGCGCTCATCGGTCGCCTCGAGCGGCGCCTCACTCCGGGTTCGGGTTTCCTCCATGCCCTCACGCTAACCGCGACCACCGACAACGGCCGCGTGGCAGGATGGGCGCGAACGCTCTCACCGCAGGCGAAGGAGCCTTGGGAACCATGCCAGGCAAGAACTTGACCAGGGAAGAGGCGGCCGGCCGCGCAGCCCTGCTGCACGTGTCCGATTACCGGGTGTCGATCGACCTGGGGAACGCCAACGACCCCGGGGCGCGCACGTTCGGCTCGACCAGCACGATCGAGTTCACCTGCGCCGAGCCGGGAGCGTCCACCTTCCTCGACCTGATCGCGCCCGCGGTGCGCTCGGTGACGCTCAACGGCGTCGAACTGGATCCCACCGCCGTCTTCGCCGACAGCCGCATCCGGCTCGACGGGCTGCGGGCCGAGAACACGGTCACCGTCGTCGCCGACTGCGCCTACAGCCGGACCGGCGAGGGCCTGCACCGCTTCGCCGACCCCGCGGACGGCCGCGTGTACCTCTACACGCAGTTCGAGCCCGCCGACGCGCGCCGCCTCTACGCGAACTTCGAGCAGCCCGACCTCAAGGCCTCCTTCACCTTCGACGTGAAGGCCCCGGCCGGCTGGTACATCGCGAGCAACTCGGCCCCGGCCAAGCGCGCTCCGGTCGTGGACGGCGTCGCGCACTGGACCTTCCTGCCCACGCCGCGCATCTCGACGTACATCACCGTCGTCGTCGCTGGGCCCTACCACGTGGCCAGCGACCACTACACGCGCGAGCTGCCCGACGGGACGACGCTGGAGATCCCGCTCAACGCGCTGTGCCGCAACTCGCTCGCCGAGCACTTCGACTCCGAGGCGATCTTCGACGTCACCAAGCGCGGCCTGGATTTCTTCCACGAGAAATTCGACTTCCCGTACCCCTTCGGCAAGTACGACCAGGCCTTCGTCCCCGAGTACAACCTCGGCGCGATGGAGAACCCGGGCTGCGTGACGTTCACCGAGCACTTCGTCTTCCGCTCCAAGCAGACGGACTCGGCCTACGAGTCGCGCGCGAATGTGATCCTGCACGAGATGGCGCACATGTGGTTCGGCGACCTCGTGACGATGCGCTGGTGGGACGACCTTTGGCTCAAGGAGTCCTTCGCCGACTTCATGGGCTCCTACGGCTCGGTCGGCGCGACGCGCTGGCGGAACGCGTGGGTCGCCTTCGCGAACCGCCGCAAGGCCTGGGCCTACCGCCAGGACCAGCTGCCCTCCACGCACCCGATCGTGGCCACCATCGACGACCTCGAAGACGCGAAGCTCAACTTCGACGGGATCACGTACGCGAAGGGCGCCTCGGTGCTCAAGCAGCTCGTGGCGTACGTCGGCGAGGACGCGTTCATCCAGGGCTCGCGGCACTACTTCAAGCAGCACGCCTACGGGAACACGACGCTCGCCGACCTGCTCGGCGCGCTGGAGGAGACCTCCGGCCGCGACCTGTCGGCCTGGTCCAAGGCCTGGCTCGAGACCAGCGGCGTCAACACTCTGACCTTCGCCGACGGCGTCGTCCGGCAGGAGGGCTCGCCGCGGCCGCACCGGATCGCGATCGGCGCCTACGAGCTGGGCGACGCCGGCGTGGCGCGGGTCGCGCGGGTCGAGGTCGACCTCGAGGACGAGAGCGCGACGATCCCGGCGGACCTCGCCGCGACCGCCTTCGTGCTGGTGAACGACGACGACCTGTCCTACTGCAAGGTCGTGCTCAACGAGGACCAGCTGGCCTTCGCGTACGAGCACCTGTCCACGTTCACCGACCCGATGCCGCGCTCGCTGATCTGGTCCTCGCTCTGGAACATGACGCGCGACGGTGTGCTCCCCGGCCGCCGCTTCCTGGAGTTCGTGAATCGGCACGCAGCGTCGGAGAGCGAGGTCGGCGTGCTCAGCAACCTGCTGGACCAGGCCGATTTCGTGCTCGCCTTCTACCTGACCGACGAGAACCGGGCCGCCGCGCGCGGACCGGTGGCGGCGATGGCGCGACGCGAGCTGCGCGCCGCCGAATCCGCCTCGGACAAGCAGCTGGCCTGGGCGCGGTTCCTCGCGAGGGCCGCCCACGGGACCGAGGACCTCGACTACCTGGCCGCGCTGCTCGACGGCACCGCCGAGCTCGAGGGCCTGACCCTCGACGCCGACCTGCGCTGGGAGTTCCTGCTCGGGCTGGCCTCCGCGGGCGTCGCGGACAAGGCGCGCATCGACGCCGAGCTGGAGCGCGACAAGACCGCCTCGGGCCACCGCAACCACGCCGGCTGCCTGGCCGCGCGCCCGCTGCCCGAGGCCAAGGCCGAGGTCTGGCGGACGGTGATGGCGCCCGGCGACCAGCCGAACGACCTGCTGCGCACCCTGCTCGGCGGCTTCAACCGGTCCGGTCAGACCGCGCTGCTCACCGAGTACGCCGCGCCGTATTTCGAGGCCCTGGACGGGATCTGGGCCGAGCGCACGATCGAGAACGCCTCGGCGATCGTGTCCGGCGCCTTCCCCGAACTGCTGGTCGACGAGCGCACGCTCGCGCGGGCCGACGCCTGGCTGTCCGGCGAGCACGCGCCCGCGCTGCGCCGCCTGGTCTCCGAGGCCCGCGACGACCTGGCCCGCGCGCTGCGGGCCCGGGCGGCCTCGTAGCGACCCTGTCACGAATTGTTTACCGACGCTTGGTGGCCTCGTATCGTCAAACCCTGATGTCCTGATCTGTTCGGGCCAAGGCGGCCCGAGACCTCAGGAGGGTCATCATGCGTCTCAAGCACACGCGGCTGGCTGCGGCCGCGGTTGCCGGGATTCTTTCCGTGGCGATCGGCGCGTCGACCGCGCAGGCCGACGTCGCGGCGGACTGCGGGCCGGGCGGCGAGTTCGCGAACCACACGCTGCTCGTCTTCCCCGGCTCGCACCAGCCGGTCTACGACTTCGTGAACTCGGCGAAGCACTCGATCGATCTCACGATGTACGAGCTCGACGACACCACGATGGAGGCCGACCTGATCGCGGCGGCCGCGCGCGGCGTCGACGTCCGGGTCATCCTGGACGGCCGGGTCGGTCCGGGCAGCAAGTACTACCAGCCGGGCTTCGACAAGCTGAAGGCCGGCGGCGTGAACGTGGTCTGGTCGAACCCGACCTACTACTTCACCCACCAGAAGACCCTGACGGTGGACGGCCGCGAGTCGCTCATCATGACCGGCAACCTGGACTCGTACTACTACAACTCGGACCGGGACTACGCGCTGTTCGACGCGAACCCCTTCGACGTGTGGGCGATCGAGCAGACCTTCACGGCGGACTTCGCGCACCAGCCGGTCACCCCGAGCGCGGGCAGCGGCGACCTGGTCTGGTCCCCGACCACCTCCGAGGACCGGATCCTCGACGTGATCAACGGCGCGCACCGCACGCTGCTGGTCGAGCAGGAGGAGATGTACGACACCGACGTGGTCAACGCCCTGATCGCGGCGGCGCAGCGCGGCGTGCAGGTCAAGCTGGCCATCATCGACGAGTGCGGGCTGTACCCGTACCTGAATCAGCTGCTGGCCGCGGGCGTCCAGATCAGCCTGAACAACACGAGCACGGACACGCTCTACTCGCACGCCAAGGTCTTCGTGGCCGACTACGGCAACTGGGACGAGCGGGCCGAGCTCGGCTCCATCAACATCTCGAACACCTCGCTCAACGAGAACCGCGAGCTCGGCGTGGTCCTCGACGCCTTCGGTCCGCGCAACCAGCAGGTGCTCGACACCCTGGACACGGTCATCGCCGGCGACTTCGATAACGGGCAGACCTACACGGCCACCACCGACCCGAGCTGCGGCTAACAAGTCAGGGCACGAACATGAGGGCCGGTGCCGGCGATACCACAGTGAGATAGCCGGGAAATACTGCGTTAACAACCGGCCCTTACCGTTCGCCTTGACTGCCCACGCACCGAGATCAGCGGAGGATTCCCGGCATGACCAGCACCGAGGCGCAATCGGCGCAGATATCCGAGGTACGTGAGGGCGATTACGGGACAAAGGTGGCGGCCGTCGAGCCGGGCGGCGCCGAGTTCATCCCACTGAACGAACGGCACGGGCGGCCGCTCAACCTGTTCTGGACGTGGACCTCCCCCAACTTCGAGTTCGCGACCGTCTTCGTCGGCGTGCTGCCGCTGTTCTTCGGCGAGAGCTTCACCCAGGCCGCGCTCGCGATCATCCTGGGCACCGGCCTCGGCTCGGTGGCCATGGCCTTCCTCTCGGCGCGCGGGCCCGAGCACGGCGTGCCGCAGATGATCCTGTCCCGGATCTCCTTCGGCCGCTTCGGCAACATCCTCCCGGCCGGCATCAACTCGCTGGTGGCCGGCGTCGGCTGGTTCGCGGTCAACTCGGTCAGCGGCACGCTCGCCCTGTCGGCGCTGACCGGCTGGGCCGAGGTGCCGTGTCTCATCTTGATCACGGTCGCGCAGATCGCGGTCGCGTTCTTCGGGCACAACCTGGTGCACACCTTCGAGCGGCTCGCCTTCCCGCTGCTCGCCGTCGTCTTCGTGGCCGTCTCGGTGATCCTGCTCTCCAAGAGCCACCCGGCCGCATTGAACGGCGGGGGCGGCGGTGTAGGCGGCTTCCTGCTGACGCTCGGCGCCACCTTCGGCTACGCCGCGGGCTGGAACCCCTACGCCGCGGACTACACGCGCTACCTGAAGAAGGACGAGAACAAGAAGGCCGTCGGCCTGTGGGCGGGCCTCGGCGTCTTCGCGTCCTGCGTCCTGCTCGAGCTCGCGGGCACCGCCGCCGCGACGCTGACCGTGCCGGACGGCCTGTGGGACTCGGACCCGACGCAGGCCTTCATCACGCACCTCACGCCGTGGCTCGGCGACGTCACGCTGGTGGCGATCGCGATCGGCGCGGTCTGCGCGAACGCGCTGAACGTCTACTCGGGCGCGATGTCGTTCATGGCGCTGGGCATCAAGATCCCGCTCACGGCGCGGCGCGCGCTGGTGGCGCTGGTCTTCGGCGTCGCCGGCTTCTTCCTCGCCTGGTCGGGGCTGAGCGACGCGGGCACCAAGTACAACAACTTCCTGCTGGTCATCGCCTACTGGATCGGCCCGTGGCTCGGTGTGTTCCTCACCGACCAGCTGCTGCGCCGCGGCAAGGACGTGGACGGACTGCTGTTCAGCAAGACGCACAGCCCGATCGCCGGCGTGGTCTCGATGGCCGCGGCGATGGGCGTGTCGATCTGGCTGTTCTCCAACCAGGCCGACTACACCGGCGTGCTGGCCAAGGCGCACCCCGCGCTCGGCGACCTGACCTTCGAGGTCGGGTTCGTGCTGGCCGCGCTGCTCTACTTCCTGCTCTTCAGCTTCCTGCCGAAGAAGCTGGGCCAGGGCGACGAGACCGGGATTCAGAGCTCGGTCGGATAGCCCTCGCGGCCGACGATGCCGCGGTGGTCGTAGGGGTGCTCGAGCTCGGGTCGACGGTGTTCGGAGCCGAAGGTCTGGCCGACGAACACCTTCGTATCCGGGCTCTGCTTACGCAACCTGCGGAGCAGCGCGTGCATCGCCGCGTTGCGCTGGCCGCTGATCCGCGTGGTGCGGGCCAGCCACGCGGGGAAGGTCAGCACGTCGCCGACGTCGTGCACGGCGGCGCTGGCCACCCGCTTGACCCGGCTGTCCGCCTCGCCGACCGGCCAGTGCGCGCCGAGCTTCAGGCCCGCGCACTCGTCCGCGCCGAGCACGGTCATCCGCAGCTCGGAACCGTCGTGCGCGACGACCGTCAGCCGCCCGGCCCTGGCCCAGACCTGGGCCGTCAGCGGCAGCACCGTCCGGTCGCCGTCGGCGGTGTGCACGATCAGCGGGTTCGCGCCGCCGCCTGCCTCCAGCGCCACGACGCGGTGGTCGAGCACGGCGGGCGTGCCGAGGTCGGCCGCGGTGCGCTCGTGCTGCTCCATCTGCTCCGCGACCGCGGTCGTCACCGTCGCGGGCCTCGGTCGTCGGGCCGCGTGCACCGGGTCCATGTTCTCGAAGGTCATCTCGCCTCGCCTCCCAGGCGGTCCCCCGAAATCGGTCGGTCACCTTCATTGTGCTCCCGAAGCGGGAAAGCGCACGCCCTACGCTGGTACCCATGCCGCTGAGCCACGCCCACGCCCCGGAACCCGCCTCCTGCAGCGCCGCCTCCGCCCGACTCGCCGAGCCGCTGGCCGGGACCGCGCCGCTCGCGAGCCGCTGGCTGGCGATCGAGCAGACCGGGCCGTGGGGCGCGAAGGCCCTGACCGCCTCCCACCTGCCCGCCGAGCTCGGCCGCGCGCTGAGCCTCAAGGCCGAGGCCGCGGGCGTGCGCATCGCGCTGATCAGGCGTCCCGGACACCACGCCGAGCACGATCCGCGGGCCCCGCGCCGCGTGTTCCTCGCGGACACCAGGCCGGGCCGCGCCGCGCTGTGGTCCTGGTCCACCGCCGACCCGGCCACGCTGCTCGACCTGGACTTCGACCTGCCCGCCAAGCCGCTGCACCAGGGCGGCCCGGTGCTGCTGGTCTGCACGAACGGCAAGCGCGACGCGTGCTGCGCCCTCTCCGGCCGCGCGCTGGCCGGCTGGCTGGCCGAGGACCCGGCCACGGACACCGCGTCGGTCTGGGAGTCCGACCACCTCGGCGGCCACCGCTTCGCGCCCACCGCGGTCGTGCTGCCCACGGGCTACCTCTACGGCCGCCTGGACGGCCCCGCGGCGGCCCGGATCCTGCGCGACGCGGCCGCCGGGAAGGTCGGCGGGCCGCTGTGCCGCGGGCGTTCCACCTGGTCACGGCCCGGGCAGGCGGCCGAGCTTGCACTGCGCGCCGAGCTGCAGGAACACGCGCCGGACGCGGTCGCCGTGCTCGGCGAGCGCCGCCTGGAGCCCGTCCCGGACGGCCCCGACCGGCGCTACGAGGTGACCCTCGGCGTCGGCGGCGACCGCTTCCGCGCCGTGCTCGTCGAATCGGCCGCCGCCGAGCCGCGCCCCGAGTCCTGCGGGAAGGCCTTCGGCAATCCCCTCGAACTGCGCCTGGTCGGCCTGGAGAAGGACTGAATCCCTCGCGCGGGGGAGGCGATCGGCGCCGGTGAGCGGCACGATCGGGGCATGACCTTCCCGCTCACGCTGCCCGGGCGCACCCGCCGGCTGCTGGCCCACGCGAACCGGGGCGCCACCGCGCTGCTGGTGGACCTGCTGATCACGGCGATCGCCGAGGCCAGCGTGATCTGGGGCGTGCTGTCCTCGCAGCAGAACCAGGGCACCTCGTGGTCCTGGTGGGTCTGGGTCTGGGCCATCGCGCTGCCGCTCGCGCTGATCCGGCGGCGCGCGGCGCCCTTCGCGGTGTTCTGGATCGTCGGGAGCGGCACGGTGCTGCTGTCCCTCCTCGCGACGCTGGCGATCACCTGGAACCACAGCTGCGAGTTCATGCTGCTCGTCGCGATGGCCACGGTCGCCTACTACCGCGACGGCTGGCGCTTCTGGCTCGCGGCGATCAGCTCCGTCGCGGCCAGTTTCGTGGTCGTGGACCAGGGCCTCGGCAAGAACACGGTCTCGGCGCTGATCATCGCGATGGCCTTCGTCGCCGGACGGCTGGCCGCGCAGCAGCGTGATCTGGCGCGGCTGATGACGGAGCGGGCCCGGGAGGCGGAGAAGACGGCGCAGGCCCGCGGGGCGCAGGCCGCGGCCGAGGAGCGCACCCGGATCGCCCGCGACATGCACGACATCCTGGCGCACGCCGTGAGCCTGATGATCGTGCAGGCCGAGGCGGGGGCTGCGGTGGTGCATCGGGACGCGGCGAGGGCGGAGGCGGCCTTCGACGCGGTCGCCGACGGCGGCCGGGAGGCGCTGACCCAGCTGCGGAGGATGCTCGGCGTGCTGCGCGAGGGCGACGCGCTGGCGCTCAGCCCGCAGCCGACCATCGGTGAGCTGCCGCGGCTCGTGGAGACGGTGCGGGCCACCAGGATCGACGTGCGGATGGTCGTGCAGGGGACGCCGCGCCGGCTGCCGCAGGACACCGAGGTGGCCGTCTACCGCACCGCGCAGGAGGCGCTGACGAACATGGTCAAGCACTCGCGCGCCGAGCGCGCCGAGCTGCGTCTGGACTGGACTCCGGAGGCGCTGACGGTGCGCGTCACGGACGACGGCGTCGGGCCGCGCGGCGGCGTGCCGGAATCCGGCCGCGGATTGATCGGCATCAGGGAGCGGATCACCTCCTGCGGCGGCACGGTCAGCTCCGGGGGCGGGCCGGACGGCCGCGGATTCCAGCTGCTCGCGCGGATTCCGACCGCATAGGATCAGGCCATGGGGATACGGGTGGTGGTCGCCGACGACCAGGAGCTGGTCCGCGCGGGATTCGCGATGATCCTGGACGCGCAGCCGGACATCGAGGTGGTGGCCGAGGCCTCGGACGGCGTCGAGGCGGTCGCCGCGGTCGGCCGGCAGGATGCGGACATCGCGCTGCTCGACGTGCGGATGCCGACGATGGACGGGCTCGAGGCCGCGCGCCGGATCTGCGCGCGCGGCGGCACCCGCGTCATCATGCTGACCACGTTCGACATCGACGACTACGTCTATTCGGCCCTCCAGGCGGGCGCGAGCGGCTTCCTGCTCAAGGACGTGCGCCGCGACGACCTCGTGCACGCCGTGCGCGTCGTGCACGGCGGAGAGGCGCTGCTGGCCCCGAGCGTGACGCGGCGGCTGATCGAGCAGTTCGCCCGCAGGCCCGAGCGCACGGCCGTCGCGCTGGTCCCCGATCCCGTGCTCGCCCAGCTGACCGCGCGCGAACTCGAGACGCTGCGGCTGCTCGCCCGCGGCCTGTCGAACGCTGAGATCGCGGCCGAGTTCGTGGTCAGCGAGCACACGGTCAAGACGCACGTCGGCAACGTGCTCGCCAAACTGCACCTGCGAGACCGGATCCACGCGGTCGTGTACGCGTACGAATCCGGTCTCGTGCAGGCGGGGCACAGCTAGGCTTGCCACGCCGCTCGCGGCGTTGCGGGAGCGGCTGCAGACGGCCGAGTATGCGCCCGCCCCTGCGCCTTGCGAGCGCACGCGTCAGACGCCGCGGCCTGATCCGACGCTACTGCGAAGACACGGCCTAGGCGTCGATCCGGGAGCGGTCGAGCAGCGCGGCGGAGTTCACGATGTACTCCTTGCGCGGCGCCACATCCGAGCCCATCAGTAGGTCGAAGATGCGGTCCGCGGCCTCGGCGTCGGCCAGCGTGATCCGGCGCAGCATCCGGCGGCGCGGGTCCATCGTGGTCTCCGCGAGCTGGTCCGCGTCCATCTCGCCGAGGCCCTTGTACCGCTGCACCGGGTCCTTGATCTTCTTGCCGCGCTTGGCCAGATCGGCCGTGACGGTCTTCATCTCCTGGTCGGTGTACGTGTAGATGTACTCGTTCTTCGCGCGGCCCTGCCCGATCACCTCGATGCGGTGCAGCGGCGGGACGGCCGCGAAGACCCGGCCCGCCTCGACCATCGGCCGCATGTAGCGGAAGAACAGCGTCAGCAGCAGGGTGCGGATATGCGAGCCGTCGACGTCGGCGTCGGCCATCATGATGACCCGGCCGTAGCGCGCCGCGTCCACGTCGAAGGAGCGGCCGGTGCCCGCGCCGAGGACCTGGATGATCGCGGCGCACTCGGCGTTCTTGAGCATGTCCGCGACGGAGGACTTCTGCACGTTGAGGATCTTGCCGCGGATCGGCAGCAGCGCCTGGAACTCCGAGTCCCTGGCCAGCTTCGCGGTGCCCAGCGCCGAGTCTCCCTCGACGATGAACAGCTCGGAGCGCTCCACGTCGTCCGAGCGGCAGTCGGCGAGCTTCGCCGGCAGCGCACTCGTCTCCAGCGCGTTCTTCCGGCGCTGGGTCTCCTTGTGCTGGCGCGCCGCGATCCGGGTCTTGGCCGCGGCCACGACCTTCTCGAGCACGGTGCGGGCCTGCGGCTTGCGGTTCTTGTCGGTCGCCGTCAGGAAGGCCTTGAGCTGGTCGGACACCACCTGGGAGACGATCCTGGTGGCCGCCGGGGTACCGAGCACCTCCTTGGTCTGGCCCTCGAACTGCGGCTCGGAGAGCCGCACCGTGACCACGGCCGTCAGGCCCTCCAGGATGTCGTCCTTGGTGACCGGGTCGTCGTTCACCCGCAGCAGCTTCACACTGCGCAGCTGGTCGTTGACCGTCTTGACCAGGGCGCGCTCGAAGCCGTTGACGTGGGTGCCGCCCTTGGGCGTGATGATGATGTTGACGAAGCTCTTGAGCGTCGTGTCGTACTCGGTGCCCCAGCGCATCGCGACGTCCACCTCGAGGGTGCGCTGCACGTCGGTGGGGACCATGTGGCCCGAATCGTCGAGCACCGGCACGGTCTCGGTGAAGGTGCCGTTCCCGGTCAGCCGCAGCGTGTCGGTCACCGGCCGGTCCTTGGCCAGGTACTCGCAGAACTCGGAGATGCCGCCCGCGTAGTGGAAGGACTCGACGGCCGGCTGCTCGCCGCGCTCGTCGTGCACCTCGATCGTCAGGCCCGGCACCAGGAACGCGGTCTGCCGGGCCCGGTTGTGCAGGTCCTCGAGCGAGATCTGCGCTTCCTTGAGGAAGATCTGACGATCGGCCCAGTAGCGGATCCGGGTGCCGGTGACGCCCGACTCGGCCTTCTTCGCCGAGCGGCGGGACTTGTCCATCCCGCTGCGCGGCTCGAAGTCCGCCTTGGGGCCCTCGCCGTCGAACACGCCGGGCACGCCGCGCCGGAAGGACATCGAATAGGTCGAGCCGTCGCGGTCCACCTCGACGTCCAGCCGGGCCGAGAGCGCGTTCACGACCGAGGCGCCGACGCCGTGCAGGCCGCCGGAGGCCGCGTAGGAGCCGCCGCCGAACTTTCCGCCCGCGTGCAGCTTGGTCATCACGACCTCGACGCCGGACAGGCCGGTCTTCGGCTCGATGTCGACCGGGATGCCGCGCGCGTGGTCGTGCACGGCCACCGAGCCGTCCGCGTGCAGGTAGACCTCGATCCGGTCGCCGAAGCCGCCGAGGGCCTCGTCCACCGCGTTGTCGATGATCTCCCACACGCAGTGCATCAGGCCGCGGCTGTCGGTCGAACCGATGTACATGCCGGGCCGCTTGCGTACGGCCTCAAGACCCTCCAGCACCAACAGGTGCCGTGCGGTGTACTCGGGACTCGCGGCCACGTCGTCCTCCCTCTAGCGGCTCTCGCCTCATCGTCTGACCCGCGCCGCGGGGGGCGAAGGTACCGCTGCCAGATTAGCGGCTGCCTGGGACAGCGCCGTAACCGGCAGGGTACCGACTCCGGTGTCGGCAAGCTGTCCGATATGCCATACGGTCCGCAATCGGCCCGTCGACCCTCCGTGATCTCCCGCGGAGACTTGAGCGTGAGCGCGTACGCCCACAGCGAACGTGGCGAATTTGCGGCTCCGGACGGGGCATCCTGGATTCACCGGATGGTTTGATGTTGATCCGGGTAGCGATACCGCCGACGTACCAAGAAGGAGCTGACGTGACCGCAGTCCTCACTCCCACGGCCGAGTCCCTGACCGCCCTCGATCGTTGCGACCGCTGTGGCGCCCAGGCGTACATCCGCGTCACGCTCAACTCCGGTGGAGAACTCCTCTTCTGCGCGCACCACGGCAAGAAGTACGAGGAGTCCCTCCGCACCATCGCCGCGGACATCCACGACGAGACGGAAAAGCTGACCGAGGCCAAGTGATGCGACGGCAGTAGCCGTCGTCCGGCCGGACAACGGCGCCCGGATACCGACTGACGAAACCGCCCCGCGACCTTCCGGTCGCGGGGCGGTTTCGCTGTGCTCGGGGCCTCTTAGTCGAGGTAGTCGCGCAGCACCTGGGAGCGCGAGGGGTGGCGCAGCTTGGACATGGTCTTCGACTCGATCTGCCGGATCCGCTCGCGGGTCACGCCGTAGACCTTGCCGATCTCGTCCAGCGTCTTCGGCTGGCCGTCGGTCAGGCCGAAGCGCATCGAGACCACGCCGGCCTCGCGCTCGGAGAGCGTGTCGAGCACCGAGTGCAGCTGCTCCTGGAGCAGGGTGAAGGAGACCGCGTCGGCCGGCACGACCGCCTCGGAGTCCTCGATCAGGTCGCCGAACTCGCTGTCGCCGTCCTCGCCCAGCGGGGTGTGCAGCGAGATCGGCTCGCGGCCGTACTTCTGCACCTCGATGACCTTCTCCGGGGTCATGTCGAGTTCCTTGGCCAGCTCCTCCGGGGTGGGCTCGCGCCCGAGGTCCTGGAGCATCTGGCGCTGCACGCGGGCGAGCTTGTTGATCACTTCGACCATGTGCACCGGGATGCGGATGGTGCGGGCCTGGTCCGCCATGGCGCGGGTGATCGCCTG
>DASTAE010000236.1:0-47743 GCA_035712985.1 Actinospica sp.
GGCACTGTGCGACCGGAACGGGAAGGAAGGCAGGGGAAAACCCTGCCCTTGATCAGCCCGCTATCCGTGCACCATTCAGTGCACTGTCGGCGCCGTGATCTCCGGGAAAGCGGCGTCCTGCGCGGCGTCCTCGCCGTCGCCGGCTCGGCACGGCCGACTCAGCAGCTTGCGATCGTCGCTGGTCAAGCAGCGGCCGGTGGCCAGCTCGAACTCCCAGCCGTGCAGCTGGCAGGTGAGCACGCCGTCGCGCACCGTGCCGAAGCGCACCAAGTCCGCCTTCAGGTGCGGGCAGTGCCGCTGCACCACGTGGCCGTCCGCGAGCGCGAAGTCCTCCACGCCGGCCGACTCCGCGTAGTAGCCCTCGACGAAGGTCATGTGCTCGACGGAGAGCGACTTGAAGAAGGAGTACACGTACTCGTTGAACGGGCCCTTGCGCGAGGCCTGGAAGCGGCAGGACAGGAACAGCTCGTTGACCCAGTCCGGGGTGCGCTCGCGCACCAGCTGCTCGATCAGCGGCCGCTTCGCCGTGAAGGAGTAGCGCACCTCCTCGCCGGCGTACGGCTTGATCTTGCGCTCGAGGAAGTCGAAGACGATCTCCTCGTCCGGGCCGCCGTCCACGGCCGCGACCCGCAGCAGGATCCGGCCGTTCAGGCCCGCGCAGGTGTGGTCCGCGGTCTCCATCAGCGGCTGCACCCAGTCCTGCAGCTGCCCGACCAGGTCGGAGCGGTCCTGCGGCAGCGCGCGCAGGATGCCGTCGATGACCGGCTGGACCTTCTCCTTGTAGTCGGCCAGGTAGCCGCGCCGGTCGTCCCTGATCCGGGCCACCTCGCGCTCCGGGATCTGCTCGAGCGCCGCGCCGCCGTCCGCCGTGAGCTCCACGGTCGTGCCGGTCAGGAACAGGTGCGCCTTGTCGAAGCCCTGCTCCTGGAGGTAGTCGAGGAAGACGAACTGGTCGGGGAAGACGTTCGCCTCGTCCCGGTCGAAGTCGTTGAACTCCCAGAGCTCGTCGTCCAGGAAGCAGGGCGGCCCGGCGAAGGGGAAGACGTGCTCGGCCTGGTACTGCTCGATGTACTTCAGCGCGCGGGCCATGCCGTTGCGGCGCTTGCGGGTGCCGACGGTCTGCTTCATCCGCTCGGGGAAGTCGTAGACCATCGGGTACCAGATGGCGCCGGAGTACTGCAGGAAGTGGCCGTGCAGCGGGCCGAAGGCCTCGATCGGCCCCGCCTCGACCGGGCGCGAGTCGTTCTGGTTGTAGATCCGCACCTCGCCGTCGTCCACGGCCAGGCCCGAGTCGCCGAGCGGGCCGTCGGTCGGCGAGACCAGCGCGTTGATCAGCACGCGCAGGCCGGAGTCGAGGGTGACCGGCTCGTTGTTCCTGGTCTGCACGAAGTGCTTGAAGCCGAGGTCCTCGAGCGCCTCGCGCAGGTCGGGCACCGCGTAGTCCGGCAGCAGGACGGTGGCGTCCTTGTTCATGTGCGCCGCGAGCCAGTCCGGGTCGAAATGGTCCCGGTGCAGGTGGGAGACGTAGAGGTAGTCGGCGCCGCCGAGCGGCGCTGGGTCGAGCCCGGTGTTGTCCGGGAACGGCACCCAGGATCCGAAGTAGGCCGGCGTGAACCAGGGGTCGCACACGATGGACCCGGCGGCCGACTCGATGAACAGCCCGGCGTGGCCGATCGATGTGATACGCACTGCTCACTCCTCGTGATGAAACCCGACGCTCCGTCGCGCCCGGGCCGGGGGCGCTCGCCCCAGCCTATCGAGGACTCGGGCACTCCTTTCGTCACATGGTCGCGAGCCGGTACGGTTTCGGCCAACACCCGATCGCGATTCCACGGCGATTACGGCCTGGGGAGGAAGGCACGGCGCCGATGCAGCAGGAGCAAGGGGACGCGCGGGGCACCGGCCTCGGCGTTCTGGTGGGGGCGAGGGCGGACGGGGATCCCGGCGCCGCGGCGAGCTTGGCGCGGCTCGCGGACGGGCTCGGATTCGGCGAGATCATGATCGGCGAGGCCACCGGCCACGACGCGTTCGCGCTGGCCACGGCGCTGGGCGAGGGGTCCGCGAAGCTGTGCATGGGTCCGCTGCCCGCGGCGGTGCGCGACCCGGTGACCACGGCCCGGGGCGCGGCCACGGTCGCGGCGCTGACCGGCCGGGCGACCGGCGTGGCGCTGGCAGCGTCCACGTCCACGGTGGTCGAGGACTGGCACGGCCGCTCCCGCTCCGACGCGGTGACGATCGTGGCCGAATCGGCACAGGCGCTGCGCGGGCTGCTCGCCGGGGAGCCGGTGGACTACAGCGGCGCGCTGGTGCGCACCAAGGGCTTCGAGAGCGCGCTGCCGCCCTCGCACGCGCAGCTGTCCGTGCTGGCCTTCGGCGCCGAGCTGACCGAGGTCGCGGCCGCCCGCGCGGACCGGCTCATACTCCCGATCGGCACCGTGGAGCACGTCTCCCGGCTCCGGGCCCGCGTGCAGGCGGCGGCGGAGCGGATCGGGCGGTCCGCGGCGCCGAAGATAGCCCTGTGGCTGCCGGTGGCCGTCGAGCCGGACGCCGAGGGGCGGCGCACGATGCTCCGCGACCTGGTGCCCTACCTGCGCTCGGCCGGATTCAGCGGGATGTTCAGCGAGGCCGGCTTCGGCGAGGTGGTCCGGCTGGCCAGGTCGGGCGCGCACGTGCGCTCCGTGGTGGCCGCCGCGCCGCCGGAGCTGCTGGCCGCGGTCGCCGCGGTGGGGGACGCCGCGGCGGTGCGCGCGGTGCTCGGCGAGTTCCGGGCCGTCGGCGTGGACGACATCATCCTGGTCCCGGACCGCGCCGAGACCCTCGAGGCGCTCGCGCCCTGACTCACTCCGCGCCCTCGTGCGCGTCGAGGTGCCCGTTGGTCTTCGCGGGGGAGTCCTGCCGGGGGAGGCTGTAAGGCCTCGAATAGGGCTGGTGCGAGGTGGGCTCCGCGGCCGAATAAGGCTGCTGCGGGTAGTGGTCGTGCGGCCCGGAGTCGGCGGCCGCCGCCGTGCGCAGGACCGTCCGCCTCGCCCGGGCCCGCGCCGCCGCGCGTCTGCGCCGCTCCTCCCTCGCCCCGCGCCGCACCGCAAGCACCGTCAGACCCAGCACCAGCAGCCCGGATCCCAGCGCGCCGCCGCCCAGGATCAGGCCGGTCGCCGCCGTATCGCTCAACGCCCCCACGAGGCCCGCGTCCACGCCGCCGCCCACCCCTTCCCGCGCTCGTCCGCCGTCTCCCGATGACTATCCCCGCAAGCCCCGTCGCCCATTCGTTCCCTTCGGCGCGCGACCGCGCCGGACCGGTCTTAGTTTCAATACATGGACGTCGAAACCCCGGAGTTGACCGCCGTCGTACCGCTGGTCCTCGTCCTGCACGACGAGGCGGTCCAGCGCGACGAGATCGTCGAGCGCATGCGCGGGCACCTCGGCCTGCGCTACCGGGTGCTGGCCGCGGCCGGGGTGCGCGAGGCCACCGACGCGCTCGCGCACGCCATCGGCGTCGGCCGGCCGATCGCGCTCGTCATCAGCCTGATGCGGCTGCCGGACGGCAGCGCGGTCGAACTGTTCGGGCACGTCAAGGCGGCCTCCCCGGCGACCCGGCGGATACTGCTGGCCCGGCCCGAGGACACCGACGCGACCCTGCAGGCGATCACCCACGGGCAGGTCGACCGCTACCTCGCGCTGCCCGCCGAGCCGCTGGCCGAGCGGCTGTTCCCGATGGTCGACGACCTGCTCGGCGAGTGGACCGCGCAGCACGGCAGCTCGCAGCTCGGCGTGACCGTGCTCGGGCACCGCTACTCGTCCACCGCGTACGTGATCAAGGACTACCTCTCGCGCAGCCTCGTCCCCTTCACCTGGTTCGACCTCTCGGACGACCCGCAGGCCCAGGCGATGGCGCGCGACCTGAACCTGCCTAACCCGGCCCCCACCACCGTGCTGCTGGACGACGGCCGCGCCCTGTACGACCCCTCCATCGCCCAGCTCGCCGAGGCCCTCGAACTCACCGAGCCGGCGACCTTGGACCGCTACGACCTGATCGTGGTCGGCGGGGGCCCGGCCGGACTCTCGGCCGCCGTCGCAGCGGCCTGCGACGGGATGAGCGTCGTCGTCATCGAGGACGACTGCCCCGGCGGACAGGCCGCGGGCACCGTGCAGATGGACAACCACCTCGGCTACCCGGCCGGTCTGACCGGCGCCGACTTCGCGCACCGCGCCCTGGCCCAGGCCAAGCGGCTCGGCGTGCAGTGGTGCAGCGCGAAGGTGGCGACCAGCCTCCTCCCGCTCCGGGGCGCGCACCGCGTGATGCTGGACGACGGCACGGTCGTCGTCGGCAGATCGGTGCTCATCGCCACCGGGATGACCTGGCGCAGGCTGGACGCGCCCGGCGTCGAGGGCCTGGTCAACGCAGGGGTCTACTACGGCTACTCGAAGGCCGAGACCCGGCAGACGCGCGGCGAGGACGTCGTCGTCGCCGGATCGGGAGACGCGGCGGGCAACGCGGCCCTCGACTTCGCCGCGTACGCCGGGTCCGTCGTCCTCGTCGTGCGCGAACAGTCCCTCGACGAGGCCGCGATCAGCCTGGAGATCGCCGAACGCGTCGTCGCCGAGCCGAACATCCGCGTCGTCTACGACAGCGAGATCGGCGAGGTGCGCGGCTACGGCAGGCTGGAGAAGGTCGTCCTGCTCTACGGCGCCACCGGCACCACGGAGGTGCTGACCGCCTCCAGCCTCTACGTGCTGACCGGCACGGTTCCGTTCTCCGGCTGGCTGCGCGACGTCCTGGCCCAGGACGAGTACGGCTTCCTGCTCACCGACGTCGAGGTGGCGCGCAGGCCGGAGATGCTGCCCATGCCATGGCCCGAGGAGCGCGCTCCGCTGCTCGCCGAGACCTCGATCCCGGGCGTGTTCGCGGCGGGCGACGTGCGCGCCGGGAGCGTGAAGCGGATCAGCTCGGCCATCGGCCAGGGCTCCGTCGCCGTGGCCGGCATCGGCCGCTACCTGGCCTCCCTCTCGCCCGCTGACTAAGAGCTCGTCCATAGGTCTACGATGACGCTCAGCGGGACCTGCGAGAGGAGGGGAACGATGCGCGAGCGCGCCGCCGATGCGCTGCGGGCGACCTCCGACGTCGTCCCCGACTTCGCGGAAGCCGCCGCGCTCCCCGAGATCCTGCCCGCGGCCGGCCCGCCGATGTTCGACCCCTGGCCCGACACCTCGGTCCACGTCGAATGGGGCCGCACCGGAGCCGCGCTGGCGGCCGCGCGGGGGGACGTGGTGGTCGTCGTGGACGTCCTGTCCTTCTCGACAACGCTGTCCATAGCCGCCTCCCGCGACTTCACCTGCCTCGTCTACAGCGGCGCCGAGATCGAGTCGCTGGGCGGCCCCGCCATGGCCGCCATCCGGCTGGGAGCCAGACCGCTGAGCAGGCGGCGACGCGTGGAGCCGGGCCAGGTCTCGCTGTCCCCGGCGAGCCTGCTGGAGGCCGACCCCGGCCAGCGCGTCATCTTCACCTCCCTCAACGGCGCCTCCGTGGTCAGCGCCGCCGCGAAGGCCCCCGCCCTGCTCATCGGCAGCCCCCGCAACGCCACCGCGTGCGCCGCGGTGGCCGCCGAACTGATGACGGGCGTGCGGGCGGGCCGGATCACCGTGGTCCCCTGCGGAGAGCACTGGAGCTCCACCGACCCCGCCACCGAAGGCACCCGCCCCGCCGCCGAGGACTGGCTCGGCGCCGGCGCCGTCTGCGAAGGCCTGGCGGCCCGCGGCTACTCCCTGAGCGCCGAGGCCCGTCTGGCCGCCGCCTCCTGGTCCCAACCCACCGCCCTGGCCGACGTCGCCGAGTGCATCTCCGCCCGCGAACTGCGCGCCGCGGGCTTCGCCACCGACGTGACCCTGGCCCTGGAGGTCGACGCCGACCGCAAAGTCCCCGTCCGCATCTCCGGCGAGCAGACCGGCCGCGTCTTCCGCGGCATGGCGGCGCGGACCGGGGACGGGGACGGCGGCACGCGGGCTGCGGCGTGAGGCTTTGCCTGCGGGGCGACGTTAGGAAGAGGGCCCGACCTGCGACATCAACGCCAGCGGGTGTCCGTCCACGTCGTCGAAGAAGGCCATCCACTCCTCGACTCCGTCCTCATGCTTGTGGATGAGGTGCGGGGCGCCGCGGAAGTGCACGCCGCGGGCGGTGAGGGCGGCGTGGGCGGCTTGGATGTCGGGGACGCGGAAGTACAGGATCGAGGGCTCGGACGCGGCCGGTTCGGCGGTGAGGAACAGGCGGACGCCGCCGCAGTCGAAGAAGGCCAGGTCGCCGAAGGTGTAGAGGTGGGGCAGGCCCAGCACGTCGCGGTACCACGCTTCGGCTTTTCGCACGTCGGCGACGGGGCGGGCGATCTGGCCGATCTCGCCTAGGCGCACGTCTTCGGGCATGGGGTCGGATCCTTTCCTGCGGGTCTGGCCGAGCCTGCTGTCGGCGGGGATGCCCGGCCATCGACGTAGGTCGGCGCGGGAATCCAGGCCCAGCTTGGCCAGGGCGTTGGCTACGTGGAACTTGACGGCGTCGGCGCTGATCCCGCGCCGTGCGGCGATCTGGCGGGTGGTCATCCCGTGGCGCACGGCGTGCACGGTTCGCCACTCGGCGGGAGTGAGCAGGTCGGGGTGCCTCGGTCGTCCGCGCTGCCTGCCCATGGGGCCACGGTAACAACGGGGCGGGCGAATTACCCTCCCCCCGCTTCCGCCCGTTTCTGCTGTCAGCAGAACCACGTTCCGCCAGCCTCTTAACTCGCTAGCCTGAGAAGCATGATCATCGGCTAGCGGAGGACGACGGGGGTCGGGCGGTGGGGCTTTCGGGGGTCGGCGGGCTGCTGCGGCAGCGGGACTTTCGGTTGTTCTGGATCGGGGAGACGGTCAACCAGCTCGGCAGCGCCATGGCGTTGATCGGGGTGCCGTTGCTGGCCGTGCTGTATCTGCGGGCCGGCACGTTCGAGGTGGGGGCGCTGGCCGCGGCGGGGTATCTGCCGTGGTTGGTGATCGGGTTGCCGGCGGGGGCGTGGGTGGATCGGCTGCCGCCTCGGCCGGTGATGATCGTGTGCGACGTCGTGTCGGCGGGGCTGTATGCGAGCGTGCCGGTCGCGTCCGCGATCGGTGTGCTCACGGTCGGGCAGTTGGTCGTGGTGCAGGTGCTGGCGGGGGCGGCGGCGGTCGTGTTCGGGACGGCGTACCAGGTCAACCTGCCGTCACTGATCACGTACGAGGAGTTGGCCGAGGGGAATGCGAAGTTGCAGGCCAGTTCGTCGGCCGCGGCGTTGGGTGGGCGGGGGCTGTCGGGCGTTGTGGCGCAGGTCGTCGGGGTTACCGCCTCGCTCGCGTTCAACGCGGCCAGCTTTCTGGTGTCGGCGGCCTGTCTGGTGGCGATCAAGGCGCCTGAGCGTCGGGCGGCGTCGCCGCGGCGGGTGTCGTCGCTGCGGCGCGACGTGGTCGAGGGGATGAGGTTCGTTTTCCGCGACCCTTATCTGCGGGCACTGACGCTCCTCGCCGGGCTGGCCAACTTCGCGCTCGATGCGATGGCGGCGCTCATCGTCGTGTTCCTCGTGCGGGTGGTCGGGGTGTCGGCGGGCGTGACCGGCCTGCTCACGGCGTTGCCGGGGCTGGGCGGGCTGCTCGCCGCATCTGTTGCGCGGCCGGTGATCGGCCGGTTCGGGAGCGCGCGGAGTCTGGTGCTGGCCACTATCGTCTCGCTGCCGTTCGCGTTGCTGGTTCCGCTGGCCGGCCGTGGGCCGCGGCTCGCGCTCTACGTCGTCGGGATTCTGATCGCGGCGACGGGGGTGACGATGAGCAACATCATCATCGCCACGTTCCGGCAGTCGTACTGCCCGCCGGGCATACTCGGCCGGGTCACCGCGACCATGCGGTTCGTGACCATGGGGACCAGTCCGTTCGGAGCGCTCGCCGGGGGCGCGCTCGGCACGTGGCTCGGGCCTCGCAATGCGCTCTGGGGTGTGCTCGGCGTCCTGGTACTGGCCGGCTCGCCGCTGTTGAGGCGTGAGTTCACGGGTCGGCGGGATCTGCCCGCGTCAGCCCGTGACGATCCGCTCGGCGAGGAGCAGGACGGCGATCACGATCATCGCGATGCCCGAGCAGCGGGTCACGGCTCGCGCGACGGTCGGGCGGGCGCGCAGGACGGTGCGCGCGGCTAGGCCGACCGTGATGTAGACGATCGCGCAGTTCACGGTGTGCAGGCCGCCGAGCACCGCGATCTGCGCGGCGAACGGCCAGGTGGCGCCGCGGGTGGCGAACTGGGGGAGCAGCGCGACGAACAGCAGCAGCGCCTTCGGGTTCAGGCCGCTGATGCCGACGCCGCGGACCGCGCGGCGGGTCCAGGGTTCGTCGGCCCGCTCGTCGCCGGCCCGGGGGACGGCCGGGTCGGTCACGGCGGCGATCCCGAGACGCAGCAGGTACAGCGCGCCGAGCACGGTGAGGACGGTCAGGACGGCCGACGACCGCGCCACCAGCGCCGCCACGCCCGCCGCGACGACCGCGGTCAGCAGCACGTAGCCCAGCAGTACGCCGCCGACCGCGGGGACTATCGACCGGTCCCGCAGCCCGACGGCGATCACGTAGGCCCAGTCCGCTCCCGGCACGAGCACCAGCAGGAAGGACACCAGCCAGAACGCGGAGAGGATGCCGATCGCCATTCCGCTCACCTCTCTCCCGACGCACATGGAAACGATCCACGGGAAAGGGTAGGCGGAGATCGGCGGAAGGTGTTTTCAAACTTTCTGTGGAAGGGGGAAGCCGGTGGAAGAATCTTCTCTGTGGACGAGACCGATCGCCGAATCCTTGCCGAGCTGCAGCGGGACGGCCGCCTGACCCTCACCGAACTGGCCGAGCGCGTGCGGCTGAGCGTGTCGCCCTGCCATCGGCGGCTGCGCGCGCTGGAGCGGTCCGGGGCGATCGCCGGGTACCACGCGCGGCTCGACGCGGCGGCGCTCGGGCTGGGCTTCGAGGCGCTGGTCTTCGTCACGATGCGCTACGAGGACCGGGAGACCGTCGCCGAGTTCGAGCAGCGCGTCGCCGACATCCCGAACGTGCTCCAGGCCCAGCGCCTGTTCGGCGACCCGGACTTCCTGCTCCGCGTGGTCACCCGGGACCTGCCCGCGTACCAGAAGCTCTACGACGAGCAGCTGGCCACGCTCCCGGGTGTCCAACGCCTCAGCTCGACCCTCGTGATGAAGAGCCTGGTCGAGGCCCGCCCCCTGCCGCTGTGACGCGGCCGCTCAGTCCGCCTGGCAGGGGGAGGTGACCGAGGAGCGGGGGCCGGCGAAGTCGGGGAGGGGGCGGGGGTCGCCGACCGGGGCGTAACGGCCTTCGACGAGCTCGTACTCCCAGGCGGCGCCGTCGCTGAGCAGGGTGCGCAGGGCGGCGAGCAGGCGGTCCACGTCGGCGGAGGTGGAGCCCACGCCGAAGGAGGCGCGGAGCGCTCCGTCGGCGGCCAGGCCCAGCTTGCCGAGCAGGGGGTGCGCGCAGAAGCGGCCGTCGCGCACGCCGATGCCGTGCTCCGCGGAGAGGTAGGCGGCGACCCGGCCCGCGTGGTGGCCGGCCAGCGTGAAGGAGACCACGCCGATGGCGTCCACGGGGGTCTCGTCGGAGTCCTCGGCCCAGATGCTGAGGACGCCGGCTTCGGGAAGCTCCGCCAAGCCGGCGAGCAGGCGAGCGCGCAACGCGTTCTCGTGTTCGGCCAACGCGGCGCCGCCGACCGAGGCCAGTTCCTCGCACGCCCGCGCGAGCGCCGCCGCTCCGAGGACGTTGGGGGTGCCGCCCTCGTGCCGCGCGGGGCCGGCGGCCCAGTCGGTCGAGGCGGTGCCCACCTCGCGGACCGCGCCGCCGCCGGCCAGGTACGCGGGGGCCGCGTCGAGCCAGTCGCCGCGGCCGACCAGGACGCCCGCGCCGTACGGGGCGTAGAGCTTGTGGCCGGACAGCGCGAGGTAGTCGACCCCTGAGTCGGTCAGCGAGACCCGGCGGTGCGGGGCCAGTTGCGCCGCGTCGACCGCGATCCGGGCTCCGTGCCGGTGCGCGATCTCGGCGAGCTGCTTGATCGGCAGCAGCTGGCCGGTCACGTTCGAGGCCCCGGTGACCGCGAGCAGCGCGGTCGGGGTCGCGGCCAGGGCGGCCTCGACCGCGGCGAGTGTCTCGCGCAGGGTCGGGGCGGCCTCCAGCACGACGTCGCCGCGCCGCTGCCAGGGCAGCAGGTTGGCGTGGTGCTCGATGTCCAGGTAGAGGACGGCGCCCCCCTCGGGCACGCAGTGCGCCAGCAGGTTCAGCGCGTCGGTGGTGTTGCGGGTGAAGACGACCACGTCGTCCTCGCGGGCGCCCAGGAAGCGCCCGATACAGCCGCGGGAGTTCTCCAGCAGCGCGGTGGACACCTGCGAGGCGAAGCCCGCGCCGCGGTGCACGGAGGCGTAGTAAGGCAGGGCCGTCGCGAGATGCTCGGCGACCGCGCGCAGGGCGGGGGCCGAGGCGGCGTAGTCCAGGTTCGCGTAGGGCACGGAGGCCCCGGTCACGAGCGGGACGGGCAGTCCGGCGCCCACCACCGGAAGAAGCGCGTCGGTGCATTCGGACGTTGCGAAGACAGTCATGCTTTCGGTCATAGCGGCTCACCCCGGGGGGGATAGGGGAAACGCGATGACCGTTATGCCAAGGTTACGGCGTATCGGGTGCCGTACCGGCGCGTATGGTCCATCACGAATCCGCGCTTGCCGTGCGCCTGCCGCACGGCCTGGTCCTCACCCGGGGCACCCCATCGCGGACGAAGGGTTGCCGGCCAGCGAGCCGGGGCTTGTCACTGGCACTCATGACCTTGATCCAAGAAATTAGCACGCGGTGCCCGGCCGCGCACACCCGGTCCGTACCGCAAGACGGATTCGCCGGTTACCATCGAGAGCGCGGGTCGGCACGAGGAACGACGGGGTAGCGGTGGAGATCAGGCCTTTCATAGGAGCCGAGGCCGGCGAGGCCGAGATGCGGCGCTGCCACGAGCTGTTCACGGCGGACACGCGCAACACCTTTCCGGGCTTCCCCACGCAGCCCTACGCGTCCTTCGCGGCGAGCATGCGCAGGCCGCGCAACGCGCACCTCGGCCTGCGGCACTCCTTCGCCGCCTACGAGGACGGCGCGGTGATCGGCTTCGCTACCGTCGCGTACCCCGACAGCCACCTGCTCGAATGGGCCTATCCCCGGGTGTTCGTCGACGAGGCGCGTCTGCGGCGCGGCGTCGGCAGCGCGCTGCTGCGCGAGATCGTCGCCGACGTCCGGGCCGAGGGGCGCGCCAAGCTCGCGCACGAGCAGGTTCGCTTCGGCACCGCCGGCGAGCACTGGGCACGTGCCGTCGGCCTGGTGAACACGCAGCGCAATCACTGGCAGATGCTCTACGTGACCGAGTTGGATCCGGCGATCTGGGAGGCGCCGGTGCCCGCGGGCTTCCGCCTCGCGCAATGGTCCGACGCGGCGCCCGAGGAGCTCGTGGTCGAATTCGCCCGAGCCCGCAACGCGATCGGCGACCGGCCGACCGGCGAGTCCTCGCTGGAGGACTCGGAGTGGACGGTCGAACGCGTCCGGCAGCACGAGGCCGACATCCGCGAGACGGGGGACGATCTGCGCTTCGTCGTCGCGATACACGAGGAGTCGGGCGACGTCGCCGCGGTCACCGGGATGCGCGTCGACCCGGGCCGCGTGGACATCTGCTGGCAGCGCGACACCGCCGTCGTCCGCGAGTTCCGCGGGCTCGGCCTCGGGCGCGCGATCAAGGCCGCGATGATGCGCTGGCTGCTCGAGGACATCCCGGCCCTGGAGCGCGTGGTCACGAACACCGCGTCCGACAACGCGTACATGATCCGGGTCAACGAGCAGCTCGGATACACGCACTACGCCGACATCGGCGTGTTCGAGGCCACCGTCGAGCAGGTCGGCGCGGCCCTGGGAATGTCCGCGGCCATTCCCGCGCCGCGCCGTGAATCCGCGTCCGAGGACGAGCCGGTCGCCTAGCCGTACCTCGAAGGCGCGGCCTAGTGGTTCGCGTACTTCGCCATGCCCGACCGCACGTCCGCGAAGTCCATCGCGGGCGAGAACTCGACCCTCGCGTCGAAGGCCTGGAAGAAGGGCTCTGCGACGCGCGGCATGTCGTTCGGCTCGGCCAGGTCGAAGACGATGTAGCCGGTGCGCCTGCCGTCGTGCGTCGCGAAGTACGCCGCCTCGGGCCTGATGTCGTCGAAGGACTCCTTCATCACCTTCTCGATCGTGCCGTCGGTGATGGTGTGGTTGGTCTTCTCGGTGTCCATTTCGACCGTCATGAGAACACGCATGACCTCTCCTCTCGATGGATCGCGATAATCCGCCGACAACCCATTTTCACCCGCACGGTGCAATGAGAACCCCGCATGGCGCAATGGATGCGCCATGCGGGTGAGAGTCTTTAGCGCTGCTCAGGAGAGGTGGGTCAGGCCTCGCGGACGACCTTCGCGAGTTCGGCGCCGAAGACCGACTCGTCGCCCTCGACCGCCACGACGAGGTCCTGCGGTCGCAGCACCGAGCGCAGCGTCGCGTTGACCTCGTCGAGGGTGACCTCGAGCAGCCGCGCGTGCTCCGTGGTGATGTAGTCGCCGGGCAGCCCGTGCCGGGTCATCTCGATCAGCCGCTCGCCCACGGCGCCGGGGCTCTGCAGGCCGATCGGGGTGGCGCCGGCCAGGTAGGCGCGGGTCAGCTCGAGCTCGGCCTCGGTGGCGCCGCCGTCGTGGAACTCGTGGATGATCCGCAGCGCGTCGGCCACGGCCGGGGCCGTCGAGTCCGTCTGCACCTCGGTGGTCAGCCCGTACAGACCCTGCGGCCGGCCCAGGTCGAAGGACGAGTGCGCACCGTAGGTGTAGCCCTTGACCTCGCGCAACTCCGTGTTCAGCCGCGAGCTGAACGAGCCGCCGAGGATCGTGCTGGCCACGCGCAGCGCCACGATGTCCACGCCGGCCGCCATCAGGTCGGTGCGGGTGGCCACCGGGTGCCCGATGCGCAGGGTGGACTGCACCGCGCCGGGTCGGTCGGCGACGGTCAGCCGCCTCGGATCGGCCAGCGGCGCCCCGGCGTCCGGGGTGCGCGGATCCCCGGTCGCCGCGTCCGCGAACACGGCCGCGGCCAGCGCCTCGAGGTCGAGCACGTCCAGGTCGCCGGCGACCAGCAGCACGCCGGGCCCGCGCAGCCACTGCGCGTGGAAGGCCTTGACCGCCTCGCCGTCCAGGGCCGCGGTGCTCTCCGGCGTACCGCCGGGCAGCCGGCCGAAGCGGGCCTGGTCGCCGTAGAGCGCGTTGCGCAGCGCCTGCTGGGCCCGCACGCCCGGGCGGGCGAACTGCTCGCGCTTGGCCGAGGCGAGGTCGCTGAGGAAGCGGCGGGTGTCCACGTCCCGGAACGCGGGTCGGCGCACGGCCTCGGCGAGCAGGCCGACGCCGGCCTCGGCACGGGAGACCGGAAGGTTGATGGTCACCTTCGTGCTCTGCCACCCGCTGTCCACGCCCCAGTTGCCGCCGAGCGACTCGACGGCCGCGCCGAACTCGTCGGCGGAGTAGTTCTCGGTGCCCTCGTCGAGCAGGCTCGCGGTCGCCTTGGACAGGCCGTCGAGCGCGAGCGCGCCGGTACCGGGCAGCGGCTCGGCCAGCGCGCCGCCGCCGAGCATCACGCCGAGCCAGGCGAGCGGCTGCCCGGGCAGGTGCGCGGCGACGACCCGGCCGCCGGCCGCGTCGAACGAGCGGACCTCGGGGAAGACATAAGGCCGCTGGGCCGCGGGAGCGGGACGAGAGGCCAGCCGGGGGGAGGTCGCCACGTCAGTTCCCTTCGCTTTCGGTGGAGGTGGGCCGGTACTCGAGGGTGACGCGGTTGTCCGGGGTGAAGATCCGCTCGGCGGCGGCCCGCACGTCCTCCGCGGTCACGGCGAGCAGTTCGGGCAGCCGGTCGCGCACCGTCGCGGCGTCGCCGAACAGCACCGCGTGCCGGCCCAGCTGGTCCGCCCGCGAGCCGACCGTGGACAGCTCGCGCGCCCAGTCCGCCTCGAGCATCGAGCGCGCCCGGTCCAGCTCGGCCTCGGTCGGCGGCTGCGCGGCGGCCTGTTCGCAGACCTCGAAGTACGCCGCCAGCAGCTCCGCGGAGTCCACGCCGGGGCGCGGGGTGACCATGCCGGACAGCAGCGACTCGTGCCACGCGAGCTGCCAGGCCGCGAGGTACGAGCCCTCGGCCTGCGCCAGCTCCCGCTTGGTGACCAGCTCGGCGAACAGCCGCGCGCCGCGGCCGCGGCCGAGCACCGTGGCGAGCATCTCCTCGGCCGCGGAGCCCGGCCGGCCGAAGCGGGTGGCGCGGAAGCCGAAGAAGAAGCGGGGCAGCGGCACCGGCTCCACGATCACCTCGTGCACCGGGCCCTCGATCCCGGCGGGCAGCGCGGGCACCTCGGCCGGCTCCGGGCGCGGCCGCGGGGAGAGGCCGCCGAAGTACTCCTCGGCCAGCGCGCGCACCTGCGCCTCGTCCGCGTCTCCGACGACGGTCAGCACCGCGTTGTCCGGCGAGTAGTAGGACTCGTAGAAGGCCGTGAAATCGGACTGCTCGGCGCTGTCCAGCTCGGCCATCGAGCCGATCGTCGAGTGGTGGTACGGGTGGCCCTCCGGGTAGGCGAGCGCGAGCAGGATCTCGGCCCAGCGGCCGTAGGGCACGTTGTCGTACCGCTGCCGCCGCTCGTTCTTGACCACCTCGCGCTGGTTGTCCAGGTTCTCCTGGGTCAGCGCCAGGCTGCCCATCCGGTCCGCCTCCAGCCACAGGGCCGTGGGCAGCGCCGCCGAGGGCACCGTCTGGTAGTAGTTCGTCCGGTCGGCGCTCGTGGTCGCGTTGATCGCGCTGCCGCCGACCTCCTGCAGCACGCTGAAATGCTCGGTCTTGCCGACCTGCGCCGACCCCTGGAACATCAAGTGCTCGAACAGGTGGGCGAAGCCGTGCTTGCCGGCGGGCTCGTGCCGCGAGCCGACGTTGTACCAGAGGTTCACCCCCGCGATCGGAGACGAACGGTCCTCGCAGACCACCACCCGCAGGCCGTTCTCCAACGAGAACTGGCGCACCGGCCAGCGGAATCCGCCGTCCGCGTCACGGGTTTCAGGGGTACTGCCGGTCGGCTGTCGCACCACGCGCCCTCCAGGCGGGTCGAAGGTCCACACGCTCCTGATGCTCAACATACATGCCGGGCGCGAGGATGGACGCGGGCGCGGCTCCGCGGGGCCCGCTGAGGAATTCATCGGGAATTTCACAGCTCGCCCGAAGGTTCAGGATGCATGCTGCGGAGCAGCGTTGGGGATCTCCTTAGGGAGTCCGCCGGGTCGAGCAACAGGGGAGCGTGTGCCATGCAGTTCGATCTCGGTGCGTCGAGAATCCTGCCCCGCTGGGCCGTCGCGTTCTTCCTCGGCGGCGCGGTGGTGCTGATCCCGTGGATCGTGCTGATGTTCACGGTGCCCGACGTGGTCGACGTGCCCAGGCACTGGGAGCTGGTCTGGGGCGGCTTCGACTGCTTCCTCGTGCTCGGCTTCGGGCGCACCGCCTTCAACCTGATCCGGCGCTCTCCGCGCGGCGCGGTCACCGCCGCGATGACCGGCACCATGCTGCTGATCGACGCCTGGTTCGACGTGCTGACCACGCATCGCGGCGGGCAGCTGGCCTCGATCCTGATGGCCGTGTTCGCCGAGATACCGTGCGCGCTGATCTGCTTCTACGTCTCGCGGCGGATCACCAACGTCTTCGAGCAGACGAAGGAGTACTTCGTCTCGGCCGGGTTCTCGTTCCAGGGCGGCAGGGTGATCCCGCCCGCGGGCTTCCCGCGGAACGTGTCAGGGCCCGAACCCGCGGCCGAGGCGGCGGATCCGGACCCTGTCGCGAGCCGGCCGATCCAGGCCCTAGAACGCGGTCTTGGCGCTCCAGTAGGCCAGCAGGGGCTCCTCGCCGAGCAGCTCTAGCCCGGCGGCGCCGGCCTCCTTGCGCCGGTTGATCCACAGCGCCAGGTCCGAGGCCGTGCCGCGCACCGCGGCGGCGCCCTTCACGTGCGCGTGCGACCAGCGGAAGCCGTGCGGCTCCAGCGTGATCAGCCACTCGCCGGGCAGCGGGCTGTCGTCCAGGTCCGTGGCGTGCAGGTGGATCGTCTCGCCGTCGCCGTGGAGTTCGCGCACCGCGGGGCGGAAGCGCTTGGTGTAGGGCACGTTGCCCAGGAACTCGTCGACGTTGTCAACGGCCACCGCCGCGTCCAGCGGGCTCGCCTCGCCGAGCACCGCGAGCTCGGCGTCCACCCGGTGGATCGCCGTCTCGTGCAGCATCCGGCGCAGCCAGAACCGCACGTGCTGGTCCCCGCCCCACGCGTAGCAGGGCGCGTCCAGGTCGGCCTTGCCCAGCGCCTCGACCAGCGCGGCGCCGCCGGCGGCGAACCACTCGGGCGCCGTGGACCAGGCGTCCTTCGGGAAGGCCACCTGCTCCGGGCTCAGGTCGATCCGCTGCTGGGGCAGCCGGGTCACGATGGCGGTGGCCCAGCGGTGGATCTCGCCCGCGTGCTCGACCAGGTCGGCCAGCGTCCACTTCGGGCAGGAGGGCACCGGGCGGCCCGGATCGGCCTCGGCGATCAGCGCGGCGATCCGGGCCGTGTCCGCCGTGATCAGGTCCAGTACGCGGGGGGCTTCGAGGGCATGGCAGGCGGGCGACGGAGCGAGGGTGGGCACCGGTCGGACTCCTTCACGGATGACGGGGCCGTCCGCGGGTACGCGGAGACGGCGAGTTGGCTACGGTCGAGAGATGACGGGGCGTTCTCGCACAACGCCCCACCCGAGGGAGTGAATTTCGCGGTATCGCTGGATTCTGCCCCGATCAGGGCGTGGCCATGCGTTCCGCGGCTGAGTTGATTCAGCATGCCCGCTGCGCGGGCCGGGCGCCACGTGAGATAGATCATGCGCCCTGCGCTCGCGCGGCCGCGGTCCTCGGTAGAGTTGAAATCCTTAAGAAGATCAGTGGAATCCCCGCAAGGGAGTCTGAGGTGAGTTGGGGACTGGCCGGCGCTTTGATCGCCTGCCTCTGCTACGGGGTGGCCACCGTCTTTCAGGCGATGGGCGCCCGGCGCGTCGAGGGTTCCGAGGGCGTGGACCCGCGGCTGCTGATGCGCGTGCTCGGGTCGCTGCCCTTCCTGCTGGGCACGGCCATGGACGCATTCGGTTTGATCTTCAACCTTTTCGCGCTGCGCCAGCTGCCGCTGTTCGAGGTGCAGGGGATCGTCAACACCAACCTCGCGGTCACCGCGGTGTTCGCGGGACTGCTGCTGCACATCCACCTGACCCGGCGGGACCGGATCGCGGTGCTGGCCGTGGTCGGCGGCCTCGTCCTGCTCGGCCTCGCCGCCGGGCCCGAGGGCACCGGGACCTTCTCCGAGGCCGGGCGCTGGGCGCTGCTCGGCGTCTCGATCCTGCTGGCGGTCACGGCGCTGGTGCTCGGCAACGTCTACAAGAGCGCGCACCCGGCGCTGCTCGGCACGGTCGCGGGCTTCCTGTTCGGCGTCTTCGGGCTCGCGGTGCGCATCCTGCCCTCGATCGCCCCGGCCAAGCTGGTGGCCGACCCGGCCGCGTACGCCGCGGTCGTCGCGTCGGTCACCGGCTTCCTGTTCTTCACCACGGCCCTGCAGCGCGGCTCGGTCAACGCGACCGCCGCGGCGCTGGTGGTGGGGGAGACCGCCGTGCCCGCGCTGATCGGCGTGACGCTGCTCGGCGACAGCGCCCGCCCGGGCTACGGCGTGGTCGGCGTCTTCGGCTTCCTGCTCGCGGTCGGCGGTGCGCTCGCCCTGGCGCGCTTCGCCGAGATCCCGGAGCCGGAGCCGAAGGAGGGGGATCAGGCCTCTGACGATGTGGACGAGGGGGCGGGCTCGGCCCGCTCCTCCTCGGCCATCTCCTGAAGCGTCTCGGTGTCCCGCTCGCCCTGGCGGCGGCGCTTGACGAAGACCACGGCGCCGATGACGACGACGATCACGCCGAGCAGCGAGTAGCTGACCACCGAGGTGTAGTGCTCCACGCGCTGCCAGGCCGAGCCGGCCAGGTAGCCGACGAGGATGTACGCGGTGGCCCAGGTGACGCCGCCGATCGCGTTCCACAGCAGGAAGGTGCCGTACCTCATCCGGCTGGTTCCGCAGAGCCCGGGCACCAGCGCGCGCAGCACGGAGACCCAGCGCCCGGCGAAGACCGCGCGGCCGCCGAGCCGGTGGATGGACTGCTTGCCCTGCTCCACGTGCGCCGGCTTGACCAGCCGCTTCGGCAGCTTGGCGAGCAGAGTGTCGCCCCAGCGCTCGCCCACCCAGAAGCCGATCGAGTCGCCGATGATCGCGCCAAGGATCGCCGCCGCGAGCACCCCCGGCAGCGAGACCTTGTGCTCGTAGGCCAGGAAGCCGCCGACCACGACCGCGGTCTCGCCCGGGATCACGAAGCCCAGGAAGACCGAGGACTCCAGCGCGGGCAGCAGGAACACCAGGGCGATCGCGGACCAGCCGGTGAAGATCAGCAGGTGGTTGATGATGGTGTTGAGCATGTCAGTCCCCCGTGTCGTCGCCGAGATACGCCAGCAGCGCCTCGTGCAGCAGTCCGTTCGAGGTCATCCCGGATCCGGCCGCGGGCGAGGGATCCCCGTCCACGGCGCTGAACCGGCCCCCGGCCTCGGTCACGATGACGGCGGGCGCCGCCACGTCCCACAATGAAAGCTCGGGCTCCGCCGCGATGTCCACCGCGCCCTCGGCCACCAGCATGTGCGACCAGAAGTCGCCGTAGGCGCGGGTGCGCCAGCAGGAGCGGGACAGCGCGAGGAAGCCCTCGAGCTTGCCGTACTCCTCCCAGGAGATCACCGAGGAGTAGGCGAAGGACGCGTCCTTGAGCTCCTTGACCTTAGAGACCTGCAGCCGGCTGGCCTGGGACAGCGAGCGGCCGGTGTACGCGCCGCCGCCGCTCGAGGCCCACCAGCGGCGGCCCAGCGCGGGGGCCGAGACCACGCCGACGACGGGCTTGCCGTCCTCCATCAGCGCGATCAGCGTGGCCCACACCGGCACCCCGCGCACGTAGTTCTTGGTGCCGTCGATCGGATCGACGATCCAGGTGCGCCGCCCGTCCGCGCGCCCCGCGACGGTGCCGAACTCCTCGCCCAGCATCGAGTCCCGCGGACGGGACCGCCCGAGCGCGGTGCGCAGCAGCTCCTCCACGGCCCGGTCGGCGTCGCTCACCGGGGTCAGGTCGGGCTTGGTCTCGACCTTGAGGTCGAGCGCCTTGAAGCGCTGCGTCGTCAGCGAATCGGCCTGATCCGCCAGCACGTGCGCAAGCCTGAGGTCGTCGTCGTATCCCGTCACAGCATCAAACTTACCGTTTAGCCGCCGGTCCCGGGCTGCACCGCCTCCACGTGGAGGGTGACGACGTTCCCCTTGCACGCGGTCGAGTTGTAGGCCACGTAGAGCAGATTCTGCGTGTTCGGCGGATAGACCTGCAGGTAGGTGGTCGGCGTCGGCTGGCAGGTGGTCGGCGACCAGTTGGCGGCGTCGCCGATCTGCAGGACGGCGTAGGCGTGGCCGCCGGGCTGCAGGGTGACGAGGGCCGGGGCCACCTGCGGGTTGCGCGCGGCGGGCTGGCCGACCTGGTCGACCGGGGTGCCCGCGCCGAAGGAGACGCCCGGGTAGCCGTACATGGTGCACGGCTGGTTGTTCAGGTTCTTGAAGACGATGTTGACGTAGATCGACCCCGCGGTGCCCTGCTCTCCGCTGACGGTCGCGTTGAGGTAGCGCGGCGAGCAGGTGCTCGTGCCGGAACCGCCGCCGTTGCCGCTCTTGGCGGTGGCCGAGCTGCCGCCGCCGCTCGTGCTCTTCGCGGTCGAGTTCCCGGCCGCACCGGTGCCGGCCGCCGCGTTCGGCGCGGCCGTGGCTCCGGACGTCGTGCCCGAGCTCGCCGTCGTGGCCGGGGTCGTGCTCCCGGCCGCGTTCGTGCTCGGTGAGGAACTGCCCACACAGGCTGTGCAGAGGACCAGCGTGCTCGCGACCACTCCCAGAGCCGGCAGAACGTGCTTCATCGATCCCACTCCCTTCGCCCCAAGGCGGATCCGCCCAGACCTTTCGTACCCGCTTGGCTACCTGGAGAGACCCGGGGCGGCGCTCCTCGGTTGGCTCATTTCCATGACGGATCTGTTGACGTTCGGCCAAGGCTCGGCGACACTTGAACCGAACGTTCGGTCGGTTTGGGAGGCCTGGCATGACGACGCTCGCGGAGACGGGCACGAGCAGCGGTACCGGCTCGCGCTTCGAGGCGCTGATCGCCGCGGACGAGCGGGTCGAGCCGCGGGACGCGATGCCGGAGGCCTACCGGGCCACGCTGATCCGGCAGATCGCGCAGCACGCGCACTCCGAGATCATCGGCATGCAGCCGGAGGGCAACTGGCTCACCCGCGCCCCCTCGCTGCGCCGTAAGGCGATCCTGCTGGCCAAGGTGCAGGACGAGGCCGGGCACGGACTCTACCTCTACGCGGCCGCCGAGACCCTGGGCGTGAGCCGCGGCGAACTGCTCGACGCGCTGCACACCGGCCGCCAGCGCTACTCCTCGATCTTCAACTACCCGACGCTGACCTGGGCCGACGTCGGCGCGATCGGCTGGCTGGTGGACGGCGCCGCGATCGTGAACCAGATCCCGCTGACCCGCTGCTCCTACGGCCCCTACGCCCGCGCGATGGTCCGGATCTGCCAGGAGGAGTCCTTCCACCAGCGGCAGGGCTACGAGTCGCTGCACGCGCTGGCCAACGGGACCGAGTCGCAGCACGCGATGGCCCAGGACGCGGTGGACCGCTGGTGGTGGCCCTCGCTGATGATGTTCGGGCCGCCGGACTCCACGTCCACGCACTCCTCGAAGTCGACCGCCTGGAAGATCAAGCGGCACTCGAACGACGAGCTGCGGCAGCGCTTCGTCGACCTCTGCGTCCCGCAGGCCGAGATCCTCGGGCTCACCCTGCCCGATCCCGAGCTGCGCCTGGACGAGGCGACCGGGCACTACGCGTACGGCGAGATCGACTGGTCCGAGTTCAAGGCCGTGCTGGACGGCGACGGCCCGTGCAACCGGCAGCGGATCGAGCGGCGCACCGCCGCGCACCGCGAGGGCCAGTGGGTCCGCGAGGCGGCCGCCGCCTACCGCGCCAAGCGGGACGGGGCCGCGCGATGACCCAGGAACCGGGCCTCGACCTCTGGGAGGTCTTCGTCCGCGCCCGCCGCGGGATCTCCCACCAGCACGTCGGCTCGCTGCACGCCCCGGACGCCGAGGTGGCGCTGCGCCGGGCCCGCGACCTGTACACCCGCCGCGGGGAGGGCGTCTCCATCTGGGTCGTCCCCGCGGGCGCGGTCTCCGCGAGCGACCCCGGGGAAAAAGAGCCCTATTTCACTCCCGCCCGGGACAAGGATTACCGCTATCCGACTTACTATGAGTTGCCTAGGGAGGTGCGAGGCCTGTGAGTACACGTGTGCGCGCCCTGACGGCGCTGACCCGGACGCTCAAACCGCTGGACGCCTACGCGCTCGGCCTCGGCGACGACGCGCTGATCGCCTCGCACCGGCTCACCGAGTGGCTCACCCGCGCCCCCGACCTGGAGGAAGAGGTCGCGCTCGCCAACGTGGCGCTGGACCAGCTCGGCCAGGCCAGGTACCTGCTCGGCTACGCCGGCCGTTCCAGCGGCCTGACCGAGGACGAACTCGCCTATCAGCGCACGGATCGCGAGTATCGCAACTGTCTGCTGGTCGAACTGCCGAACGGCGATTTCGCGCACACGATACTGCGGCTGCTGTTCTTCAGCGCCTATCAGCGCCAGCTCTACACCGCGCTCGGCGAGTCCACCGACGGCGAGCTCGCCGCGTTCGCCAAGAAGGCCTGCGTCGAGGTGGACTACCACTACGAGTACGCGGCGAGCTGGACCCTGCGGCTCGGCGACGGTACCGAGGAGAGCCACGACCGCGCGGGCGCCGCGCTGGCCGAGCTCTGGCCGTACACCGCGGAGCTGTTCGCGGGCGACGAGCTCGTGGCCGCGCTCGCGGCGGAGGGCCTGGTGCCCGACCCCGAGCGGATCCAGGGCCCCTGGATGGAGCAGGTCACCGCGATCCTCGCCGAGGCCACCCTCGGCACCTCGCCGAGCGGCACCTGGCGGCCCGGCGGCGGCCGCAACGGCCTGCACACCGAGGCCCTGAGCCTGCTGCTCGCGGAGATGCAGTCCGTGCACCGCGCGCACCCCGGGGCGAGCTGGTGACGGCCATGGGATCCGTACGCACCGAGCGGTCCGCGCGGGAGATCGTCGCCGACGTCCCCGATCCGGAGATGCCCTGGGTCACGCTCGGCGACCTCGGCATCGTGCGCGGCGTGGTGTGCGGCGCGGACAAGACCGTGCGCGTGGAGCTGACGCCCACCTACCTCGGCTGCCCGGCGATCGACGCCATGCGCGCCGACGTCGTGCGCGCGCTGGACGAGGCCGGCTACCGGGTCGAGTCGGTGGACCTGCGCCTGGATCCGCCGTGGACCTCCGCCGCGATCACCGGGGAGGGCCGCCGGAAGCTGGCCGAGGCGGGGATCGCCCCGCCGCCGCACGTGTCCGGCTCCGCCGCGTCGTCGAGCCCGGTCCCGCTCTCCCTCGGCGTGCGCTGCCCGCACTGCGGCGGCGTCGAGACCGCCCTGCTCAGCCGCTTCGGCGCGAGCCCCTGCCAGGAGCTGCGGCGCTGTTCCGCGTGCGCGGAGCCGTTCCCGGCGGTGCGGTCGTGAGCGAGCTTGCGAGTGCACCATTGAGCACAGTGACTCCCGTGCCGCTGACCGCAGGCGAGGTGTCACGTTGAGCCTCGTGTTCCATCCGCTGCGCGTCGCGGTGCTCGACCCCCTCACGCCCGATTCCGTCCGAATCATCCTCGAGGTGCCGGAGGAACTGGCCGAGGCGTACCGGTACATCGCGGGCCAGCACGTGACCATCCGCTTCTCGACGCAGGGCCCCGACGGCGAGGAGGTGGAGCTGCGCCGCTCCTACTCGCTGTGCGCCCCGCCGAGCGAGAAGGCCCCGCGCACGCTGCAGATCGCGGTCAAGCGCTCCGTCCCCGGCGGCTTCGGCGACTACGCCGTGCGCAAGCTGGCCGTCGGCGACACCCTGGAGACGCTGACCCCGACCGGCCGCTTCCACGCCTACCCCGAGCCCGGCACGCACCACGTGGCCGTGGTCGCGGGCAGCGGCATCACCCCGGTCTACGCGATCCTCGCCGACCGCCTCGCGCACGACCCGGCCAGCCGCGTCAGCATCCTGTTCGGCAACCGCACCACGTCCGACGTGATGTTCCTGGAGGACCTCGCCGACCTCAAGGACCGCTACGGCGCCCGGCTGAACCTGCTGCACGTGCTCTCCCGCGAGGAGCGCGGAATCCCGCTGCTCAGCGGCCGCATCGACGCCGAGCGGCTGCCCGGCCTGCTCGCCGCCGTGGACGCGACCGCCGACGACGCCTACTACCTCTGCGGCCCGACCGCCATGGTCGAGGCCGCGCGCGAGGTGCTCGAGGCGATGGGAGCCGCGCGCGTCCGCTTCGAACTCTTCGACAGCGGCCCGCGGCGCGCCCCGTCCCCGGAGTCCAGGCCCGCCGAGACCGCCTCCGCGACCCTCAACGTGACCCTGGCCGGCCGGACCAGCGTCTGCGCGATGCGCCCCGACGACGCCAGCGTCCTCGACGCCGTCCTGCGCAACCGCCCCGACGCCCCCTACTCCTGCACCGCCGGAGCCTGCGGCACCTGCCGCGCCAAGGTCACCTCCGGCACCGTCGAGATGACCCACGACTACGCCCTGGAACCCGCCGAGAAGGCCGCCGGCTTCATCCTCACCTGCCAGTCCCTCCCGACCACGGGCACCGTGGACCTGGACTTCGACGCCTGAGGTCTCGGCGCGGGTACCGCCAGCTCAGACGGACCGGGCCAGGGCCAGCCTGCGCACGTCCAGGATCACGTCGGACTGCCGGTCGAAGGAGTCGAAGCGGATGCGCCGCTCGTCGACGCCGAGGTCGAGCAGCCGGGCCACGGTGCCGGCGACCATCGGGGCGGACCCGGCGACGTAGACGTCGTGCCGGGTCCAGTTGTCGTGCTCGACCGCCTGCCGCTCCAACACGTCGGCGAGCACGCCGCGCTCGCCGCGGAAGCGGTAGTCCTCCGAGACGCAGGGCACGACGCGCAGCCAGGGGTCGCGGCGGACCAGCGTGGAGAGCCGGTCCAGGGCGTACAGATCCTCCGAGCGCCGCACGCCGAAGTAGAGGTGGACGCGCCGGTGGTCGTTCCAGCGGCTCAGCTCCTCGGCGAGCGCCATCATCGGGGCCAGACCGGTGCCGCCGCCGATCAGCACGATGTCGCGCTGGGAGCGGGGGTCGCAGACCATTGAGCCGACCGGCGGGCCCAGGCGCACGGTGTCGCCGACGTACGTGTGGTGCACCAGCGCGGAGGAGACCCAGCCCGCGTCGATCGCCTTGACGTGCAGGGAGATCAGGCCGTCGTGCGCCGGCGCGTTGGCTATCGAGTACGGCCGCCACACCCGCGGCCAGCGCAGCGTCTCCAGCGAGGCGTACTGCCCCGACTTGAACGGATAGGGCGAATCCGGCTCCAGGGTGACGATGGCGGTCGAGCCGTTCGCGCGCACGTGGCCCACGACGCGGGCGGCCCACCACGGCGGCGCGGTCCTGGCCGCCTCGTTCGCCGCCTCCACCATCAGCGTGGCGACGCGCTGGAAGGCGGCGCACCAGCAGCCGTCCATCTCGGCCGTCCAGCGCGGACCGGCGAAGCGTCGCAGAGTGCTCAGAAGGCATTGGCCGACCACGGCGTAGTGCTCGGGGCGGATGCCGAACCTGCGGTGGTCGCGGCCGAGCTGGCTCACGTACTCGTCCAGGGCCTCCGTGTCGTGCGCCCGGTGCACCAGCGTGACCAGGGCGGTGATCAGCCGGTCCCGATGCGCGTCCATCATCGGCGGGAACAGGTCGCGCAGCGCCGGGTCCTCCAGGAACAGCAGCGCGTAGAAGTGGCTCGCGAGCTTGTCGGCCTCGGCCTCGACGAGCGCGAAGGATTCCTGGATCAGGCGGGGGTCGAAGGGCGTCGGCATCCGGGGATCCCCTCGTGGTGGGTGGCTTCCTTCCGTCCGGGCGCAGGGTCGCCGGGCGGCGATCCTCACGCTAGGTCATTTTCCCGCTACGCGTGGTCCGTTCGGGCGAATTCGCTGGCCCGCGCCAGGCCAGTGCGCCGCCGAACGGGGCTATGACGATGACGGAGGGTCACGCGGTGTGAGCGCCGTCACTCGACGCGGCGCGGCGCGCGGTGCAAGGATCGACGGCATGACTACCGCTCTCATCACCGGAGGCACCGCCGGAATCGGGCGGGCGTTCGCCGACAGGTTCGCGGCGCTCGGCTACGACCTCGTCCTCGTCGCCCGGAACCAGGAACGGCTCGACGAGGCGGCGGCCGAGCTGCGGGGGGCCGGCGAGGACGGCGAGCACGGGCCGGTCGGCGTCGAGACTCTGAGCGCGGACCTCGCCTCGGCCGAGGGCCGCGAGCTGGTCGAGCGGCGGCTGGGGGAGAAGGACCGGCCGGTCGACATCCTGGTCAACAACGCGGGCTTCGGCCTCGGCCACTCGTTCCGCTCCGGCTCGCTGGACGACGAGGAGCGGCTGATCGACGTGCACATCCGCGCCGTGCTGCGGCTGACCCACGCGGCGCTGCCCGGGATGGTGCTGCGCGGCAAGGGATCCGTGATCAACGTCGCGTCGGTGGCGGCGTTCGTCCCGCGCGGCACGTACAGCGCGGCGAAGGCCTGGGTCGTCAGCTTCAGCGAGTCCGTCGCGGCCGAACTGGACGGCACCGGCGTGCGCTGCATGGCCCTGTGCCCCGGCTTCACGCACACCGAGTTCCACGACCGCGCCGAGGTGGACCCCGCGCAGATCCCCGGCTGGATGTGGCTGAACGCCCCCGACGTGGTCGACGCGGCCATCGACGACCTTCGCAAGGGTCTGCGGGTCAGCGTGCCGAGCGTCAAGTACAAGGCGCTCGTCGGCGCGAGCAAGCTCGTCCCGCGCCGACTCAGCACCAAGGTCAGCCGCAACGTGTCGAAGCGCTGGTGACTACTTCGGGTCCGTGAAGTAGCCGTTCCGCTCCATGTCCTCGATCAGCCCCACCTGCCGCGGCGTCCAGCCCAGCCGCTCGCGGGTGAGAGCGTTCGAGGTCGGATTGTCGACGCTCGCGAAGCCGGCGAACCCGCCGAAGTACTCCGCGACCTCGTCGCCGGACACCGACTCGACCGGCATGCCGAGGTTCGCGCCGATGGTCTCGGCGATGCGGCGGTACGGGAGATCCCCCTCGGCGACGCCGTGCAGGCTGCTGCCGGCCGGGGCCGACTCGAGCGCGAGGCGGAACAGCCGCGCGGCGTCGAGGCGGTGCACGGCGGGCCAGACGTTCGCGCCCTCGCCGATGTACGCCGCGTAGCCCTTCTCCCGCGCGAGGCCGATCAGCATGGGGACGAAGGCCCTGTCGCCCTCGCCGTGCACGGTCGGGGCGAGCCGGATCGCCGACGCGCGCACGCCGTTGGCGGCGAAGGCGAGCGCGGTCTGCTCCGAGACGCGCGGGTAGAGCGGCGGGTTCGGCGCCGGGAAGTCCTCGGTGAGCTCGCCGTCGAGCTTGAGCATCGCCGACCCCGCGGCCACGACGAGCGGACGGTCCGAGCCGGCCAGCGTCTCGCCGAAGGCCTCGATGGCCAGCCGGTCCGTGTCGGCCGCCGCGTCGAAGTTCGCGAAATCGTGGATGAAGGCGGTGTGGATCACGCCGTCCGCGGCGTCGGCCGCCGCCCGCAGCACGTCGATGTCGTGCAAGGTGCCGCGTCGAACCTCGGCGCCGGCGGCGGCCAGGGACGCGGCGCCCTCCTCCGAGCGGGCCAGGCCGACGACCTGGTGGCCCGCGCCGAGCAGATCGCGGACGACGGCGGAGCCGATGAAGCCGGTCGCGCCGGTGACGAATACGCGCATGATTCTTCCCTCGGTGAAGGTCCTGGGCTTGCCCTTCCACGATGCGCGCGCGGGGGAGACGGCGTCCAAGTCCTGTTTCGAATTTCTTCATACGGATCGGGTATCACCCCACCATGGAGCAGGAACACCCTGTCGACCTCGACCTCCGCCTGGTGCGCTACTTCACCGTCGTGGCCGAGCACCGGCACTACGGACGCGCCGCCGCCGAACTGCACGTCGCCCAGCCCTCGCTCAGCCGCCAGATCGCGCGCCTGGAGGCCGTGATCGGCGCCCGGCTGCTCGACCGCACCACGCAGGGCACGAAGCTGACCGAGGCCGGCGAGGTCTTCCTGCCGCAGGCGAAGGCGCTGCTGCGCTCCGCCGCGCGGGCAGCGGCCGCGGCGCGGGCCGCGGCCGAGCCGAGCAGGCTCACGGTCGGCTACATCAGCGGGATCATCGTGACCCCGGCGGTCCGCGAGCTGCGCAGGCAGCACCCTGACGCGGAGGTGCAGGCCGTCCACCTCGCGTACGACGAGGCGCGCGCCGCGCTGCTGGACCACCGTGTGGACGTGGCCGTGGCCCGGCTGCCCTTCCCGACCGACGGCCTGCAGGTGACGGTCCTCTACGACGAGCGACGCGTCGTCGTCGTGCCGCTGGACCACCGCCTGGTCGGCAAGGAGTACGTCACCGTCGACGACATCGCCGACGAGCCGATGCCGCGCATGCGCAACCCCGACGCCGCGTGGGCCGCCTTCTGGGGCGTCGAGCCGAGGCCCGGCGGACGCAGACCGCCGGAGGGTCCGCTCATCGACAGCATCGAGGACAAGTTCGAGGTGGTGGCGGCAGGTCAAGCGGTGGTCATCGCCTCGGACGTGATGGGCGGCAGCCTGCGCCCCGACCTGACCTCCATCCCCCTGGAAGGCGTGGAACCGGTCCACGTGGCGCTGGCCACCCGGGCCGAGGACCGCGGCCGCCTGGTCGCCGCCTTCCGCAAGATCGCGTCCGCCCAGCTCACCGCCCCCGTACACCGCGAGCCGCACTAGACTCGCCGGATGCGGCCCCTCAACCTGCTGCCCACGAGCCTCCTCGGCAGCCCCCTCGTCTCCGGAATCGGCCGACGCGTCTTCCCGCGCATCGACACCGCCCTCCAGCGCGCCACCCGCGGCCGGGCCTCCCTCACCGGCGCCGTGGGCATGCGCCTGCTGCTGCTCGAGACCACCGGCCGCCGCAGCGGCCAGTCGCGTGTCACGCCCCTGATCTACGCGACGCAGGGCCCGGACTTCCTGGTCGTCGGCTCGAACTGGGGCCAGGAGCACCACCCCGCCTGGGCCCTCAACCTCCTGGCGAACCCCGAAGCAGTGGTCGAACTGGCCAACCGTCGAATCCCGGTCCAGGCCCGCCGCCTCGCGGAAGACGAGCGCGCCGAGGTCTGGCCGAGGCTCACCGAGATCTGGCCCGCCTACGACGTGTACGCGGAGCGGGTCCGAGCCTCGTCCGCACGAGAGATCATGGTCTTCCACCTGGAGCGCGGCGCATGACCGGCACCGGGTTCGTCGTCATCCCCGCGAACGAGGCCCCCTGGACCGACCTCCAGACCGTCTTCGGCGAGCGCGGCGAGGCCCACCGCTGCCAGTGCCAGTGGTTCAAGACCCCCGTCTCCGAGTTCCGCGCCCTGACCCCGGAAGACCGCGCCGAACGCCTCCGCGCCCAGACCGAGTGCGGCTACCCCGACGCGGACACCACCACCGGCCTCCTCGCCTACCTGGACGAAGAGCCGGTCGGCTGGTGCGCCCTGGAGCCCCGCACCGAGTACCCGCGCCTCAAGGGCAGCCGCATCCCCTGGTCCGGCCGCGAAGAGGACCCATCGGACGACACCGTCTGGGCGATCACCTGCTACGTCACTCGAACGGGCTACCGCCGCCGAGGCGTCGCCAAAGCCCTCACCGCCGCCGCCGTGACCCACGCCCGCACCCGAGGCGCCCGAGCCCTCGAGGGCTACCCCATCGCCCCCAAGCCCGGCCAGGAGTTCTCCTGGGGAGAGCTCTACGTGGGCAGCCGCAGCATGTTCACCGCCGCCGGCTTCCGCCAGATCACCCGCCCGACCGAGCGCCGCGTGGTGATGAGGATCGACTTCTAGGTTCGTGTTCGTACGCCCGTACGCCCGTGGGCCCGTGGGCCCGTAGGCTCACGCGCTGCGGGTGCGGTGCTGTCGCACCGCGGGGGTTTCGCTGGCCCACCCTCCCACCCGTTGCGTAGCTGCGTCGGCTGCGGTTTCAAGATCAGGGAACGGTGTCAGTCCGGCTGTGTACGCTGCGCACCGGCGCACGGACTTGAGGCGCCCGCACCGGCGGTCGGTGACCGACTCGTCGTCGATTTTCACGTACAGCGCCGTCACGAGAGTGTCGATGTCAGTCTTCACACACCGATCATCGAGACCTTCGCCGCGTTAACGACGTCTGCGATGAATGTTCGTCGTCGCCGTTACGGCTGGAGCATCGCGCGAGCTTCCTCGGGCGTCGGGAACCGTGCGATGTTATGAGACGATCCCGCGCGATGCTGGAGCAGCCGATCAGCAGACCTCAGCCCCGCTACGCCCACTGGCAGCCCCCGCCCAACCTCAATCCCCCGCCGTCAGCGCCGTCAGCAGCCTGCGCAGCGAGTCCAGCCGGGCCGGGTCCACGCCGTCGGTCTCGTCGAGGAGGCAGTCGGGGGCGTCGGTCATGTGGGTGCAGCCGCGGGGGCATTCGGCGGTGATGGCGGCCAGGTCGGGGAAGGCGGCGACCACTGCTTCGGGGGAGACGTGGGCTAGGCCGAACGAGCGTACGCCGGGGGTGTCGATGACCCAGCCGCCGTCCAGGTCCTCGGTCTCGGGGAGGCGGAGGGCCACGGCTGACGTGGAGGTGTGGCGGCCGCGGCCGGTCACGTCGTTGACCACGCCGGTGACGCGGGCGGCGCCGGGGATCAGGGCGTTGACCAGGGTGCTCTTGCCCACGCCGGAGTGGCCTACCAGGATGCTGGTCTTGCCGGCGAGCTCCTTCCGGAGCGCCGTCAGGTCGCCGGCTCTTTCGGTGACCACGACCGTGACGCCCAGGGGCTGGTAGGCGGCCAGGAGGGGGGCGGGGTCGGCCAGGTCCGCCTTGGTCAGGCAGAGCACCGTGGTCAGGCCCGCCTCGAGGGCCGCAACCAGGCAGCGGTCGATCATGCGGGGGCGGGGCTCGGGGTCGGCCAGGGCGGTGACGATCACCAGTTGGTCGGCGTTGGCCACGATCACGCGCTCGACGGGGTCGGTGTCGTCAGCGGTGCGGCGCAGGACGTGCCGCCTCGGCTGCACGCGCACGACCCGGGCCAGGGAGTCGGGGCCGCCGCGCAGGTCGCCGACCAGGGAGACGCGGTCGCCGACCACGACGCCCTTGCGGCCCAGTTCGCGCGCCTTCATCGCGGTGACCTCGGCGCCCTCGCGGTCGCCGGACAGAATGAGGCAGGTGTAGCGGCCGCGGTCCACGGCGAGGACCATGGCGTCGGCGGCGTCCTCCTGCGCGGGACGGATCTTGGTGCGGGGGCGGGAGCCTCGCGGGTTCGCCCGGACCCGGACGTCGTCCTCGTCGAAGTCCCGGCCGCGCCTTACCAACTCAGCCGCCTCACGCCGCGTAGTCCCGGCCGGCGAGCAGCGCGGTCCAGCGGCCGGGGAAGTCCGGGAGGGTCTTGCCGGTCGTCGCCACGTCCTGCACCCGCACGCCGGGCACGGCGAGGCCGAGGACGGCGCCCGCGGTGGCCAGGCGGTGGTCCTCGTAGGTGTGGAACACGCCGCCGCGCAGCGGGGCGGGATCGATGAGCAGCTCCTCCGGCAGCTCCTTCACCCTGCCGCCCAGGCCGTTGATCTCGGCGGCGATCGCGGCCAGGCGGTCGGTCTCGTGCAGGCGGATATGGCCCACGCCGCTCAGCCGGGAGGGGCCGTCGGCCAGGGCGGCGAGGGCGGCGATGGTCGGGGTCAGCTCGGCCTCGTCGGCCAGGTTCAGGTCCACGCCGTGGATGACGCCCGAGCCGCGGCATTCGAGACCGGCCTCGGTGAACTCACACGAAGCTCCCATGAGCTCGAGGATCTCGCGGAGCCGGTCGCCGGGCTGGGTGGTCTGCCGCGGCCAGTCGGCGATCGTCACCGTACCGCCGGTGACCAGGGCCGCGGCCAGGAAGGGGGCCGCGTTCGACAGGTCGGGCTCGATGGTCTGGGTGACCGGCTTGATCGCGCCGGGGCTCACCCGCCAGCGCTCAGGACGCGAGTCGTCCACCTCGACGCCCGCCTCGCGCACCATCTGCACGGCCATCCCGATGTAGGGCAGCGAGGGCAGCCGTCCGCCCACGTGGCGCACGTCCACCCCCTCGGCGAAGCGCGCGCCGCTCAGCAGCAGCGCGGAGACGAACTGCGAGGAGGCCGACGCGTCGATCTCCACCGCGCCGCCGCGCAGGCCCCCCGTGCCGAGCACGGTGAGCGGGAAGTGGCCCGGGTTCGCGGCGTCGTCGATCTCGGCGCCGAGCGCGCGCAGCGCGCCCACCAGCGGGCCGACCGGACGCTCGTGCGAGCGCGGGTCGCCGTCGAAGCGGACCGGGCCCTCGGCCAGCGCGGCGATCGGCGGCACGAAGCGCATCACCGTGCCCGCGGCGCCCATGTCGACCTCGGTGCCGCCGGTCAGCCGCTCGGCGGGGGTGACCAGCCACGATCCGTCCGGGCCGTCCTCGATTCCGGCGCCCAGGGCCCGCAGCGCCCCGGCCATCAGCAGCGTGTCCCTGCTGCGCAGCGGGCGGTAGAGCGTGGAAGGGCCGTCCGCCAGCGCGGCCAGCACCAGCGCGCGGTTGGTCGCGGACTTCGACCCCGGCACGGTGACCGGGGCCCGGACCGGGTCGGCGGCCACCGGTGCGTCCCACAGCTCATCTCGACTCATGGTCCAAGGGTATCGGGGATGATGGGGGACATGTGCGGGAGATATGTGGTCGCGACGCCGTACCGGCAGCTGGAGCTCGACTTCCGGGCCGTGGCAGGGGACGAATTCGCCGCGGCCTTCGCCGCCGACTACAACATCGCCCCGACCAAGCCGGTCCCGGTGGTCTGGCAGCGGCGCGAGGACGAGGGCGAGCGGCGCCTGTCCACGGCGCGCTGGGGGCTCGTCCCCTCCTGGGCCAAGGACCCGGGCATCGGGGTGCGGGCGTTCAACGCGCGGGTCGAGACCGCCGCCGAGAAGCCGATGTTCCGCACCGCCTTCGCCAGGCGCCGCTGCGTGCTGCCCGCCGACGGCTACTACGAGTGGAAGAAGGAGGGAGCCGCCAAGCAGCCGATGTTCATCCACGCCGCCGACGGGGGCCGGCTCGCCTTCGCCGGGCTCTACGAGCGCTGGCTGGACGCCGAGCAGCGGCCGCTGTGGTCCGTCTCGATCCTCACCGGCCCCGCACTCGGCCCGCTCGCCGAGATCCACGACCGGATGCCGCTCACCGTCGCGCGGGACGCGCTCGACCCGTGGCTCGACGAGGACGTCCGGGACGCCGACCAGGTGCGCTCCTTATTGGACCTGACCAGCGCCCCCGCGTGGACCGCGCACCCGGTCGGCCCCGAGGTCGGCAACGTGCGCAACAACGGTCCCGAGCTGATCCGGGAATTAACCGAGCCGGGGACGCTGTTCTAGACCACGTGCCTGGATTGATGACGAGAACGCCCATGCAGTCGGCCGACGACGTGTTCCTGCGGCCTCGACTCGTTGACCCGACCCCCGAGCGGCTAGAGTCGGGTGGGGTCAAGGTGGTCGGCGCCGGTTGGGAGCGCCGTGGCCTTGCGCCCGCTACGGAGGTTGCAGCACGCGTGGGCATGATCGCGGATCACGGCAGTTCGGCGGCGTCCAGGGACGCCGAGGACACGCTCGCCGTCTCCGCCGAGCCGAAGTCCGCCGCTCCGGAGGGTGAGACCCCGGCCGAGCGCGACGCCAGGTTCGAGCGGGACGCGATGCCGTACCTCGACGCCCTCTACTCGGCCGCCCTGCGGATGACCCGCAACCCGGCCGACGCCGAGGACCTGGTGCAGGAGACCTACGCCAAGGCGTACGCGTCGTTCCACCAGTTCCGTCCGGGCACCAACCTCAAGGCCTGGATGTACCGCATCCTGACGAACACCTTCATCAACGGCTACCGGAAGAAGCAGCGCGAGCCGCTGTCCGCCGGGACCGACGAGATCGAGGACTGGCAGCTGCACCGCGCCGAGTCGCACACCTCCACCGGGCTGCGCTCGGCCGAGGTCGAGGCGCTCGACCACCTGCCGGACTCGGACGTCAAGGAGGCGCTGCAGTCCATCGGCGAGGACTTCCGGATGGCGGTGTACCTCGCCGACGTCGAGGGCTTCCCGTACAAGGAGATCGCGGACATCATGGGTACACCCATCGGCACGGTGATGTCCCGGCTGCACCGCGGACGGCGCCAACTGCGGGATCTGCTGGGCGATTACGCGAAGCAAAGGGGCTTCGGCGGCGAGAACCAGAAGGAGACGGTGTCATGAGCTGCGGCCACCCGCACGACGACTGCGCGTCGGTGCTCGAACACGTCTATGAGTACATCGATCACGAGATGGCGGACGACGATCTCGCCACCGTGAAGCAGCACCTGGACGACTGCACCCCGTGCCTCGCCGAGTACGGCTTGGAGCAGGCGGTCAAGTCTCTGGTGCACCGCTGCTGCTCCGAGGTCGCCCCGGAGGATCTGCGGGCCAAGGTGCTCTCCAAGATCCGCCAGGTGCAGGCGGGCGCCTCGGTCGACGGGCGCTGCGTGCCCGAGGACGAGCCCGCGGCCGCCGCGGCGAGCGCGAAGCAGACCCCTGCGCTCTCCTGAGCCGTCTCAAGAGCCTGATCGAAACGGCGTTTCGGCGCCGTACCGTGACGCCGTCGTGACCGAGTGCTCACGACGCGCCGACCAGGGCTCTCGACGTTCGCTCAATGAAATGAATTCCTCACGACTACGCCCCCTCTCGGCGCCTATGCTCAGTACGCTTAGCCGGTAGTCCGATCGGAGGGACCGATCGACGGGGCTGGCGAGGACGGACCGGATGCCGCAGCGCGCACGGTACTTCTTCACCGCCGTGATCACCGTGGCGGCGGTCACCGCGGCCTGCGTGCTGCCCGGCACGGACTGGGCGCACCTGCCCCGCGCCCCCTTCCTGGTGCTGCTCCTGCTGCAGGTGCTGCTGAACCTCACGATCCGGCTGCCGGACACGCAGGAGAGCCCGGCCGGCCCCGCGATGGTCTCCGTGCTGCTGGCCGCGATCGTGCTGCTGCCGCCCGGCGCCGCGGGGCTGACCGGCGTCGTCTCCTCGTCCTGCATGGTGCTGCGCCGCGCCGACCCGCTGCGGGTCGCCTTCGCCTGCGCCGTCTCCTTCCTGGCGGCGGCCGCGGCGGGCGGGGTCTACCACGCGGCGAACGGCCACACCGTGCTGACCGAGGCCGACTTCCCCGGAGCGCTGCTGCCGATAGGTCTGGCCGTCCTGGTGCTCAGCGTCGTCCCGGCCGCGCTGATCGAGACCTTCCTGGTCCAGGTCGGCCGGCAGACGCCGCGGGCCGCCTGGCGCGACTTCGAGCTGCGGATGGTCCCGCGCAACATCGCCTACGCCCTGGTCGGCCTGCTCACGGCGGTCCTGTGGAGCGTGTCCTACGACGAGCTGGCCGCGCTGGTGCTGCTCGGCCCGGTGATCGTCACCCGCTGGGCCACGGTCCAGTACGAGGAGCAGCGCACCGCGCACGACGCGATCATCGGAACCCTGGTCCAGGCGGTCGAGATCAAGGACCTCTACACCCGCGGGCACAGCGAGCGGGTGGCCAGGATCAGCGAGATGATCGCCGACGAGCTGCGGCTGCCGCCCGAGCGGGTCGAGGTGCTGCGCTACGCGGCGACCCTGCACGACGTGGGCAAGCTCGGCGTGCCGACCCGGCTGCTGCGCAAGACGGGGCGGCTGGACGACGAGGAGTTCGAGGAGATCCGGCTGCACCCCTCGCGCGGCGTCGAGGTGGTGCGCGACATCGCCTTCCTGGACGAGGCGTACAGCGCGATCCTGCACCATCACGAGCGGATGGACGGCCTCGGCTATCCGAGCGGCCTGCGCGGCATGCGGATCCCGCCCTTCGCGCGGATCATCGCCGTGGCCGACGCCTTCGACTCGATGACCTCGACCCGCTCCTACCGCGGCGCCCGCGGCTCGGACGAGGCCCTGGGCGAGCTGCGCGCCAACGTGGGCACCCAGTTCGACCCCTCCATCGTGGACGCGATCGCCGCCGCGCTCTCCCGCGCCGAGCTGGCCGGACGCCCGTGGCGCGGCGACGGGACCGCCTGCCCGGGCGCGCGCAACAACCAGCCCGAGCTCGCCGAGCTGCCGCCGGGAGCCGTCGTCGCGCAGTTCGATCACGACGACCCCGCGTACCAGCTGCTCACCGTGGACGCCGAGGGCGCCGAGAAGCCGCAGAACGACGACTACGCGCCGGGCCCCGAGCCGCTGCCCGAGGAGATGGCCGAGGCGCCGGAGCCCGAGGGCGTGCCGGAGCCGGTCGCCGCGGCGACCGCGCCCGCGCCGCGCGAGGAGCTGCGGCTCGGCCCCTTCCGCCCCGAGCTCGGCCTGCCGGCCCAGGCCGTGCGCGAGCGGCCGGTGGAGCGCGACGCCCCGACGAACACGGGCACCGAGACGGAGGGCCGGTGAACGGCGCCGTCCGGCAGTCGACCCGCGCGCAGCCGCGGCACTTCGTGGCGACCCCGGTGCTGCTCGGCTGCCTGCTGGCCGCCGGCGTGCTCGCCGCGGTGCTCAAGCTCTTCGTGCACGGCCCGGTCCAGCTGCCCGACGCCTTCGCCTTCGGCGGCCTCATCGTGCTCGGCGAGGCGCTGCGGATCACGCTGCCGGGTGGCCGGGAGAACGCGCCGCTGGCCGCCACCGCCTCGCTCGGCTACGCGCTGACCACCTCGATCGGCGGCCGTCCGGCGCTGTGGGGGCCGGTCCAGGTGATCGTCGTGGTCGCCGTCGCCGCCGTGATCGGCTCGATCCCGCAGGCCATCGCCGGGCGTCCGGCGCCGATCGGCTACCTCGTCCGGCGGATCGGGGTGACCGGCTTCATCGCCTGGCTGCTGCGGTCGGCCCTGTCCTCGACCGTCCACGCGGCCACGCACACCCAGCTGCTCCTGCTGCTCGGCGGGATGGCGGTGCTCGCGCTGCTGCTGGACACGGCCGTGGCGGCCGTCTTCGCGTCCTCCTCGGGCTACTACGCGACCGGCTCGCTGCTGGGCCATTCGGAGTACGGCGACTCCTCGGTGGGCCAGGTGAGGCCCCCGCAGCACGCCGCCGTTCCGCGGACGCTGCGCCGCCTGCTGGGCTGCTGGTTCGAGGAGTGCGCCGCCACGGCCCGGGTCTGCCCGGCGGTCGCCGCGCTCTCCGTCGCCGTGGCCCTCGCCGCCGACCCGCTGGGCCTGTGGGTGCTGCCGATCGCGGCGGTGCCGGTGCTCGTCATGCAGCGCGCGCTGCGCCGCTACTCGGCGATCCGCGCCACCTACCAGCAGACGATCCGCGCGCTGTCCCGGATGACCGACCTCGCCGGGTACACCGACCCGGGCCACGCCCGCCGGGTGTGCCGGCTGGCCCTCGCCATCGGCCGGGACCTGGACCTGACCGAGCCGGAGCTGCTCGACCTCGAATACGCCGCGCTGCTGCACGACATCGGGCAGCTCTCCCTCGCGGATCCGCTGCCCGGCGGCGCGACCGTGCTGGCCACGCCGTGGGTCGCGGCCGAGGTGGCGGCCCGCGGCGCCGAGGTGGTCAGGCAGACCGGCGTGCTCGACCGGGTCGCCCGGGTGCTGGAGGCGCAGCCGCTGTCCTACCGCGCCCAGCTCTCGGTCTCCGAGGCGGCGGTCGGCGACGACGAGGCCGTGGGCGACGAGAGCGAGCGGCGGGCCGCGGCGATCCTGCGTGTGGCCAACGACTTCGAGGACCTGCGCACCGCGGAGCCGGGGCCGTCCGCGCATGTCAGGGCCCTGGCACGAATCCGGCGCGGGATCGGGGACCCGTACGACCCGCGCGCCGTCGAGTCGCTCACCCGGCTCGTCCCGGCCGAGTAGCCGGTATCCTGCGGGCATGAGCGAAGTGGTGCGCGCGGAGATGGTGGCGAACGTCGCCGAGGTGCACGTCCAGGCCGGGGACGAGGTCGAGGCCGGCGCCGCGCTGGTGCTGCTGGAGTCAATGAAGATGGAGATTCCGGTGCTCTGCGAGTTCGGCGGCACGGTGACCGAGGTGCAGGTCGTGCCCGGCGATGTGATCCAGGAGGGCGACGTCATCGCCGTCCTCGGCTGACGCAGCGTCCCATGACCGGATCCGAGACCGTCGTCTACTGCGGCCACTGCGGCGAGCCCGCGCCGACCGCGCACCCCGCCTGCGCCGCGCGCCTCGTCCTCGAACCGCCGCGCTACTGCCCGCAGTGTCGCAGGCGTCTGATCGTCCAGGTGCTGCCCGCCGGCTACCGCGCGCGCTGCTCGGCGCACGGCGACCCGGCCTGAGCGCGCCGCCGGCCTAGAGCGCCAGAGCGTAGGCCCGCAGCACGAAGTCGAGATCGGCGCGCGGCCGCCAGTCCCGCTCCGGGGTCCGGGCGAAGCCGAGCCGGTCGTAGAGCCGGTGCGCCGCCAGGTGCTGCGGCCCGGTCGAGAGCACCAGGCGCGGCGCCCCCGCCTTCTTCGCGCGCTCGATACAGGCGCGGACCAGGGCCTCGCCGACGCCGCGCCCGCGGGCCGGGGGCGCCGTGGCCAGCATCCGGAACTCGGCCTCCGCGCCGGTCGCCAGGTCCTGCCAGGGCGAGCCGGGCGCCGCGTAGACGACGGTGCCGAGGAGGTCCTGCGCCTCCTCGGCACCGTCGTCGAACGCGACCAGCAGGGTGGTGGCGGGCGATTCCCAGCGGGCCCGCGCGTCGCGCAGCACCTGCAGGTACTCCGGGCCGGCCAGGCCCTCGGACTCGTACACCTCGCCGGTCAGCAGGCCGACCCGCTCGAGCTCCGACTCCCGCGCCTCGCGCACCACCAGATCCATACCGGCGATCCTACGTGCTGGGCTCCGTCACCTTCAGCGGCTCCTCGTGCTCGAGGTCGTGGTCGTAGTCCGCGGGCGCGGTCGCGTCGACTCCCGCCGGGGCCTTGACCGCGCGGAGCACGAAGTTGGCGACGACGAGGACGACCAGGTTGACCACGAGCGCGGTCACGGCGATGTACGCCTTCTGATGCGTCCACGGGATCAGCGCCACCTGGCTCGCGAAGTGGTGCTGCGTCGCCGAGGACTGCCGCCAGGCGACCACGGCGCCGTACACGATGCCCGCGGCCCAGCCGAGCAGCAGCGCCCAGCGGTGGAAGTAGCGCGTGTACAGGCCGCCGACGATCGCCGGGAAGGTCTGCAGGATCAGCACGCCGCCGAGCAGCTGGAAGTTGATCGCGCTGGTGGCGTCCAGGCCCAGCACGAAGGCCAGCGCGCCGAACTTGACCAGCAGGGAGACCCACTTGGACACGTCGGTCTGCTGCTTCGGCGTGGCGTCCGGCTTGATGAAGTCCACGAAGATGTTGCGGGTGAACAGGTTCGCCGCCGCGATCGACATGATCGCCGCCGGGACCAGCGCGCCGATCACGATCGCGGACAGCGCGATGCCGGCGAACCAGGACGGGAACATCGCGTCGAACAGAGCCGGGACCGCGTGCTGCGCGTTGTTGCCGAGGCTCTTGGTGGTGAACCCGGCCGCGATGGCCATGTAGCCGAGCAGCGCGACGAACCCGAGCATCAGCGAGTAGACGGTGAGCGCGGAGACGTTGCGGCGCACCGTGCTGCGCTGCTTCGTGGCCAGGACCCCGATCTGCGCGTGCGGGTACATGAACAGCGCCATCGCCGAGCCGATCGCCAGGGTGGCGAACGGCAGGGTGTTCCCGTGCGCGAGCAGCGTCGAGCCGGCGGGCAGGTGCGTCACGGGGTTCTTCGTCGCCAGCCTGGTGCTCGCGGCGCTGAAGATGTGCGTCCAGCCGCCGAGCCGCATCGGGATGTAGATCACCGCGACGAGGATCGTCACGTAGATCAGCAGGTCCTTGACGAAGGCGATCATCGCCGGGGCGCGCAGGCCGGAGGTGTAGGTGAACGCGGCCAGGATGATGAACGCGACGAACAGCGGCAGGTCCTGCGCGAACGAGGAGCTGGACGAGCCGATGCCCATCACGTACAGCACGGACTGGATGCCGACCAACTGCAGCGCGATGTACGGCATCGTCGCCACGATCCCGGTGACGGCGATCGCCAGCGACAGCGCGCGCGAGCCGTGCCGCCCGCCCACGAAGTCGGCCGGGGTCACGTAGCCGTGCTTGCGGGAGACCGACCACAGCCGCGGCAGGAAGATGAACACCAGCGGCCAGACCAGGATCGTGTAGCCGACCGCGAAGAAGCCGAGCGCCCCGGAGGCGAACAGCGAGGCGGGCACCGCGACGAATGTATAGGCGGTGTACAAATCCCCGCCGATCAGGAACCAGGTGATGAAGCCGCCGAAGGAGCGGCCGCCGAGTCCCCACTCGTGCAGATGCTGCTGCGAGCCGCCGCGCCGCCAGCGCGCGGCCAGGAATCCGAGCGCCGCCACGAGGACGAACAGCGTCGTCACGACGCCGAGTTCGACCCCGTGCACGCCGGACGAGGAAGCCAGGGTCCTCATGCCCCCGCCTCCCCGCCGTCGGTCCCGGTGGAATCGGCGGCGGCGCGGAAGGCCTTGCGCCGCCGTCCGTCCGCCTTCATCGCCCAGTACGCGGCGACCATCAGGACGCCGGTCAGCACCACCCAGAGCAGCTGGTACCAGTAGAAGAACGGGAAACCGCCGAGCCTGGGCGTCGCCGAGTTGTAGGTGGGCACCGCGATCACGGCGACAGTGGGCGCCAGGACGCAGAAGGTCGCGAACAAACGCAGGGGAGTGATGATCCCGGGCGGGGCGGTGGTGGTTCCCCCGGCCATGGGCGCCTCCATCATTGAGAGCTACGTCACAGTGGGTATCTCAATGGAGGTTAGTTGCGATTCGGCGGCTTGCCACGGAAGCGGTGCATTTCAATTGGGTCACAGCGTGCGCACGTGCCGCACCTTCAACGCGAACAGGCTCAGCACCAGCATCAGGGTGAGCGCGTTCGGCAGGATCACCGCGACCGCGGAGATCGCGAAGCCGTAGACCAGCCAGAACGCCACCCCGAAGCCGAACATCGCGAACCAGCCCCAGGAGAAGTCCTGGGTGGACCTGGTGCGGAAGGCCTTGGCCACCTGGGGCAGCCAGGCGGCGGTGGTCATCGAGCCGGCCAGCAGGCCGATGAGCATGGCGGAGTTCACGGACGTGCCCCTCTGAGCGTGGCGGTTTTGTGCAGGCGCTGTACAAATACATAATCGTGGGGTGAGCCCATCCCTGTCCAGTTCGATCATCGGTCCGAACGGCAACGATTCCGCGAACAACGCCTCGCGGCTGCTGACCCTGCTGCACCACGCCGGCGGCGAGGCGACGCGGGCCGAACTGACCGCGCAACTCGGCTGCGGCCGCTCGGCCGCCGGGTACGCGCTGACCGATCTGGTCAACCGCGGCCTGGTCCGGGTCGACGACAGCCCGGGCGCCCGCCGCGGCGAGACCGCGGCCTCCGGCCCCGGCCGTCCCTCGCACCACGTGCGCGTGGCCCCGACCTCGCCGGTGGCCCTCGCCGTCCACCTCCGCGTGGACACGCTCGACGTCGCGGTGGTCGAACTCGGCGGCAAGGTGCTGCGGGTGGAGCGCGAGCCCGTGGAGGCACGACCCGACGTGGCCTCGATCTTCCTGCGCATCGGCCGCCTGCTGCGCAAGCTGGGCCGCGAATCCGGCCGGCCCATCGCCGGCGTCGGCGTCTCCATGCCGTCCCCGGTGCGCGCCGAGGACGGCTACGCCCTGGAACCGCGCCACCTGCACTGGGCCGGCGTTCCCACTCGCGACCTCGTGCGCGAGGGCCTGGACGAGCCGTGGCCCGTCCACGTGGGCAACGACGCCAACCTCGCCGCCCTGGCCGAACACCGCCACGGCGCGGGCCGCGGCGCGCACCAGCTGCTGTACCTGACGACCGAGCACATCGGCATCGGCGGCGCGCTGATCAGCGCGGGCGTCGTCTTCGGCGGCGCCCGCGGCTACGCGATGGAGGTGGGCCACACCACCGCCGACCCCGACGGCCCCCCGTGCTCCTGCGGCTCCCGAGGCTGCCTGGAGCTGGTCGCCGACACCAGGGCCCTGATGCGCGCCGCGTTCCTCCCGGAGACCCCGGTGACCGGCATCGAATACCGCGCCAGAGTCCTGATGGAGGCAGCCGAGCGCGGCGACCCCGCCGCGCTCGCGGCCGTGGACCACGTGGCGGGCCGGCTGGGCAGCGGCATCGCCGGCCTGATCAACCTGCTGGACCCGGACCGCATCGTCCTGGGCGGCCTGCTGGCGCGGCTCTACCCGCTGAGCTCCGCGCGGATCGCCGCCGAGATGACCGAGCGCTCCTTCCTGGAGCGCGCCGTACCCGTCCCGGTGGCCCCCGCCGCCCTGGACTGCGCGGCGCTGCTGGGAGGCGCGGAGCTCATCGTCGACCAGCTCCTGCAAACCGTGCACATCCCCGCCGAATAGGTCGACTACGCCACAGATCCGCCCGATCCACTAGCCTCGATGACGTGCTTTCACCCACCGAGAGCCCGAAGATCCTGAGCGTGGACCCCACCGGCCACGGCACCAACCTCGCGGTCGTGGCCCTGCTGGCCGTGGCCATCCTCGTCCTCATCGGCCTGCTCGTGTACCTGCTGACCGGCCGCGACCGCAGCCGCCGCTAGCCGCCGGATCAGCCCTCGAGTTCCGTGAGGTACGCCTCGGCGGTCGCCAGCGCGGGGACGGAGAGCCGGCGGTGGATCGCCACGGCCTCGCGCTGGGATTCGACGGCTTGGCCGCGATCGGTCTCGGCCAGGCAGCGGGCGACGCCCTCCAAAGCCTCGGCCTGCAGCGCGGCGGCGTCGACCTCGCGCGCCCGTGTCAGGGCCCTGTGGTACCAGGCGAGGGCCGCCTCGGCGTCGGCGGTGTCCCCGACGAGGGCGCCCATCAGGATCCAGGCCTCGGCCAGGGCGGCGCTGTCGCCGGCGTGCTCATAGGCGGCGATCGCGGCGTCGAGCAGGTCCAGGGCGGCCTCGGGCTCGCCGGACAGGTGCTTGGCCTTGGCCAGGTACATCTGCGCCGAGGCGGCTCCGGTGCGGTGGCCGATGGCCTCGAACATGGCCAGGGCCTCGCGCAGCAGCTCGGCCGCGGCGGGGAGGTCGCCCTGGGCCAGGCGGACGGTGCCGAGCACGCCCAGGCAGCCCGCGACGCCGTGCCGGGTGCCGACCTCGCGGGCCAGCCCGAGCGCGCGCTCCAGCAGGACCGCGGACTGCTCGAGGTCGCCCTGGGACAGCCGGATCTGGCCGAGCGTCCAGAGCACGTTGGACTCGTTCTGCTTCTGGCCGACCTCGCGGAACACGGCCGCGGACTGCTCGAGCAGCTCGGCCGCCGCGGCGAAGTCGCCCGCGCGGCGGCGCAGGTTGGCGAGCACGACGCGGACCTGGGCCACGCCGAGGGTCTTGCCGAGCTCCCGAAACGCCGTCAGGGCCTCGCCCGCCCGGCTCTCGGCGCGCGCCGCCTCGCCGACCAACGCGTCGACGCGGGCCAGCTCGTAGAGCGCGTCTGCCTCGCCGAGCCGGTCGCCGAGCGCCCGGTAGCGGCCGAGCGCGCGCTCGTGGATCTCGCTGGCGTCCGAGTGCTTCCCGCGCAGGTTGACCACGCGGCCGAGCTCGACCAGCGCGTTCGCCTCGCCGAGCGTGTCGCCGATCCCGCGGTAGGCGTCCACGGCCGCGCCGAGCAGTTCCATCGCGTGGTCGAAGTTGCCGTCGATGCGGTAGACGTGCGCCAGGTTCAGCAGCGCCTCGGCCTGCTCCGCCCCGCGGCCCGCCTCGTCGGCCGCCGCCACCGCCGCCTCGTGCAGGGCGAGCTGCCGGTTCTTGGGCACCTCGTCGGTGAGGAAGGCGGTCAGCGCCGCGGTCAGGCTCACCACCCGCCGCGGCTCGGTGACCTGCTCGAGGAAGGCCAGCAGGTTGCCGCGCTCGGCGGAGATCCAGGCCACCGACTCCTCGTCGTCTCCCAGCTCCCGGACCACGGCCGGGGCCCCGGCCCGGATCGCGGACGGCGGCCGCACCCGGCGGGCCAGCCGGTCCGCGCTGACCTGCGCGGTGAACTCGTAGTAGTCGAGCAGCCGGTCCAGGGCCGCGCGCTCGCCCTCCGTCGCGCCGCCGAGCCCGCGGGCGAACGCGCGCAGCAGGTCGTGCATCCGGTAGCGGCCGGGAGCGTGCTCGGCCACCAGGTTCCGGTCGAGCAGCGCGTCGAGCAGCAGCTGCGCCTCGGCCGCCGGGGCGCCGAGCAGATTGGCGGCGGCGTACGCGTCGAGGTCGGCGCCGGGCAGCAGGCCGAGCAGCCGGAACAGCCGCGCCTCGGGCCCGGCCAGGGCGCGGTAGGAGGACTCGAAGACCGCGGCCAGGTTCCGCTCGTCGTCGCGCAGCCCCTCCATCATCCGGTCCGGCTCCGCGCGCAGCTCGGCGACCAGCCCGGCCGTGCTCGCGCCGCGCTGGTGCCGCAGCCGGGACGCGACGATCCGCACCGCCAGCGGGACCAGGCCGCAGAGTTCGACGAGCTCGCGGGCGGCCGGGTCGTCGGCCGCGATCCGGCTCTCCCCGGCCACCATCCGCAGCAGCGCGATCGCCTCGGCCGGCAGCAGCGCGTCGAGCGCGAAGAAGTGCGCGTCGTCCAGGCCCATCATCCGGTTGCGGCTGGTGATCAGCACCAGGCAACCCGAGGTGCCGGGCAGCAGCGGCTGGACCTGCGCGGTGCTCGCCGCGTTGTCCAGCAGGATCATGGTCCGGGTGCCGGCCAGCCGGGAGCGGTAGAGCGCCGCGCGCTCGTTCGGGTCGGCGGGGATCGCGCGCGGCTCGACGCCGAGCGAGCGCAGCAGGTAGTCCAGCGCGTCCTCGGGGCCGAGCGGCGCGAGTTCGGCGTCGTAGCCGCGCAGGTCGATGAACAGCTGGCCGTCCGGGAAGCGCTCGGCGAGCCGGTGCCCGGAGCGCACCGCCAGCGCGGTCTTGCCGATTCCGGCCATGCCGTTGATCGCCGAGATCACGAACATCCCGGCCTCGCCGTCCGTGCTCTCGGCCAGCCCGACCAGCTCGTCGAGCTCCGCGGAGCGACCGGCGAACAGCCGCGCGTCCACCGGCAGCTGCCGCGGCGCGTGCCGGGGCGGCGTCGGGCTCCCGGTCGCCGCCGCGCCGGCGGGGCCCTGCTTCGGCAGGCTGAGCGAGGCGGCCGAGTCGAGGATGTCGGCGTGCAGCGCCTGGACCGCCGCGCCCGGCTCCACGCCGAGCTCGTCGACCGTGGCGCGCCGCAGGTCCCGGTAGACGGCCAGCGCGTCGGCCTGCCGTCCGGCCCGGTAGAGCGCCAGCATCAGCTGAGCGTGGAAGGCCTCGCGCAGCTGGTGCGAAACCGCCAGGGTCCTGAGTTCGCCGATGAGCTCGTCGTGCCGGCCGAGGTTGAGGTCCGCCTCGATCCGGCCCTGCAGCGCTAGCAGCCGGTCCTCGGCGAAATGGTGCACGGACGCGTGGTCGAGCAGCGTCGGCACGTCCACCAGCATCTCGCCGCGCCACAGGCCGAGCGCCGCGGCGTAGCGGGCCGCGGAGCGCGCCCAGTCGGCCTCGGCCGCGGCCTGCCGGCCCTGCGCGCACAGCCGGGAGAACTCGTCGAGGTCCAGCTCGTCCGGCTCGACGTGGATCAGATAGCCCGGGGCGACGGCCTGGATCCGCTCGGCGTCCGGGCCGAGGGCCTGGCGCAGCCGCATGATCTGGTTGTAGAGCGAGGTCGTGGTGGAGCTCGGCGGACGCTCGCCCCAGATCATGTCGCTCAGCCGGTCGGCGGAGACCACCGCGTCGTGGTGCAGCAGCAGGGCGGCCAGCAGCGTGCGTCGCAGGGTTCCGCGAATCTCCACGGGACCTTCGTCGCCGTGCACCTGCACGGGACCGAGCAGAGCGAAACGCACCGAGCCTACTTCCTTCCCGACCATCGGCCCGTTGCCGGAACGCGACAGCCAGATAGTAGCCCGATGCCGTCCGTGACCGGAACGGGTTTGACGGCCGGCGCGGTAGCCGCGCGGTAGGGCGATTCGGCAGGCTGAGCGCCGCGGTTGCCGGCGGCGCCCATCGGGAGGGGAGGGCGCCGACGCGAACCGCGCGGGGCCTACAACGTGGCCGAGAGCGCCTTCACCGGCATGGAGAGCCGGTCCAGCAGCTCCAGGTCCGCGGTCGCCGGGCGGCCGAGGGTGGTCAGGTAGTTGCCGACGATCACGGCGTTGATCCCGCCGAGCAGGCCCTGCTCGGTGCCGAGGTCGCCGAGGGTGATCTCCCGGCCGCCCGCGTAGCGCAGGATGGTGCGCGGCAGGGCCAGGCGGAAGGCCGCGATCGTGCGCAGGGCCTCCTTCGCCTCCAGCGGCTCCTTGTCGCCGAAGGGCGTGCCGGGACGCGGGTTCAGGAAGTTGAGCGGCACCTCGTCCGGGGTCAGCTCGGCGAGCTGCGCGGCGAACTCGGCGCGCTGGGCCCTGGTCTCGCCCATGCCGACGATGCCGCCGCAGCAGACCTCCATGCCCGCGTCGCGCACCATCCGCAGCGTGTCCCAGCGCTCCTCCCAGGTGTGCGTGGTGACCACCTCGGTGAAGTACGAGCGCGCCGTCTCCAGGTTGTGGTTGTACCGGTGCACGCCCATCTCGGCGAGCTCGTCCACCTGCTCCTGGCTGAGCATGCCGAGCGAGGCGGCCACGTTGATGTCCACCGCCTCCTTGATCGCCGCGACGCCCTCGCGCATCTGGGACATCAGCCGCTTGTCCGGACCGCGCACGGCCGCCACGATGCAGAACTCGGTGGCCCCGGTCGCGGCCGTCTCCTTGGCCGCCTCGACCAGGGAGGGGATGTCCAGCCACGCGGAGCGCACCGGCGAGGTGAACTGGCCGGACTGCGAGCAGAAGTGGCAGTCCTCCGGGCAGCCGCCGGTCTTGACCGAGACGATCCCCTCGACCTCCACCTCGGGGCCGCACCAGCGCTCGCGCACCGCGTGGGCCAGGCCGAGCAGCTCCTCGAGCCGCTCGTCGGGCAGTTCGAGGACCTCGAGCAGCTGCCCCTCGTCGAGGCCGCGGCCTTGCTCGAGGACCTGCTCGCGGGCCACGGCGAGGATGTCGGCGGAGGGGGCGGGCGCGTTCTCAGTCACGCGCGCCATTCTGCCTCATACCGGTCGAGGGCCGTCCACCAGGCCGTATGGCCTCTGTCACATGCCCCAGGCGGCCCGGAAGCGCGCGGCGTCGAACGAGCCGCCGAGGGTCGGCCCGAGACCGGCCCGCGCGGCGAGCAGGAACTCCGGCGCGTCCAGCCGGCCGGCTCCCGCGGGCAGCGCCCCGGCGAGCGGCCGCGCGGCGAGGGTCTCCAGGTCGCGGAGGTTGCAGCGCATCGCGAGGTCCGGCTCCTCGGCGGAGCCCTCGTACGGCCAGCTGCCGAGCACGACGCCCGCGAGGTCGACCCCGCGCGCCGCCATGGACTCGAGGGTCAGGGCCGTGTGGTTCAGCGTGCCGAGCCTCGGATCGGCGACGACGAGCACCGGCGCCCCGAGCTCGCGCGCCAGGTCGGCGAGCGTCGCGCCCTCCTCGTCGTAGCGCACCAGCAGGCCGCCGGCGCCCTCGACGAGCACCAGCGCGCGGTCCTCGCTCAGCTTCCTGACGTCCGCCGCGACCCGGCCCAGGGACAGCGCGGGCAGGCCGCTGAGCCGCGCGGCCGCCGCGGGGGAGAGCGGGTCCGGGTAGCGCGCGTACTCGTGCGTGTCGCGGACCCCGGCCAGCCGGGAGACGACCGCGAGGTCGCCGTCCTCGCCCGGGGCCATGCCGGTCTGCGCGGGCTTGACCACGGCCACGCCGCCGCCGCGCGCCGCCGCCAGCGCCGCGACCGCCGCGGTGACGATGGTCTTGCCGATCTCCGTGCCGGTGCCGGAGACGATCAGGATGCTCATGTGGTGCTCATTCCGCCGTGGTGCTCGTCGCGCTTGCTCGTGCTCAGTCCGCGGGCCGGGTCAGCCGGGCCAGGAACTTGTACCGGTCGCCTCGGTAGATCGAGCGCACCCACTCCACCGGCTCGCCGTCGCCGTCCAAGGAGTGCCGGGACAGCAGCAGCATCGGCAGGCCGGTGTCCGTGCCCAGCAGCGCCGCCTCGCGCGGCGTGGCCAGCGCGGTCTCGATCGTCTCCTCCGCCTCGGCCAGATGCACTCCGTACTCGGTCGCGAGCGCCGTGTAGAGAGAGGTGTACTTCGCCAGGTGGCGGCGCAGCCCGGGGAAGCGCTTGGCGGACAGGTGCGTGGTCTCGATCGCCATCGGCTCGCCGTTGGCCATGCGCAGCCGCTCGATCCGCAGCACCCGCGAGCCCGGCTTGACCACGAGCCGCTCGGCGAGGTCGTCGTCGGCGAGCACCCAGCTCATGTCCAGCAGCCGCGAGGTCGGCTCCAGGCCCTGGGCCCGCATGTCCTCGGTGTAGGAGGTCAGCTGCAGGGACTGCGC
>DASTAE010000237.1:0-9985 GCA_035712985.1 Actinospica sp.
TTCTCGAGACGCTCGCGAAGGGTTTCGACTTCACTTCGCGGCGGCGCTATCCGGCGCACGTCACGGCCGGGATAGTGCTGCTCGACGCAGAGGACCGGGTGCTCCAGATCAAGCACGGCGTGCTGGGCGGCTGGCTCACCCCGGGCGGGCACTGCGAGCCGGAGGACAAGTCGCTGGTCGGCGCGGCGCTGCGGGAGCTGGCCGAGGAGTGCGGGGTCGGTGCGCAGGACGTGGAGCGGATCGGCGGCGAGGACGCCCTGCCGGTGCACATCTCGGTGCACGGCATCCCGGCGAACGACGCCCGCTCCGAGCCGATGCACCACCACTTCGACTTCCGCTACGCCTTCCGGATGCTCCCCGGAGCCGTGATCCGGCTGAACCACGAGGCCTCCGACCTGCGCTGGACCCCCTACGCCGAGCTCGCGGCGGCCGACCTGGGGGACCACCCGCTGCCGAAGGACTAGGGATCCGCCGAAAGATTTTGGTGCCCGGCGACCGGGCCGGGTATGCTGTGCGGGAAGTTGGAGGCTTCGCCTAGTCCGGTCTATGGCGCCGCACTGCTAATGCGGTTTGGGTCTCAAGCCCATCGAGGGTTCAAATCCCTCAGCCTCCGCTCCTGGAGACGCCCGCCCCGTGCGGGCGTTTTCGTTTAGGGCCCGGAGAATCCGAACCATTAATCAGGGCTCCTATATACAGATGTGGATCAAGGGCGACACGCCGGGCTGCTCAAAGATCGCGAGTGGGGGTTCCCACGGGCCTTGAACCCGGGTAACCTGCCGCGCGAACCCTACTCCGGGGCTGTGGCGACCTGTCGCGCTGTGGAGAGATTCTCCCGCCCGCGGCCGACATATGGGATAGTCGGACCCACGGCGGAACGCACAAGCGCGACTGGAGGGACGTCCCGGTGGGCCCCACAAACCGAACCCCGGTCCGGGGCGCCGCTCGGCTCGCCGCGATACTCGACGCGCTCCCCGACGCGCTCTTGCTGGTCGACGCCTCAGGGTCCGTGGTCAACGCCAACGCGGCCGCGCTCGTCCTGTTCGAGGGCGAGAGCGCGGAGCGCCTGCTGGGCAAGCCGATCGCGGAACTGCTGCCCGGAATCGGCCGCGCCGTGGCCAGGCCCGGCACCGGCCCCGCGGCCCTGCCCGCCGGATCGGCCCCGCTGGACCCGCGCGACCTGGTCAGCGGCCCGGTGCGGCGCCCGCCGGAGCGGATGGCGGCGCGGCGCACCGACGGCAGCGTCTTCCCGGCCGAGGTCACCACGGCCGAGCTCACCGAGGAGGACGAGTCCGAGCTCGGGCTGCTCGTCGTGCGCGATCTGACCGGCGTGCTGGACGTCGAGGCGGAGCTGCGCCGGCAGCAGCGGCAGATCGAGCTGATCCTGCGCGCCGCCTCCGAGGGCATCATCGGGGTCGACCACGAGGGCCGGATCGTGCTGGTGAACCCGGCCGGCGCGAAGATACTGCGCTACCGGGCGGCCGACATGGGCGGCCAGAGCGTGCACGAGCTGCTCACCCACTCCCGCGCCGACGGCACCCCGCTGCCCGAATCCGAGAGCCCGCTGCTGGACAGCGTGCGCACCGGCGCCAAGCACCGCGCCGTGGACTGCGTACTCTGGCGCAACGACGGCGGGCCTGTTTACGTGGATTTGACCACCGCTCCCGTCTACGAGGGCGAGAACATCATCGGCGCGGTGATGACGTTCGTGGACAACAGCGCCGCGCGCGCCGCCGCCCGGCAGGCCGCCGAGCTCACCCACGTGCTCGACAAGGATCTGCGCGGCTCGCTGGTCGACCTCGCGGCCCGGCTGCGCGAGATCGCCGACTACGCCGAGTCCGAATACGCGGCGAGCGGCTACGGCTCGGCCACGCTGCCGATGCTCGAGGAGGCCGGCGCCGACCTCGACCAGCTGACCACGCTGGCCGCGGACGTCGTGGACTTCCAGCAGTCGGTGCTCGGCACGCTGGAGTACGCGCCGGAGACCGTGCAGCTCGGCGACATCGTCGACGCCGCGGTGGACGCCACCGCCCCCGCCGCCGCGGCCTCCGGCGTCGAGATCACCGCGCACTGCGCCGAGGTCGAGGTGGACCTCGACGGCGAACTGTTCGTCAAACTTCTGACACACCTGCTGGCCGACATGGTCTCGGTCTCCCCGGTGGGCGGCAAGATCGTGGTGACGGCGGCCCGGCGCGGCGCGCTGGCCAGGATCGAGATCCGCGGACCGCACACCGGCGGCGGCCCGCTGCACCTGCCGATCGCGCAGGCCATCGCGACCCGGCACGGCGGCACCGTGACCACGCACCGGATCGCCGGCAAGGGCAACACGCACGTGATCGAGGTGCCGGTCGACCAGCCGAACCGTCCGGAGCGCCCGGCGAAGCCGGAGCAGCCCAAGCCCGCCCCGGGCCCGGTCCGCTCGGCGCTGCCGACCCGGGTGCGCGGCGCCTCGGGGAACGCGATCGCCAACACCCGCAGGCGGCCCGGCTCCTTCGGCGCGGCCGCGGTGAAGAGCCCGGCCACCGCCGTCGCCGAGCCCGCGGCCCCGGCCGCGCGCGCCGCCGAGCCCGCGGAACTCCCGGAGCCGCAGGCCGCCGAGGCGGCCGAGACCGAGGGGCAGCAGGCGCCGCACGGCTCGCGCCGCCGCCGGGCCGCGCCCGCCGCGGACAACGCCGAGCTGCAGGCCAGGATCCCGGCGCAGTCCCGGTCCACGCTGGCCCGCTCGGTCGGCTCGGTCGGCTCAGTCGGCTCGATCGCGGATCTGCGGCCCAGCAAGCCGATGCCGACCGGCGACGTCTGGTCGAAGCCGGATCGCAGCCTCACCTCGGAGCCCGCGCCGGACGGCCTCGCGCCGACCGACACGCAATGGATCGTGCCGGTGCGCGAGGACGACCCGCTGGAGCAGAGCGCGGACGCGCTCGAGGTCCCGGCGCCGGCCGCGCCCGCGCCGATCCCGGCAGCGCCGCCGACCGCCGCGCCCGAGCCCGAGCCGCCGCACGATCCGCAGCCCTGGCAGCCCGCCGAGGAGGAACCGCAGCAGGACGCGACGCCCGAGCCGGACGCCACCCAGCGGATGCCCGACCTGATGCAGCCGCCGTCCTACGTGGCGCCGAGCACCGGCAACCCGCCGCGCGGCCGGCGCCGAGGCGCGCAGTCCGAGCCGGAGGCCGCCGAGTCCTCGTCCTCCTCGCTGCCGATCGTCAAGCCGAGCCCGCCGCCCACGGTGTCGGTGCCGGTGCAGACCCCGGCGCCGGAGCCGCCCGCGCCGGCCGTGATCCCGGTCGGCCGGCGCACCTACGCGCTGCCCGCGGCGGCCCCCGCCGCCGCGGAGCCCGAGGAGCCGGAGGCCGAGCGCGAGCCCGGGGCCGCCGCGCCCCGCCTGCTGCTCTGGCCGGACCCGGACCGGGACACCGGCGAACTGCTGCGCGCCCGCGGCTACGAGCCGGTCTCGCTCGGCCAGCCGGAGCGGCTGCAGACGCTGGTCGCGAACGGCGGCGGCGCCCCGCACCCCTTCGCCGTCTTCGTGGACCCGATCTCCGCGCCGATCACCCGGCGCGGCCTGCGCGAGGTGCGCGCCGCGGCGACCAAGGCGGGGCTCCCGCTGCTGGTCACGGCCGGGATCGGCCGCTCGCCGGACGCGCGCGAGCTCGGCCCCGACCCCTCGCTGCTGCTCACCGCGCTGTGCCCGACCGAGGTGCGGCTGCCGCGGGTGCTGCTGGTCGAGGCGCGCCCCGACCTGGCCGACGCGATCACCGACATCCTGGAGGCCCAGGGCATGCAGGTGGCGCGCGCGACCACGGACGCGGAGAGCCGGGAGTCCGCCGTGGCCTCCCCGCCCGATCTCGTGCTGCTCGACCTGATGCAGATCCGGCGCCGCCGGGTCGGCGTCGTGGACTGGCTGCGCGACCGCGGACTGCTCGCCCGCACCCCGCTCGTGGTCTACACCGCGGAGGGCTCGGACGCGGGCGGCCTCGACTCCCTGTACCTGACCGAGCGGGCCACCGACGCGGAGCCGGCCGGCCGGATCGGCGACCTGCTAGCCAAGATCGCCCCGTAATACCATCGTCGATCCCGAAGTTACGTCCGCATTGGTCCGGTTGGTCGGGTCGCGAACGTAGCGATGGGACAACAGCACGAGTGGGGGGACTGTTGGAAACCGGACTTGTTGAGTACCTTCGGACCAGATACCTTGCGCACCCCCTACACGCCGGTATCCACCCCGACAAGCGGCTAGTCTGAGGCGGCGTCATGACGTACCCACCCATCCTCCGCGCGACGGCACGCGCATGAGTCTGCCGCCGTACGACCAGTCGATCCGCGAGCTCGAGCGGCAGTACCAGGTGGTACTCCCCGACTCCGTCGGCCAGCCCGCCCTCGGCTTCCGCGAGGGCGTCTGGTTCCGGGTCAGCGGCGGCTCTCCGCGCCCCGTGCAGATCCGCTCCGCCATCATCCTGTGCCCGCACGCCGCCGGCTCGATCGTGCAGATCGCCTGCTGGTGGATGCGGGAGAACGCGCACACCTCGCGCGCCCTCGACCTCGCCACCGAGCTCGCGCTGTGCGTGGGCGAGCTGGCCCGCAAGGCGATCGCGGACGACCCGCTCGGGATGAGCCTGGACGACTCGCTCTCCTCCAGCCAGCAGAACGCCGTGGCCGGGTACGCCGCGGGCCTCGCGCAGAGCGCTGCCGGGGTCGGCCTCGGCGCCACCGGGGGCTACGACTCCCCGGGGTACCAGAGCGGCGGCTATCAGACCTCGAACGACCCCTACGGCTCGCCGTACGGCGCCCCGGCCGCGGGCGCCACCACGGTGCTGCCGCAGATCCCGGCCGACGGCTACGGGATGCCCCCGGCGCAGCGCGGGCCCGCGATCCCGCCGCGCGGCCAGGGCATGCCCGGCGGCGGCCCGGGCGGCAGCGGCGGCTATCCGCAGCAGCGTCCGGCGCAGCCGATGCGCCCGCAGCCGCGCCAGCAGGGCGGCTACCCGCCGCAGCAGGGCCAGCCGGGACGCCCGCCGCAGCGTCCGGCGCCGCGCCCCGAGTACGAGGACGACCCCTACGGCCGCCCCCAGGGCCGGCCGCAGGCCCGCCCCGACCAGAGCTGGTAACCGGACACGCCATGAGCCCGGCTGACGCTTCGTCAGCCGGGCTCATGGCGTGTCGGGGGAATGCCGGCCGGGCTCGCGGGCCGATGGCTCTCGACCCGCTCCCTGATCCGGCCCCCATTCCCCCGACGTTCCTAGCGCACCCGGGCGACCGGTCCGTCCAGGTAGTCCCCGTCGATCTCGATCGAGACGCCGCCGTGCTTCTCCACGTGCCCGCCCTGGAACTGCTTGATCCGCTGGTGCCGGCTCCACATCGGGTCGGGCACCGAGCCGTCGCCGGTCCGCTCCTGCTTGTCCCAGCGCGCGATCCAGATGGCGTCGGGGGCGGCGAAGGAGGACTGGGTCTGCACGGCCGAGGCGAGCGAGGCCATCCCGGAGTCGGCCGAGCCGTAGACCCCCGAGTAGTAACCCCGCGCGTGCAACTCCCTGGTCCAGGCGCTCAGATAGGTCATGACCGCGGTCGCGCAGCCCTGGTCCGTCTCCTTGAAGGCCTCGAGGTCGAAGTAGACCGGGCTGCCGGCCGCCATCCCGTACGCGGCCGCCTGGTTCGCCGCGTCGTCCGCCTCGGCCGCGCCCTGCTGCGCGGCCGAGGCCGGGGACATCTTCTTCAGCTTCTTGGCGAGCACGCAGGGCGGCTGCAGCCCGACGTAGATCGGGATCAGCGACCAGCCCTCGGCGGAGACCGCGCCGACCCAGCCCGGGGTCAGGTTCCCGGCCGGGCAGGCCCGGTCGCCGCCGCCGATGTACACCCCGACGGCCCGGTACGTGGTGTACCGGTACCAGGTCTGCATGGCGCCGAGCGAGGGCGCCGAGCAGGTGTCGAAGCCCGTCACGCTGACCACGCGCGGGCTGGGGGTCGCTGCCTCGGCCGGCGCGGCCACGGCCGTGGCGGCCAGCAGCACGGCGGCGAGCACGAGGCCCCGGGCAGGGGTCTGACGGATTAGGCGCGGCGTATCCACACCGGGACGATAAGCATCGGACACGCCGGAGCCGGACGAAGCCGGCGCGTGTCGTTCGCTGATCCACTCAAATGACCATCAGTCCGCGCGCGGACCGCGCGGACGCCGTACGATGCGCCGTCAGATCCCCTCGACGGGCTCCGAATGCTCCAGGATCGTGCGCAGCCCCTCGCGCAGCCCGTGCAGCGCGGCGGCCATGCCCCCGATCCGGAACAGCGGCTCGGAGACCACCTTGCTCTCGCCGACCGCGGGCGGCTCGGCGGCCACGGCCAGCTGCAGGGTGCGGTGGCTGAGGGCCAGGTGCTCGCCGTCCGCCTCCTCGACCTGCAGGATCGGGTCGTCCACGTGCGGGTGGAACTGCGCGGCCTCGTACATGCCCTCGCCGGTCTCGTGCAGCTCGAGCCAGAGCTCGTAGTCGTCGGAGGCGTACGGGTTGCCGGTCGGCCGGCCGATCATCACGACCGAGTCGAGTTCGTCGAGCTGCGGGCGGATCCGCTCGAACATCTCGCCGAGCTCGGTCGCCACGAACAGCACCTTCACCTGCTTCTCGCGCAGGATCGCGGTGATCTCGTCCTCCGGCAGCCACCAGTTGACCAGCACCGCGGTGGTGCCGGTGAGCGCGGCGGCGAACAGCGCCTCGATGCACGCCGGGTGGTTCGGCGAGAGCACGCCGATGTGGTCGCCGGGGCGCACCATGGCGGCGCGCAGGCCGGTGGCGGCGCGGCGGACCCGCGAGTCGAGCTTCCGCCAGCTCAGCTTGTGCTGGCCGTACTGCAGTGCGGTACCCAGCGGCGCACGGCCGAGCTGATGCTTCAGCAGTTCGCCGAGCAGGCCGGACTCGGACATGGCGACCCCTCGATTGACGCGGTGTCAGTACGGTAGCCCGCTTATGGCCTCATGGCTACCTGCTCAGCCGTACATCCGCTTCATCGTGTAGTCGATCATCTGCTCGACGGCCTGCGCGTCGAAGACCACCCGGTGCTCGCCCTCGATGTCGAGGATCATGCCGTAGCCGCCGGGCAGCAGGTCGAGGACCTCGGCGCCGGTGACCACGAAGTGCCTGGCCTTCTCGCCGGAGTAGCGGCGCAGCTCGACCAGCGAGGAGAACATCGGGATGACCGGCTGCGGGGTGTCGTGCAGCGCCAGAAAGCCCGGGCGCTCGCCGCGCGGGCAGTAGATCTTCGACACGGTGAACACCGCGTGGAAGTCCTCCGGACCGATCGAACCGGTCGCGAAGGCGCGGATGGCGTCGGCCAGCGAGGGCTGCAGGATCTGCGACCCGCCGTTCTCGTCTCCCGGATACCCGTACACGTTCGTAGAGCGTACGTGAGCGGGCGCACCTTGCGCGAAGTTACCGACGGGTAGCATTATTGGTTACTACCGGGTACACGTTCAGGGCAGACACGGCCTCCAATGCGAAGGACCAGTTCATGGGGCACTACAAGGCGAACCTGCGGGATATCGAGTTCAACCTCTTCGACGTCTTCGGCGGCTCGGAGACCTTCGGTTCCGCGGACTACCCCGAGGTAGACGTGGAGACCGCGCGCGACGTCCTCTCCCAGATGGAGAAGATCGCGACCACCGACCTGGCCGACTCCTTCGTCGAGTCCGACCGTAATCCCCCGGTCTTCGACCCGGCGACCAGCACCGCGCCGCTGCCAGAGGCCTTCAAGCGCTCCTACAAGGCGTTCATGGACACCGAGTTCTGGCGGCTCGGCCTGCCCGAGGACCTCGGCGGCACCCCGGCCCCGCCCGCGCTGATCTGGGCCCTCGGCGAGCTGGTGCTCGGCGCGAACCCGGCGGTCTGGATGTACGCGTGCACCGCGCCGTTCGCCCGGATCGTCTACCAGAACGGCACCGTCGAGCAGCGCAAGATCGCGCAGCGGATGGTGGAGAACGGCTGGGGCGCCACGATGGTGCTCACCGAGCCGGACGCGGGCTCCGACGTGGGCGCGGGCCGGACCAAGGCCGTCAAGCAGGCGGACGGTTCCTGGCACATCACCGGCGTCAAGCGCTTCATCACCTCGGGCGAGCACGACCTGTCCGACAACATCATCCACCTGGTGCTGGCCCGCCCCGAGGGCGCCGGCCCCGGCACCAAGGGGCTGTCGCTGTTCATCGTGCCGAAGTTCGACTTCGACTGGGACTCGGGCGAGCTCGGCGAGCGCAACGGCGCCTACGTCACCAATGTCGAGCACAAGATGGGCCTGAAGGTCTCCAACACCTGCGAGGTGACCTTCGGCGAGAAGCGCCCGGCCAAGGGCTGGCTGGTCGGCGAGGTGCACAACGGCATCGCGCAGATGTTCCAGGTCATCGAGATGGCCCGGATGATGGTCGGCACCAAGGCCATCGCCACCCTGTCCACCGGCTACCTGAACGCACTCGAGTACGCCAAGAACCGCGTCCAGGGCGCCGACCTGGCCGAGTCCGCCAACAAGGCAGCCCCGCGGGTGACGATCACGCACCACGCGGACGTGCGCCGCGAGCTCATGCAGCAGAAGGCCTACGCCGAGGGCATGCGCGCGCTGGTGTTCTACGCCGCCTCCTTCCAGAACAAGGTCTGGGCGGCGCAGGCCCGCGGCGAGCGCGACGAGCAGGCCGAGCGGATCAACGACTTCCTGCTCCCGCTGGTCAAGGGCTACGGCTCGGAGAAGTCCTACGAGCAGCTGGCCCGCTCGCTGCAGACCCTCGGCGGCTCCGGCTTCCTGCAGGACTACCCGATCGAGCAGTACATCAGGGACGCCAAGATCGACACCCTCTACGAGGGCACCACGGCGATCCAGGGCCTGGACTTCTTCTTCCGGAAGATCGTCAAGGACCAGGGCCAGGCGCTGACCGGCGTGAAGAACGAGATCGAGGCCTTCCTGGCCGCGGCCCCCGGCGGCGACACGCTCGCCCCGGCCCGCGAGCGGCTGGCCACCGGACTCGCCGACGTCGAGGCGATCCTGAACACGCTGTTCACCCAGGCCGCGAAGGCGATGGAGGAGCCGCGGCAGATCCACGTGGCCGCGCAGTCCACCACGACCTTCCTGTTCGCCGCGGGCGACCTGATCGTCTCCTGGCTGCTGCTGCGCCAGGCCGCGATCGCCCAGGAGCGGCTGGCCGCCGGCGCCCCGGAGAAGGACGTCGCCTTCTACAGCGGCAAGATCGCCGCGGCCAAGTGGTTCGCGGGCAACATCCTGCCGCACCTGACCACGACCCGCGGCGTGGTCGAGGCGACCGACCTGTCGCTGATGGACCTGGACGAGGCGGCCTTCTAAAGAGGCGAAGAGTCGCGCTCGCGGAACCCACGGTGCGGCGTGGGTTTCGCGAGCATGCCATCAGGGGACGGACATCCCCGTGAACGAAGCGACGTTCAGCAGGGTGGCGCCGATCGCGCCGCGGGGGACCACGATCGAGCGCACGCTGTTGGCCGGTCCGCCCGGCGAGGGCGGCTTCCGGCCGATCGTTCCGGGCCCGGGCGAGGCCCATATCCTGCGCACGGAATTGGCCGCGCGGCCCGCCGCGCCCGCCGTTCCCCGTCCGCTGCTCGCGTTCGCCCAGTTGACCGACGTGCACCTGGTCGACCACCAGTCCCCGGCGCGCGTCGAAGTCCTCGACCGGTACAACGATCCGGGCTCGCGCTTCGCCGGGCTCGCCAACGTGACCGGCTCCTACCGCACGAACGAGATGCTCTCCGTTCACGTCGCGGACTCGATGGTGCGGCGGATCAACGAGATCGGCGTCGGCCCGGTCTGCGGCCTGCCGATCGCGTTCGCGGTGAGCACCGGCGACAACGCGGACAACAGCCAGTACAACGAGTACCGCTGGTTCATCGACGTGCTCGACGGCGGCCCGCTGCGCCCCGACTCCGGCAAGCTCGGCACCTACGAGGGCGTCATGGACTGGGCGCACTACGACGTGCACTACTGGCATCCCGAGGGCACCCCG
>DASTAE010000238.1:0-18362 GCA_035712985.1 Actinospica sp.
CCGCGCGGACCTCGGCTGGGTTCCGGAGCACTCCGACCTGCGCACGATCGTCGCCGACGCGTGGTCCGCGATGGGTGCGGACTGACGAAGCCAGCGGGCTGACGACGGCCGCAGGGCTAGCGGCCTAGCGGAAGTACCTCCCGCGCATCTTCTCCGGCTGGGCGTCGACGATCAGCGGCTCGAGCCGCTGCGCGACGACGTTGATGGCGCCCTTGCCGTGGTCGGAGCGCTCCAGGCGGCCGATGATGCGCAGCGCCGCGTGGTTCAGCCCGGCCTTCTTGTAGCGCTCCCAGACCCCCGGCGAGCAGACGATGTTCGCCAGGCCCGTCTCGTCCTCCAGCGACAGGAAGCAGACCCCGCCGGCCGTCGGGGGGCGCTGGCGGTGGGTGACGATCCCGGCGACGTGCACGGAGCCGCCGTCCGGGACCTGCGGGAGGTCGCCGAGCCGGATGTGGCCGGAGGCGTCCAGTTGCTCGCGGACGTGCGCGATGGGGTGCGAGTCCGGGGAGGCCCCGCCGGCCCACAGGTCGGCGAAGGTCTGCTCGACGACGGTCATCGGGGGCAGCTCCGGGATCCGGTCCACGCCCGCGGTGCCCGGCAGCTGCCCGGCGTGCGTTCCGGCGAGCGCCCCGGCCTGCCAGAGGGCCTGACGGCGGGTCAGCCCGAAGCAGCCGAACGCCCCGGCCGTGGCCAGCGCCTCCAGGGGCGCCGCCGCCAGCCCCGTGCGCCGGACGAAGTCCTCCAGATGGAGGAACGGCCCGTGCTCCTCGCGCTCCGCGATCACCCGATCGGCCGCTGTTTCACCGAGATCGCGGATGGTGCCGAGGCCGAGCCGGATCGCGGGCTGCGGGATCGCGGAGGCGAATTCGTGCTTCGGCGCGTAGGGCTCGGGCGCGGGTTCCAGCGAGGCCTTGCTCAGCGAGGCGTTCGCGTCCGGGCCGCGCACCGTGACCCCGTGCCGCCGGGCGTCGCCGACCAGGGTCGCCGGGCTGTAGAAGCCCATCGGCTGGTTGTTGAGCAGCGCGGCGGTGAACGCGGCCGGGTAGTGCCGCTTGAGATAAGAGCTCGCATACACCAGGTAGGCGAAGGAGATCGAGTGCGATTCGGGGAAGCCGTAGGACGAGAAGGCCTCCAGCTTCTGGTAGATGTCCTCGGCCAGCTCGCCGGTGATGCCCTTGGCCGCCATCCCGGACATCAGCTGGCCGCGCAGGGCGTGCATCCGCTCGGTGGAGCGCTTGGCGCTCATCGCGCGGCGCAGCTGATCCGCCTGCACGGGGGCGAATCCGGCCGCCTCGACGGCCATCTGCATCACCTGCTCCTGGAACAGCGGCACGCCGAGGGTCCGCTTCAGCGGTCCCTCGAGCAGCGGATGCGGCGGATCCGCCTTCTCCTTCCCGGCGCGGCGCCGCATGTACGGGTGCACGGCGCCGCCCTGGATGGGCCCGGGGCGGATCAGCGCGATCTCGACCACGAGGTCGTAGAACTCCCGGGGCCTGAGCCGCGGGAGGGTCGCCATCTGGGCCCGGGACTCGACCTGGAAGACGCCGATCGAGTCGGCCGCGCAGAGCATGTCGTAGACCGCCGAATCCTCCTCCGGCACCGTGTGCAGGCCCATCTCGACCCCGTGGTGCTCGCGGACCAGGTCGAAGCAGTCGTGCAGGGCGCTGAGCATGCCGAGGCCGAGCAGGTCGATCTTGATCAGCCCGGCGTCGGCGCAGTCGTCCTTGTCCCACTGCAGCACCGAGCGGTTCTCCATCCGCGCCCACTCGGTCGGGACCACCTCGGCGACGGGCCGGTCACACAGCACCATGCCGCCGGAGTGGATGCCGAGGTGCCGGGGCAGTCCGTGCAGGCGGCCCGCGAGGTCGCGCACGTCGGCCGGGAGCGCGGCCGCGGCGTCGGCGACGTCCATCGCGCCGGAGTACGGGCCGAGCTGCCGGGACCAGGCGTCCTGCGCGCCGGGGGCGTAGCCGAGCACCCGGGCCGCGTCGCGCACGGCCATCCGTCCCCGGTAGGTGATGACGTTGGAGACCTGCGCGGCGTAGGCGCGGCCGTACTTCTGATAGACGTGCTGGATGACCTCCTCGCGGCGGCCCGACTCGATGTCCACGTCGATGTCCGGGTAGCCCTCGCGCTCCGGGCTGAGGAAGCGCTCGAAGACGAGTTTGAACCCGACCGGGTCGACGGCGGTGATCCCGAGGGCGTAGCAGACCGCCGAGTTCGCGGCGGAGCCCCGGCCCTGGGCCAGGATGTCGTTGTCGCGGCAGAACTTCGTGATCTGATACACGATGAGGAAGTAGCCGGAGTAGCCGTACTTCGAGATCATGCCGAGCTCGTAGTCCAGCTGCTTGTAGGCGTCCGGGCGCTGGACCCGGGTGCCGTAGCGGTCCTCGGCGCCGGCCATGACGACGGCGCGCAGCCAGTCGAATTCGTGCTCGTATCCCTCGGGCAGCTTGATCACGGGCAGGGACGGGACGACGGCGGAGAAGTCGAAGGCGCACTCGGCGGCCAGCGCGACGGTGCGCCGCAGGATGCCGGGGAAGCGGGCGAAGCGCTCGGCCATCTCGGCGCCGGAGCGCAGGTGCGCGGTGGGTCCGGGCGGCAGCCAGCCGTCGATCTCGTCCAGGGTGCGGCGGGCGCGCAGGGCGGCGAGCGCGCAGCCGGTGAGGAAGCCGTCGGGGCGCGCGTAGTGCACCTGGTTGGTCGCGATCGTCAGGGCGTGGTGGCGTTCGGCGAGCGTGGCCAAGGCGTTGTTGCGCGCGTCGTCGCCCGGCATGTCGTGGTCGACCAGCTCGACGGCCACGTTGTCCCGGCCGAACAGGGCCCGCAACCGCTCGAGCTCGCGGCCCGCCGCCTCCCAGCCGCCCTCGGCGAGCGCGCGCGGGACCGACCCCTTGCGGCAGCCGGTGAGCACGACCCAGCGGCCGTCCGCGCGGGCCGCGAGATCTTCGAGCTCGTACACGGCGCGGTTCTTGCCCTCGCCGCGCAGGTGCGCGTCGCCGATCGCCTTGGACAGCGAGCGGTAGCCGTCGGCGTCGCGGGCCAGCAGCAGCAGGTGCGCGCCGGGCGGATCCGGGTGGCCGGTGCGCTCCTCGCGGTCGGCGGCCAGCGAGAGCTCGGCGCCGAACACGGTGGCGAGCCCGGTGCCCTTGGCGGCCTGGGCGAGCTGGACCGCGCCGTAGAGCCCGTCGTGGTCGGTGACGGCGAGGGCGGACAGCCCGAGCCGCAGCGCCTCGGCGACCAGTTCGCGCGGGGACGAGGCGCCGTCCAGAAAGCTGTAGGCGGAGTGGGCGTGCAGCTCGGCGTAGGGGACGAACGGGCCCTCGGGCGCGGGCCGCGGCGGGCCCTGCTCCCGCTCGGCGAGTTCGAGCTCGCCGTACCGGGTCCAGGACAGGGTGCGGTCGAGCTCCTTCCACGGCATCACCGGGTTGTTGAAGCTCATCGGTACACCCCCTCGACCCGCCAGGAGTTGTGCTCGGTGACGAGCAGGAAGGCGCGGCCGTCGGCGGTGGACAGCTGGAGGCGGGCGCGGCGGCGGCCGGCCGCGGGGTGCCAGGGCCGCTCGTGGTACGGCCAGGGTCCCGCCCAGCCGGCGACCGGAAGCGCGCGGCCGCCGAGGACGAGGACGGCGGGGCGGGCGCTCAGCCTGACCCGGCCGGACACCTCGACGTGCGCGCCCTTCTCGTCCAGCAGCAGCACCGGGGGCGGGTCCTCCGGGAGCAGCGGGGGCGCGGGCTCGGGGACGGCGCCGGGCCACGGGGCCCGCGGGTCCGCGGCGGGGTCGGCGGCCGGCTGCTCGCCCCAGGGCGTCCGGGCGATCCGGGCGGCGGGATCGCGGCCGCCGGTCAGGTGCAGCAGGGTGACGCCGTCGTGGCCGAGCAGCGCCTGCACGCGCTCCGCCGCGCGGCCGACCCGGTCCGGCACGGTCTCGCGCCCCCACAGGGCCTGCTGGCTTCCGGTGTCCACGGCCAGAGGTCCCGGCACCAGGCGCAGCGCGACCAGCGGGTCGGCGGCGATCTCGGCGACGGAGGCCTCGTGCGCCCGCGCCCCGGCCGCGGCGGTCCTGCTGCGCCAGCCGTCGAGCTGCCAGCGGACCCGCTGGGCCAGTGCCTGCGCGGACAGCGCCGAGCCCAGCGCGTCCCCGTCGCGCCAGCTGCGCGCGTACTCGGCGCCGCTCTCCGTGGCCAGCTCGATCCGGACCGAGGCGCAGGTCACGCCCGCCGCGGCGAGTCGGCCGCGCCAGGCGTCGGCGAGCGATTTCGCGGCGAAGAGCACCTGCTCGTCGCGTTCGGCGGGCGGATCGAACAGATGCAGGGCGCTGAGATCCTCGCCGGGCCGGCGCGCGGCGGGCGGGCGCGGGTCAAGGCCGCGGGACAGCCGGTGCGCCTGGACGCCGACGGGGCCGAAGCGGTTGGCCACGTCCGCGGCGGGCAGCGCGGCGAAGTCGCCGAGGGTGCGCACGCCGAGGCGCTCGAGCAGGTCGGTCAGCTCCGCGCGGTCGAACACCCGCAGCGGATAGGGCGCGAGGAACTTCTCGGCGCCGCCGGGCGGCACGATCAGCGGCTCGTCCACGGGCAGCCGGGCGGCCAGGCCAGCGGCGAAGGCCCCGTCCGCGATCCCGACCCCGCAGCCGAGCGGGTCCGCGGGCTCCCGCGTGTCGGAGCCGCCGACGTCGGCCACGGCCTCGCGGACCAGCAGCGCGAGCCGGGCCTCGCCGCCGTGGTAGCGCGCGGGCCCCGGCGCGGCGAGGGCGATCAGCCCGGGGCGCACCACCTCGACCCCGGCCGCCACGCCCTCCACCGCGCGCACCACCGGCTCGAAGGCACGCTCCTCGGCGGGCTCGTCGCGCGGGTGCGCGCGCAGCTGCGGGCACAGCCGCTGGGCGTCGCGCACCCGCTGGCCGCGGCGCACCCCGGCCGCGCGCGCCGCCGCCGAGCAGGCCAGCACCGTGGCCCGCGCCCCCTCCCCGACCAGCACCGCGGCGGGCACGTCGGGCCCCGCGCCGACCGCGTGCACCGGCCAGTCGGGGCACCAGGCGACGAGGACCCGGGGAGGAGTATCAGGCATCGGGATCACTGGATTCGGGGGACGGATCAGGCCACTGCGGTGAGACGGCGGGTCGCCGGAGCCTCCTTCGCCTCGGGGGCGCCGACGGACAGCGCGGTCTCGGGGCCGAGGCCCGCGGGCAGCAGCACCTGGACGGTGCGCCGCCGCCTGGCCCGGTCCTCGGCGTCGATCACGGCCTGACCGGCGACGAGGTGGCCGGTGCCGGCGTCGAAGCCGGTCCAGCCGAGCCGCCGCACCCGCAGCACCGTGCGCGCCCCCGGCCAGGCGCCGAGCACGAGCAGGGCCGCGCGGTGCCGGGACTCCTCGGCCGCGCCCTGCCGCAGCCGGGCCTCGACCCGGCGGGCCAGCTGCGCGGGGACCCGGTCGGGCGCCGCGAGCAGCACCAGGTCGACGCCGTCCGCCAGCACCGTCGCGATCTCGGCCCAGCGCTCCCCCGGGCCGGCCACGACCAGCAGCCGCTGCAGCGCGCCCGCGCGCAGCGCCTCGGCCCCGAGCAGCCCGGCCAGCGCCGCCCCGCCGAGCCCGCGCACCCCCACCGCCGCGCACCACAGCCCCTGCCGCAGCGCCCCGGCCAGCAGCGCGAGGGTCAGGTAGTCCACCGCCGCGGAGCCGAAGGGGGCCGGGGGCCCCTCCCGCTCGCGCTCGCCACCGCCCTCGTCGCCACCGTCGCCCGGGAGCCCCAGCGTCTCCCCGCGCCGGATCCCGCCGGGCAGCAGCGCGCCGAGCGGCTCGGGCACCGCGATCGGCTCGAAGCTCTCCTTCGGCGCATCCCTCAAGGTCAGCCCGCCGACGGCGGCCAGCGCCGCGCGCCGCCCCGCCGCGCCGGCCGAAGCCGTTTCGAACACTTGAGCGAATGCCACGACGCCAGTATCACCCGTCACTCCAGGCCATGTCAAAGCATGGATGAGCTGACGGGGCCTCAGGCCGAGGGGCGGCCGGCGCTCCTCACCGCCCCGGCGTGTCCGCGAAGATCATCGCCAGGGTGTAGGGCTCCATGCCGCCGCCCGCCTCGGCCGCGCAGTGGGTCAGATCGAGCCCCGGGAGCAGGTGCACCCCGTCGCCGTAGCCGAGCTCGGCGGGCCCGTCCACGCCGGTGAAGCCCTGGTCCACGACGTACACGGGCCGTCCCGCGGGGTCGAACACCACCAGCGGGCTGCCCTCGGCGTAGAAACCCTCGGGCCATGCGAGGGGGTTGGATCCGAGGGACAGGCACATGGTCGGCGTGGGGCTCACCCCCAGGTTGACGTGATGTCCTTTCTTCTTGTCGCCCCCGAGTTCGGTGGCCGCGTCCTTTGCCTGCACCCAGCTCGGCACCGATGAGTAGGAGTTCAGCGGCAGCTTCGCGCCCGGCTTCCAGTTCTTCGGAACGGTCGCGTGATAGCCGTCCGTACTCACGCTCGCCGTGCTGGAGGGACGCGTGGCCGCACCGACGACCTGCGAGGTCGCCGCGCCCGAGGTGCCGACGCGTGCCGCGTACCCGCCGACCACTCCCCCGGCCACGATCACCAGCGCGGCGGCGACACGCAGCGCGTCGCGCCTGCGGCGACGGCTCCGGCCGCGGCCGAGCAGCTGCGCGACGGGCGGATCCTGGAGCGGAACGCGCGTCGCGTGCCGCTCCAGCGTCGTGCGCACGGCCTGCTCGATCCCGGTCTCCTCCGGGCCGGACGGGTCGGTGACGAAGAGGTCCTGCTCGTTGTGCCCGCTCATGCGGCCTCGGCCTCCATCTTCTCCGTGTTCCGTGCCGCGGACCTCGTCTGCGGCCGTGTCATATCGATCCGCTCGACCTCGTGCGCGCCGAGCAGGGCACGCAGGCGCGCCAAGGCGCGTGCGGTGTGCGTCTTCACGCTCTGTTCTCCGCAATCCATCAGCCGGGCGGCCTCGGCGACGGGCAGGTCCTCGAAGTACCGCAGCACGATGGCGGTGCGCTGACGCGGTGTCAGGGTCCGCAGCGCGCGCCAGAGGTCCACCTGCTCCGCCACCCGGTCCGCCACGGATGCCGTCTCCGGCTCTCCTCCCGAAGTCCCCCGCGCGAGCGGCTCCGGCGGTTGGGCGACCGGAGATTCGCGCCCGCGGTGCCTGCGCCATGAGCTGATGTGCAGGTTGACGATGCAGCGCCGCACGTAGTGCTCCATCGCACCGGGATCACGCATTCCGACGCGTTTGGCATAGGTCTTCGTGAGCGCCGTCTGCACCAGGTCCCGCGCCTGCTCCACGTTGCCGGTCAGCAGATACGCGCTCCGTACCAAGGCGTTGTAATGGGACTCGACGAGCCCGATGAACAATGCGTCATGGTCCCCCATGGCCCCCACTTTCCGTTCCGGGCACCGTCGCGCCCGGTCTCGAGATCGCACGTCTTGTGCGTGCTTCGTAATCCAGGACGCGAGCCCGAGCCGGCGGGACTACACGGGAGCGGAAGAAGTTTCCACGAGCGGGGAACCGGCCCCTCACTCCCAGACCGGCTTACTCCCACACGGCTGGTCCCGCGATGTAGCGGGACCGGCGGTCGGCGTGCTCGTGGCCGGTCAGATCCGTGTTGTCGACATACTGGTCGATCGCTCCGACCGGCGGCAGCCTCGTGAGGACGGGATCGCTGATGGTCGCGAGCAGCGCGTCGACGAATCTGGTGGCTCCGATCACCTGGAACGGCCGCGTGAAGTAGGAACGGACGTGGGTCTTAAGGGGCGGGGTGAGCGCGAGATCGTTGTGCAGGGCCGCCGTGATCTCGTAGGCGGCGGACAGGTGCTGCTCGCGCTCCTTCCACGTGCGTGCCGCCACGGCGCCGGTGAGAGCCGGGGCGAGGGCCGGGGCGCACGGGAGCCCGGCGAAGGCGGTGCCGAGCCACTTGCCATACGGCGGATAGACCCGGTTCATGAGCAGGGTGAGTCTCATCAGGTCACGTACTTGGCGGGCGGCGATGACCGCGGAGCCGAGTTCGTCGCCGACCTCTCCGCAGCGGCCGACGAACGCCTCCTCCTGAGCGAGTCGCATCCACTGGCAGGCCAGGATGTGGCGCCAGACCTCGTCCGGATACCAGGCCAGCGCCGCACGGTACTCCTCGAGCAGGCCGGAGCCGTCGTGGAAGACCTCGCCGCCCGTCAGTTCGCGCAGCACCTGGGTCGGGACCATCAGCCACTCGGAGGCGGACAGGCCGCCGCTCGGGTCGGCGTCGAGCTGCGTCGCGAAGAAGTCCCACAGGTTCAGGACGTGCACCCAGTGGCGGGGTGAAGTGCCCTCGGGGAACGCGAAGCGCACGGGGTAACCGCGGAAGGTCTCGGGGAGTTCGCGTTCGAGGATCGCGGTAAGCCCGGCCGCGTGCCCATGGTGGTCCTCGCCGACCAGGAAGACCTGAAGCCGCGGCCCCCAGGCGTGGTCCGTCGAGCGCTCGGTGTCGAACCCCTGGACGTCCGACCCCCATCCGAGCAGCGCTGCCGAGTACGGTCCGGTCAGCGCCGTGGCCAGGATGGGGGCGACAACCTCGGCGTGGAAGGCGCGCGAAAGCTCGAGGCCGGGGATGAAGGTGGCTGCCATGCGCGCCACCTTCTCAACGACCTCAGGCTCTCGCCAGGGGTTTTCACGCCCGGCGGGCTCTCCTGATCATCCGCCCGACGAGATCCGCGGCCTGCTCCGGATGTTTCCGCAGCCACTCGCCGAGTTCCTTCTGCACGGACTGGCGGACGTGGCCGCGCACGGCGGGACTACCCAGCTTGCCGAGCGTGCAGCCCTCGTATTCGGGGCGCTCCAGCCGCACCGACACGACCGCTGTCAGGCCCTCGCTCACCGGATCGGTGTCAAGATCGGGTTCTGCGGGTTCGAGCAGCCCGTGCTCCCGCGCGTACGCGGTGGCCGCGGCCGCAACCCCGTCGCGGAAGCCCAGCAGGTGCGTGCCGCCGTCGAGGGTGGGCACGCTGTTGGCGTAGGTGCGAATCAGCTCGGGGCCGGCATCGCGCCATCGCCACGCGACATCCATCGTCCCCGCCATCCGCGGCTCCTCCAGTTCGAAGCCGATGATCTCTCGCCCGGTATCGACGAGTTCTGACGACGACTCGTCGAGGAAGGCGACCATGTCACGCACGCCGCCCGGGAACCGGAAGCGGTCGGAGCGGGGTTCGGCCGGCCGCTCGTCCGTGACCGAGATGTCCGCTCCGCGATTCAGGAACGCCAGCTCTCTGAAGCGCGCTGCCAACACGTCGAACGAGAACTCCGTCGTCTGGAAGATGTCGGCGTCCGGCCAGAAGGTGACGCTGGTTCCGCTGCTGTCCGTCGATCTCTCGTCGGCGGGCGGCGTCACCTCGGTGCCGCGCACGTATTCGCGCACCTGCCGGATGCCCTCACGCCGCATCTCGGCCACCAACCGGCTCGACAGGGCATTGACGACCACGAGTCCCACGCCGGGCAGGCTGCGGGAGCTCGTCATGAAGAACCGGGTCAGCAGCGCGCGAAGGCCCGGATCGCCGACGCTGTCCGAGGGCTCGAGCATGGCTCCGGGACCGTCGTCGGCGATACGAATACCGCCATCGGGCAGCAGCGTGACCTCGACCCGGCTGGCCCGACCGGCCAAGACCTCGTCCAAGGCCCGGTCCGCAGCCTCGAGAACCAGGTGATTCAGACCACGCTCATCGGTCGAGCCGATGTACATGCCGGGCCGCTTCCGCACGGCTTCCAAGCCCTCCAGCACCTCGATGTGCGATGCGTCGTACGTCATTGGTTCCTGGCTCATGCCGTCCCCTCCAAAGGCGTCCTACCGACTGCCTCGACCCTATCCAATTTTCAGGGAACACGCAGGTCAGAGCCTGTTTCGCGAGGGTCGGAGAGGGGCGGTGAGCGCCTGGCTTCCGGGGGTCGACGCGCGGCCTGCGAACCGGTGCGTCAGCGCCTCGGCAGTACCGCCGAGGCCGCGGAAGGGGCCTTTCCGGCCGGCCTCAGGCGTCTCGGAATACAGATTTTCTTCGGACCGGCTCCTGGCGCCGGCCACCAACAGCGAGCTGATCACCGCAGCGAGCCGAATCCGGACACGGTTGCTCGCCACACCATGAGGCCACCTCCCGCGCGGAAGGCTCCCGCGACCGTTCTGCTCCACCTGCGGCTAGGATCACGCCATGGGGAGCACATGGCACGAGGCCGCCGAGCGGGTCTATCGGGCGCGCTTCGATCCGTACGACGTGACGGTCACCGTCGTGGTCGGCGCGGATGGGGCGGCGGTGGTCGACACGCGCGGGTCGCTCGCGGAGGGGCGCGAGATCAAGGAGGCCGTCCGCACGCTCACGGCCGCGCCGATCCGGTGGGTGGTCAACACGCACGCGCACTTCGACCACGTGTGGGGCAACGCGGAGTTCGTCGCTCCGCGCCTGGTTCCGCCCGCGAGCATCTGGGGCCACGTGAGCGTGCCGGGGAACTACGAGTTCGATCTCGGCGCGCCCGAGATCGCGGGTTTCCTGGAGGGGTTGCGGGCCAGGGGGCCGGAGTGGGCCGCGAAGGTCGCTGAGCTCGAGACGGTGGCGCCCACCGAACTGGTCGAGAAGCGCGCGGTCATCGACCTCGGCGACCGCTCGCTCGAACTGCTGCATCTGGGACGCGGCCACACGGACGGGGATCTGTGGCTCCGGGTGAACGACGCCGATCTGGTGCTGTCGGGCGACCTGGTCGAACAGTCCGGGCCTCCGGCGTACGGACCGGACTCGTTCCCGCTCGAATGGGCCGCGACGCTGGACAGCGCGCTCACGCTCATCGGCCCGGACACCGTCGTCATCCCGGGGCACGGCGAGCCGGTCGGCGCGGACTTCATCCGGCGGCAGCGGGCCGAGATCGACGCCGTGGCCCGGGAGATCGCGCGCCTGCACGCCGCGGGGATCGCCGCGGACGCGGCGCTCGAGGAGGGCGACTGGCCGTACCCGCGCGAGGTGCTCGAGACCGCCGTGCTGCGCGGATACGCGGCGCTGGGCTAGCCGGCTGATCGGCCGGCCGGCCCAGTCGGACACGCGGGCCGAGCCCGGCCCTCGGAAAATACCGGGCGCCGAGCGCGGCCGCACGCTACCTTGGCCGATATGAGTGCGCTGAGACGAGCGTCCCGCGATCCGGGCACCGCGGCTTCGTCGGCCGGGTTCGAACGCAGCCGCCTGTCCGCCGCGGGCCTCGGACTCGGGCTCGCGCCCGGGCTCAACGAGCCGAGCGGCTTCGCGATCGACCTCGACCGGGTGCTCGCGGGCGTGCCGCGCCGAGCGCTGTCCATCGAGCCGCGGCACCCCGGACCGAACGCGCGCCGGGCCCGCGGGCGGTGGCCGCGTACGCCCTTCCACCTGCCGAACGCCGCCAGGATCTGGGTCAGGGACAAGGGGCGGCGGCGCTGACGTGCCGCGTCAGCTGAGGCGGCGAAGCGGTGAACCCGCCAGGAACGCGTCGATGTCCTCGACGGCCTGGCCGTAGTACGTGCGGTAGTTGGCCTCCGACACGTAGCCGAGGTGCGGCGTGGCCAGCAGCCGGGGAGCCGTGCGCAGCGGATGGTCGGCGGGGAGCGGCTCGATGTCGAACACGTCGAGCCCCGCCCCGGCGATCCGCCCCGCCCGCAACGTCGCGAGGAGCGCGTCCTGATCGACGATGGCGGCCCGCGAGGTGTTGATCAGGTAAGCGCTCTGCTTCATCAGGGCCAGTTCGGACGCGCCGATGAGCCCCGCCGTCTCCTGGTTGAGCACCACGTGGACCGAGACGAAGTCGCTGCTCTCCAGCAGCTCCGTCTCGCTCACCCACGCGGCACCCACGGCGGCGGCGCGCTCAGCGGTGAGGTTCCGGCTCCACGCCACGACCTCCATCCCGAACGCCACGCCGACCGCGGCCACCCGGCTGCCGATCTTGCCGAGCCCGATCAGGCCGAGCCGCCTGCCGTGCAGATCGGCCCCCATCGTCGACTGCCACGGCCCGCCCGCGCGCAAGGCGGCACTCTCGCCGACCACGTTCCGCGCCAGCCCGAGCAGCAACGCCCACGTCAGCTCGACGGGCGGCGTCGAAGAACTCTCCGTCCCGCACACGGTCACCCCGTGCTCCACCGCCGCGGCGAAGTCGATCACCGAGTTCCGCATCCCCGACGCGACAAGCAGCCGCAACCGAGGCAGCCGCGCGAACACCGTGGCCGGAAACGGGACCCGCTCGCGCAGGGTGACGATCATGTCGAAGTCCGACACGGCCGCGACCAGCTCGTCCTCGGTGCCGAAGTGCCGGGAGAAGCCGGCGACCTCGACCCGGTTCAGCACCGGACGCCAGTCGGCCATCGTGGTGGCCACGTCCTGATAGTCGTCGAGCACGGCGCAGCGCAGTTTCCTCACCCGGGCGATTCTAGGCCGGGCGCCGACGCACCCGGCCCCCAGCCACAGCCCCGCGCGCCTTATCCCTACCGTCGCGAAGCGGCGATCTTCCTGGCGTCGGTCGAAAGCACCGCGACGGACTCGGGCGGGAGCGTGACCGTATCCTCGTGCAGTTGGGTCTCGGGGCTCGACGTGAGGAGGATCTCGGCGGCGGTGACCGGGACGGTGCGGGGTTCCGGGGAGAGGTTGGCGGCCACTCGGAGGGGGCCGCGGCGGATGAGGAGCCAGCGGGCGGGGTCGTCGTAGAGCGCTGAGACGTGGGCGAAGTCGGGGTCGGTGAGGGCGGGCTCGGCCCTGCGGAGGGCGATGAGGGCCCGGTACCAGGCGAGCAGGTCGGCGTGGGGGGCCTGGTCGAGCTCCTGCCAGTCGAGTCGGCTGCGGGTGCGGGTGGCGGGGTCCTGGGGGTCGGGGACGTCGTCGGCGGACCAGCCGTAGGCGGCGAATTCGGCGCGGCGGCCCTTGCGGACGGCGGCGGCCAGGTCGGGTTCGGGATGGGAGGTGAAGTACTGCCAGGGGGTGCCGGCGTTCCACTCCTCGCCCATGAAGAGCTGCGGGGTGAAGGGGGACGTCAGGAGCAGGGCCGCTCCCACCTTGCGCAGGCCCGGCGAGAGCGTGGCGCCGATGCGGTCGCCCTGGGCTCGGTTGCCGACCTGGTCGTGGGTCTGGAGGGAGACGACGAAGCGGGCCGCGTCCAGGCGGCTCGTGTCCACGGGGCGGCCGTGGTGGCGGGCGCGGAAGGTGGAGTAGGTGCCATTGTGGAAGTAGGCTGAGGTCAGCACCTTGGCGATGGTGGAGACGGCGCCGAAATCGCAGTAGTAGCCCTGGCGTTCGCCGGTCAGGGCGCTGTGCAGCGCGTGGTGGAAGTCGTCGCTCCACTGGGCGTGGACGCCTTGGCCGCCTGCCTGCCGCTCGGTGACGGTGCGGGGGTCGTTGCGGTCGGTCTCGGCGATCAGGTGCAGGTGGCGGCCGGTGCGGGCGGCCAGGGCGTCCACCGCTTCGGACAGCTCTTCCAGCAGGTGGACGGCGCGGGTGTCGGCCAGGGCGTGGACGGCGTCCAGCCGCAGGCCGTCGATGTGGTGCTCGGTGAGCCAGAACAGGGCGTTCTCGATGACGAACGCGCGGACCTCGTCGGATCCGGGGCCGTCCAGGTTCACGGCGGGGCCCCAGGGGGTCACGTGCGCGTCGTTGAAGTAGGGGCCGAACTCGGCCAGGTAGTTGCCGCTCGGGCCCAGGTGGTTGTAGACGACGTCGAGGAGCACGCCCAGGCCGCGCGCGTGGCAGGCGTCGACGAAGCGGCGCAGGCCTTCGGGGCCGCCGTACGGCTCGTGCACGGCCCACAGCGCCACGCCGTCGTAGCCCCAGCCGTGGTCTCCGTTGAAGGCGGCCACCGGCATGATCTCCACGAAGTCGATGCCCAGGGCTACCAGGTGGTCCAGCTTCTCCATCGCCGCTTCGAAGGTTCCGGCCGGGGTGAACGTGCCGATGTGGAGTTCGTAGATGGTGGCGGCTTGGAGGGGGCGGCCTCGCCAGGACGCGTCGGTCCAGGGGAAGGTGGCGGACTCCGCGTCCAGGGCGCTTTGGGCGTGGACCCCGTTCGGCTGGCGGCGGGAGCGGGGGTCGGGGCGCGGGGGGCCGCCGTCCAGGCGGAAGGCGTAGCCGTCCGGAGGGACGGGGAGGGTGACGGCGTGCCAGCCGGGGCGGTTCGCGGGGGCCATGGGGATGACCGTGTTGTCCAGGTCCAGGTCCACGTGGGCGGCGTGCGGGGCCCAGACTTCGATCTCGGTCATCCGGCGTCCTCGCGGACCAGCAGGGCCACCGGGAGTTCGGCGGTGAGTTGGGCGAGGGGGATGCCGATCACGGCCTGGCCGTCCACGTCGTACTCGCGGCCGGTGAGGCGGCAGCGCCAGTGGCCGGGCGGCAGGGAGAGGGTCGTGTCGCGCCAGCCGCCCGCGCGTTCCAGGCCCACCGAGAGCCGAGTGCCGATCACGGCGGCGTGCTCGCCGCGGAAGAAGGCGATCGCGTGGTCGGCGGCCGGGCCGATCGGGAAGAGCGGGGTCTGCGGGGCCTCGGGGGCGAACCACTCGGGGCGTTCGCGGCGCAGCCGCAGGGCTCGGGAGGTCACCAGGATCTTGGCTGTGCTGGTGGGCAGGGCGCCCGCGGCGGTCGACGCGTCGGCTTCGTCCAGGCGGGCGCGCAGGGCGGCGAAGTCGACCGGGCGACGGTTGTCGGGGTCGGTCAGCGCCCAGAACTCCGCTTCGCTTCCCTGGTAGACGTCGGGGACGCCGGCCATGGTCAGCTGGATGAGTTTCTGGGTCAGGATGCTGCTGCGGACGTAGCCGGCGATGCGCTCGGTGAAGGCGGCCAGTTCGGCCCGGACCTTCGAGCTCTCCAGGGCCGACCTGGCGAAGCCCAGGACCCGGTCCTCGTACGCCTCGTCGGGGGCGCTCCAGGAGGTTCGGCCCTTCGCCTCGCGCAGGGCCTTGCGGAGGTAGTCCGTCACGCGGCCCTCGTCGACGGGCCACGCGCCGAGCATGGTCTGCCACAGCAGGTACTCGTCCGCGGGGTCGGGGGCCTCGGGGGGCGTGGCGGTGGCGCGGACCGCCACCTGGAAGCCGGCCAGCGCCGCCGCCCACTCGTCGGGCAGTTCGGTCAGCACGGCCAGGCGGGCGCGGACGTCCTCGGAGCGCTTGGAGTCGTGGGTGCTCAGGGCGGTCATCGCGGCGGGCCACTCGGACTGGCGCAGGGCGCAGAAGCCGTGGAACCTCGCGGGGGCCATCGCGGGCTCGGTCGGCTCGCCGCCCACGTCGGAGGCGCTGGGCAGCGCGGTCCAGCGGTAGAACGCGGTGTCCTCGACGCCCTTCGCCATCACCGCCGCGCAGGTCTGCTGGAAGCGGACCTGGAACTCGTCGCGCGGCTCGTCGCGCGGGCCCACCCGGCCCAGGGCCAGGTCGCGGACCAGGTTGAGGGTCTCGTGGCGTTCGGCGGGGAGGGTGGTGGCGGCCGCCTTGGCCGCCGCCTCCACGCGGGCCGCGGATTCCGCGGGGGGCGCTTCGCCGGGGACGGTGTAGGCGCGGTAGACGCGCAGGTTCGCGATCAGGGCGCTGACGGCCTCGCGCAGGCCGGCCTGGGTGTGGTCGCGCAGTTCCAGCTCGGTGCGGCAGATCGCGACGAGCACCTCGACCAGGCGGTCCACCTCGGCGTGCAGGACGGTGTCGAGCACGTCGAGCCTGGCCTGCCTGGCCACCGGCCCGAACTCCTGGGCCGAGCCGGTCAGTCCCGCGTACAGGGCGACCAGGCGCTCGGCGCCGATCGGGTCGGTGAGCAGGGCGCCGATCGCCCGCTGCGCGTCGTAGCCGGTGGTGCCGGCGCACTCCCAGTCGGCGGGCAGCTGCTCGTCGGAGCCGAGGATCTTCTCGACGACGGTCCACGCGCCGCCCGTGGCCCCGTGCAGGAAGCGGAGGTAGCCGCGCGGGTCGGCGAGGCCGTCCGGGTGATCGATGCGCAGGCCGTCGAGGGTGCCGTCGTCGATGAGCTCGAGCAGCAGGCGGTGCGTCGCGTGCAGCACGCCGGGGTCCTCGACGCGCACGGCGATCAGGCTGCTGATGTCGAAGAAGCGGCGGTAGCCGGGCTCCTCGGCGGCCACCCGCCAGTAGGCGGGGCGGTAGTACTGGGCGCGCAGCAGTTCGGGGGGTTCGAGGTCCTCGGTGCCCGGTCGCAGCGGGAAGACGTGGCCGAAGTAGCGCAGCACGGGGCCGCCGAACTCGGCGACGGCGGCGTCGGAACGGTCCGCGTGCAGCTCGCCGGTCCGCAGGCACTCGCCGATCCGGCGGCCGAGCACGGGCAGCAGCAGCGCGCCGTCCTGCGCGGACCAGTCCACGTCGAACCACGCGGCGAAGGGCGACTCCGGCCCCTCGCGCAGCACCGACCACAGCGCGCGGTTGCCGTTCTCCGGCACCGGCACGGCCATGTGGTTGGGCACGACGTCGGCGATGGCGCCGAGGCCGCGCTCGTGCAGGGCCGCGGCCAGCCGGCGCAGCGCCTGCTCGCCGCCGAGGCCGTCGGCGATCCGGTCGTGGTCGATCACGTCGTAGCCGTGGGTGGAGCCGGCCGTGGCCTGCAGGATCGGCGACAGGTACACATGGGTGATCCCGAGCCGGTCCAGGTAATCCACTTGGGCTAACAGGTCGTCGAAGGTCATGCCCTCGGACAGTTGCACCCGGTAGGTGGATCCGGGTGTCGGGTGCGGCCGTCCGTCGGGCTTCGCGGTATCCATCGCTCCCACCATTACCCGGTTGGCGCCGCCCTGCACGCCGAGGGGCCGGATCGCGCGCGGCGGTCCGGCCCCGGGAAGCGAACGGTCAACTCGTCGGGAAGTCGAAGTAGTGCAGGCTGACGTACGCCGGGTTGCCCGAGGCCGCCGAGACGAACTCGAGGTAGACGTTGTGCGTGCCGGTCACCTTGGACATGTTCGCCGGGATCGTCTCCCAGCTGGACCACCCTCCGGTGTTGGCGACGTCGAAGGTGGCGACGGCCGCGTTCGTCGGGCTGTCGAGGACGACCTCGACGGCGCCGCTCACCCCGCCCGCCGCGCCGGAGGCGACTCTCGCGTCGAACTGCGTGGAGCCTGTCGACCCGAAATTGACGTTCTTGTATTCCAGATAGTTCCCGTTGGACAGCTGGGCGACCTGGTTGGAGTCCACTCCGGACGGGTCGGTGTCGCTCGTGCCGGAGACCGTGATCGTCCCGTTGGAGCCGCCGTAGCAGTCCGCTGAGATGGCGGAGGTCGCGGTCGTCTGGCACGAGGCGCCGGTCGTTCCGGTGCCGGTGGCGGTCGCGCTGGCCGAGGCCGTGGCCGTCGAGCCGGAGCCGGAGGTCTCGTACACCGCGACGTAGCCCACGCTCATCGACGCCCCGGACGACGTGCTGCTGGACGGCGAGGTGCAGCCGCAGATCGCGTTGGGGAAGGCGCCGCCCATCGCGTTGTCCAGGATGATGAAGAAGCCGTGGTCGACGGCGGCCTGCCAGTCGGCGGTGCCGACCTGCGACTCGGTCACCGTCTTGTACGCGGTCCCGTTGAGGTACCAGGTGATCGACTCGTTGCTGGTGTCGGTGCGGTTCACGATCACCGAATAGGTGTTGTAGCCGGTGTCGCAGCCGGAGCAGGCGACGAGTCCGCTGCCGAGGCCGGTGGTCTCGTTGCAGGGGCCGCCGGGGTCGACGCCGCAGTGCAGGGTGCCGGCGACCTCGCTCAGGGCGTTGACGTCCTCCATGATGTCGATCTCGCCGGTGTACGGCCAGTTCGCGCAGTCCATGGTGCCGGAGGTGCCGGCGCCGGAGGAGCGGAAGCCCGCGCCGAGCATCCAGAACGCGGGCCAGTAGCCGACGCCGGAGCCCGGGTTGGGCTGCTTGATCGAGGCGGAGACTTCCATCTCGCCGCCGGCCGGGGCCGCGAAGTTGTCGGCCGTGGTCTCGATGCGGCCGGAGGTCCACGCGCCGCTGCCGGACTTCACGGCGGTGATGTTCAGGTGGCCGGAGCCGTCCTCGGAGACGTTCGCGGTCGAGTTGGTGGCGGTCTCGACCTCGCTGGTGCCGTAGTTGGCGGTGCAGCCGGTGCCGGAGTACTGGGTCCCGGTGTCGTAAGTCCAGTTCGAGTCGACGCCTGAGCCGCTGGAACCGCCGAAGCTGTCGCTGAAGACGGTCGAGTAGCCGGAGGGCGCCGTGGGGACGGTGGTCGCGCTGGCCGAGGTGGGCAGGCTGACCACGGTGAGCAGCGCGGCGACCGGGGCGAGCGCGGATATGACGGCCAGCAGGGCGCGTCGTCGGGCGCGGCTGACACTGCGTCGGCCGCGCCGGGGCGGGGTGGGTGCTTCGATCGGCACTTCATTGTGCGGGCGGGGCATGAGGGCTCCTACTCCCTGTGGGTGGAGCGATCTCCGGAAACGT
>DASTAE010000239.1:0-4539 GCA_035712985.1 Actinospica sp.
GTCAGCAGGTGCTGGTCCCCGGTGGCGCGCACGGCGCGGCCGGCCAGCGACTCCTGGTCGAGCAGCTTCGCCAGCTCGCTGTCGAAATCCAGCCAGCCGAAGGCGCCGCGCGCGGCACTGAGCACCGCCTCGGGTACCGGGTCGTCGTACTGGTAGAGCGAATTGAGGTCGGCCAGCAGGCGCGCGTTCTCACGCTCGTCGCCCGCGTATCCGTCACTGGTGCTCATGAGCTCGTCCCCCTAGGACTTCCCGTCCTTCGACGGGTTCACGATGACTGCGTGTACTGAACGCGCAGCCTTTCCAGGCAACGCGACCTGGTGGGACCGATGGATCCCACCGGCATGTCCAGGGCGGCGGCCACCTCGCTGTAGTTCGCCTCGTCGCTTGCCGCGATGACCCGCAGCAGCCGGCGGCACCGCTCCGGCAGTTTCGCCAGGGCGACGCGCAGCTGCGCGTATTCGTCGGCGACCAGGGCGTGCTCCTCCGGACCGTCCTCTCCGAAGTCCGGCTGGTCCTCCTGGGACTCGTCCGGGATCTCCAGGCTGCGCCGACGCAGCATCTTGATGCCCTCGCGACGCGTGGTGGTCGCGAGCCAGGAGCCGAGCCGTTCCGGCTCCTTGATCTGATCCATGTGCTCGACCAGCCGCAGCCACACGGTCTGGCTGAGGTCGGCCGCGTCCGAGGCGGGTAGTTCGAAGCTCCTGGCCACGGCCCAGACCAGGCGGCCGAAGCGGTCCACGAGCGAGTTCCAGGCCTCACCCTCCCCACGCAGGGCGGCGGCCAGCAGATCGGCGTTCCTGGGTCCCGAGGGTTCGGCGCGCTCCGCGCTGTTCGACGGCATGACTCACGCTCCCACGCGCCCGACCCCGTGCCGGGCGCGTGGGAAACACTAGCGAGATCACGCCGTGGCGTCATACCTTCCGTTATCCGATCTCCACCCCGAAGTCGGGGTCGGTCTTCGGGCGCGCCGTGTCGAGCAGGATCTCGGCGGCCTCCCGGGCGGTGATGTTCTTGTCGTTGGCCAGGTGCGCGATCGCGCCGGCCACGTAGGGCGAGGCGAAGGACGTGCCGCTCCACCGCGCGTAGCCGAGCTCTATCTCGCCGTCCGGACGGCGCTGCGGGAACGGGCCGACGACGTCGACGCCCGGGGCGCTCGCGTCCACCCACCAGCCCCGGTCAGAGAACGGGGCCTTCGCGCCGACCGCGACGCAGTCCTTGAGCGCGGCCGGCCAGAAGGGCCGCTCCGAGCCGTTGTTGCCCGCGGCGGTGACGACCACCGTGTGGCTGCCGAACTTGCGCAGCGAGTCGGCGACCAGCGGCGAGGGGTGGTCGGCGTGTGCGTAGCCGCCGAGCGACATGTTGATCACGTCCACCTTCACGCCGGTGGCGCGCTCCCGGCTGCGGACCCGGCCGAGGCAGTGCAGCAGCTCCAGCTCGTCGCACACGCCGATGTCGTCGAGCAGCCGCTCGATCCACAGGTGCGCGTTCGGGGACTTCTGCAGCACCACGCCCGCGACGAAGGTGCCGTGCCCCGACTGCGCGTCGAGCTCGTAGTCGCAGTTCGCCGTGATCGGGTCGAGCTGGTCCGGGGTGACCTCGGGCCACCAGTCGGTGTTCGTGAACCAGGGGTGCGGGGTGATTCCGGTGTCCAGGACGGCCACGGTGACCCGGCGGCCCACGCCGTTGGCCACAGGGGCGGGGATGGGCGCGCAGAGCGTCGGCACGCCGAACGGACCGCCGGTCCAGTCGGGCTCGCCGCGCAGCAGGTGGTTCGGGGTCGCCCCGATGCCCTGCCCGCGCAGGTCGGCGGCGAATTCGGTCACGTCGACGCGGGCCGAGCTTCTCAGCCGCAGCCGGTGCACGCCGATCTCGGGGTACTCGTCCACGCGGTCCACGTAGTCGCCGCCCGCGTCGCGGGCGTGCTCGGACTGGTGTTCGGCGACAAGTAGTTGATCCCGGCGGTGCACGGCACCGTCGGTGAACATCGCGTCCGGATGGCGGCTGAGCAGCCTCTCCATCCGCGCCTTCTGATTCACGCGCACTACCTCAATCCTCCCTTGGACAACATCAGGCACTTTATCGGCGGGTTCCGACAATCTTCGCCGGTCGCCGTCGCCCGGGGGAGCAGGCCGTACCCCCGTGCCGTCCTGGTCCCCCGGGAGGAGGCGGAGCCACGGCTGAAATCCGTGGAACCGCCCGACGGCCGCCGAGATCCCCCTCGGATCCCCCCTCACGGCCGTCGGACGGGCACGGTGCTCCCCACCCTGATCCCCCACCAGCGCCCCACCGTCCGCCGTTTCCCTCCCCGAGACGCGGGGACGGTGGAGCTTGAGACCGGACCGGGCTCTCCCCTTCCCGATCCGGTCACTTAGTAGAGCGCCGGGAACGGGCCCCAGATACACCGGATCGAAAAAAGTTCTGAGATTTTTCTGAGGCAAATGTCCGATATCCCGGGACTGCGCACCGGGATTTCACCTCGCGGCCGCGCCCCCGCCGTGTCGGGCCGGGAAGCTTATAGGTTAGGCTCGCCTAAGTTTTCGGTCGTCGGTCGAATCGAGGAGTGTCCCGCCCGACATGTGGAACACCGCGTTTCCCAGTTTCCTGATCGGCCTGCGCGAGGGCCTGGAGGCCGGGCTCGTCGTCTCGATCCTCGTCGCCACGCTCGTGCGGGCCGAGGCCAAGGACCGGCTCGGCGCCGTGTGGATCGGCGTGGCCGCCGCGGTCGCGCTGAGCCTGTCGTTCGCCGCGATCCTGACCTTCACCTCCGCCGAGCTCCCGGCCGGCGGCCAGGACGCCTTCGGCGGCGTGCTCTCGCTGCTCGCGGTCTGCTTCGTCACCACGATGGTGTTCTGGATGCGCCGCAACGCCAAGAGCCTGTCGGGCGATCTGAAGGCGCGGGTCAACGAGGCGCTCGGCCGCGGGAACAAGGTGCTGGTGCTGACGGCGTTCCTCGCCGTGGCGCGGGAGGGCCTGGAGACCTCGCTGTTCCTGTGGACGACCGCGAAGTCGGCCGGCCAGGCGCGCGGCCCGATGCTCGGCGCGCTGGTCGGCATCGTGCTCGCGGTGGCGCTGTGCTGGGGCCTGTACCGCCGGGTGCTGAAGATCAACCTCACGAAGTTCTTCACCTACACCGGCGCCGTGCTGATCGTGATCGCCGCGGGAGTGCTGGCCTACGGCCTCGGTGACCTGCAGGAGGCGGGGCTGCTGCCGGGCTACGCGGCGCACGCCTTCAACCTGAGCATCGACGCCGGTTCGTGGTACGCGATGCTGATCGCGGGCACGCTCAACCTGACGCCGGTGATGACCTGGCTGCAGATCGTCGGCTACGTGCTCTACCTGGCGACGACGATGGCCCTGTTCGTGCACGGCGTCCGGACCGGGGCCGCCGCCGCGCCCGCCGCCTCCCCCTCTCCCGCCGCGGGCGAGCCGACGAGGCGCCGGGCGCCGCGCTGGGCCGTCTACGGTTCGATCGTGGCCGTCCCCGCGGTCGCGGCGGTGGCGACGATCTCGGTGATGGGCACCGCGTCCGCGAACAGCACCGTGCAGATCGCGATCAGCGAATCCTCCTGCGGCACCGGCTGGACCTCGCCGACAGCGGGGGCGATCAGCTTCGACATCACCGACAACGGCGCCAACACCGCCGAGGTCTACCTCATCAACCCGCTCAGCAACGCCGTCTACGGCGAGGCCCCGGACGTGACCCCGGGGGCCAGTGAGCTGATGAACGTCTCGATCGGCGCCGGCGACTACGTCTTCCGCTGCTCCTTCATCGACGGCACGGTGAAGAACTCGGCCACCTACCACGTGACCGGCTCCGCGAGCGGACTCGCCGCGGTCGTCCCGGTGACCGAGCAGGACATGGAGCAGCCGGTCTACGAATACCGCGCGTACGTGCAGACCGCGCTGCCCGGACTGCTCACCGCGGCCCAGAAGCTGGACGCGGACCTGCAGGCCGGGAACCTGACCCGGGCCGAGACCGACTGGCTGCCCGCGCACCTGGCCTACGAGCGGCTGGGCGCCGCGTACGGCACCTTCGACACCTTCGACAGCGCGATCAACGGTTCGGCCGGCGGGCAGCCGCAGGGGACCGCGACGAAGGGCTGGACCGGATTCTTCCGGATCGAGTACGGGCTGTGGCACGGCCAGTCCGCCGCCGAGCTCGCGCCGTACGGCGACAAGCTGGTGACCGACATCAAGGGTCTGATCAAGGCCTTCCCCGGCCAGACCACCCCGGCCACCGACCTGCCGCTGCGCACCCACGAGATCCTGGAGAACGCGCTGCAGTTCCAGCTCACCGGGATCCAGGACTACGGCGGCGGCACGACCCTGGACACGCTGTACGCGAACACGCAGGGCACCCAGCAGGTGCTCGGCACGATCAGCTCCCTGATCCAGAGCAGGGATCCCGGGCTGCTGGGCCGGATCAACCAGGGGATCGCCACCGTGCAGACGGACCTGAAGGCCGTCGGCGCCGGGCCCTGCGGCACCGCGTGCCCGGCCCCGACCGCCGTCTCCGCGCTCACCACCGCGCAGCGGCAG
>DASTAE010000240.1:0-2038 GCA_035712985.1 Actinospica sp.
GTGCTCCCCACGGTCATCTGCTCCCTCGCGCCGGCATGACCCGGATCAGGTTCGACGGTCGGCTGCTGCCCTCTCAGCCCGCTACCACCGGGCTCCCGTGCACCGGCGACTCTACTCGGCACGGGACCGGGCGCTACCTTCACAGGCGTGCCCGACCTCGCCGACGCCCGGCTCTACCTCTGCACCGACGCCCGCACCCGGACCGGTGATCTCGCCGACTTCCTCGAGGCCGTCCTCGGGGCCGGCGTGGACGTCGTGCAACTACGGGAGAAGGGCCTGGAGGCCCGCGCCGAGATCGCGCTACTCGAGGTCGTCGCCGCGGCCGCGGAGCGCCACGGCGCGCTGTTCGCGGTGAATGACCGCGCCGACGTCGCGCGGGCCGTGCACGCGCCGATCCTGCACCTCGGCCAGGACGATCTGCCGGTGCCGGTCGCGCGGGACATTGTCGGGCCGGACACCCTTATCGGCCGCTCCACGCACTCGCCGCAGCAGGCCGATGCGGCGCGGGTCGAGCCGGAGGTGGCCTACTACTGCGCCGGCCCGACCTGGGCCACCCCGACGAAGCCCGGGCGCCCGGCAGCCGGGCTGGGCCTGATCGAGCACGTTGCCGCGACGCAGGACGCCCGGCCCTGGTTCGCGATCGGCGGCATCGAGAACCTGGACCGGCTCGACGAGGTGCTGGCCCGCGGGGCACGACGGGTGGTGATCGTCCGGGCGATCACCCAGGCGCCGGATCCCGCGGCGGCAACCCGCGCGATCGTGGCCCGGCTGCGGCCGGAGGAGTCCCGGCCGGCTACGCCGCGCGGATGAGCCGCTCGCCGGCCCGGACGGGTGCGGTCGTCCGGTTGCCCTCCGGCGCCAGCGGGCACTGCCAGCGTGGCTGGTAGCGGCAGGACGGGTGGTAGGCGAAGTTGAGGTCAACCACGAGCGCATCAGGCGTTCCCCCGAGGTCGGCACCCTTCGCGGTGTCCAGCAGGTACCGGCCGCCGCCGTACGAGTCGCGCCCGGCCGTGCCGTCGCGCAGCGGCAGGAAGATCCCGCCGCCGTACTGGAGCAGCCACCAGACGTCGAGCGTCCCGCCGACCGGCGCCGGCAGCTCGACGCGGCCGATGCGCCGCATCCGGATGATCCCGTCGGTTGCGGTGGGCACGGCCAGCTCGGCGGGTTCGGCGACTTCGCGCAGCGGTGCGGTGACGCGCAGCGCCGGGTCGTAGTCCCAATAGGGCAGCCCCGAGGCGCGCAGCGGATCGTCAGCGGCAAGCGGGCTCTGCGGGTGCCCGCGAAAGAGCTGGTCGCGCCCGTCCCGCCACCCGGCGTGCGCGACGCGCGGATCTGCCTCGGCGCGAACGGCCGCGTAGAGCTCGGCAACCGCGCGGCGCCAGGACGCCAGCTCCGCTTCCACGCTCACGCCGTCGCGTCCCGCGGCCCGCTCGCGGGCACGTCGTCCGGCCACGCCCCGACCCGCCAGAAGTGCCCGACCGGGCCGAGGCCGGCACCGAGCGGGAAGGCCCCTTCAACCGCGGCCGAGATGTAGCGCTTGCCGTCCCGGACGGCTTGCTCCACGCCGCGCCCGCGCGCGAGCGAGGCGGTGATCGCGGCGGCGAGGGTGTCCCCCGAACCGTGGGTGTGCTGCGTCCCCGCGCGGGGAGCACTGAGTTCGACGAAGCGAGTTCCGTCGAAGAGCAGGTCGACGGCGTCGGGTCCGGGCAGATGGCCGCCCTTGATCAGCACCTGGCGCGGTCCCAGGGCGTACATCGCCCGCGCCGCATCGGGTAGTTGCGCGCGGGTGGTCACCTCGATCCCGGTGAGCAGCCGCACCTCGCCGAGGTTCGGGGTGACCAGGGTGGCCTGCGGGATCAGGAGTTCGACGAGCGCGCCGAGCGCATCCGGGCGCAACAGCGGGTCGCCGTGTTGGGATGCGGCGACCGGGTCGACGACCAGGGGCACGGTCCCGAGTCGCCGCATCGTCTCGGCGATCGCCTCGATGATCGCGGTCGAGGCGAGCATGCCGGTCTTGGCCGCCCCGATCCCGATGTCG
>DASTAE010000241.1:0-10556 GCA_035712985.1 Actinospica sp.
TCGGCGTCGATCAGCAGCGCCAGGTCCTGCCCGCTCAGCGTCGCGGTCTTCAGCAGTTCGCGGATCAGGTTCACGCTCAGCGTCGCGCCCACGTTCGCGCCGATCTCGTCGCGCATCAGGCCCCGGATTCCGCGCCGGTTCAGCCGCTCGCGCACGTCCTCGACGGTGTTGGCCACGGTCCGGTTCGTCCAGCGCTTCGTCGCGTACGGCGAGGCGTTCACCACCGCGGCCGTGTCCTCCCAGGTCAGCGGCAGCGGGTACGGATCGTCGCCGTCCAGGTAGCGCTTGGCCAGCGCCGTGAGCACCAGCCGCTCCTGCGGGGAGAGCTCGTAGACCGTCTCCGGGTCCACGGTCAGCTCCTTCGTCGTCGAGCGCGGCCGGCGGTCCTCCGAGTCGACCAGGCGCACCTCCACCAGGTGCGAGCGCTGCGGGGAGGAGTTGATCACCAGCGGGGTGTATCCGGGCTCGATGATCTTCCGGTGCCCGGCCAGCATCAGCGCGCCGTCCGGCAGCTCGATCGGCAGCCTGCCGGTGTTGCGCAGCCACCAGTCGCCGTCGGCGCCGGTGCAGGTGAACACCCCGTGCCGCCGGCTGACGGTCGGATCGTCCACGCCGACCGGCACGTGCACGTCCTCCCGGTCGCGCCCGAACAGCAGCGTGTACCGGGTCGCCGGGACCGCGTAGCCGCCCTCCGGGCCGAGCACGAAGATCGTCCCGGGCGGCGCCGCGGGCACCCTGTCGGCGGGGCTGCCCGGCGGCAGCATCTGCGGGGGAAAGCTTGTGTACGGCATCCGCGCGTACCTCCGTTCGGCTTCGAGGAAGTCTAGGAACGGCCCGCGGGGACCGGTCCCGGTGATCTCGGCTAGAACATCGCAGTATTCCTCGATAGCCTTCCGCCCGTGAACGCCAGCGGGGAGCCGAGCGACATACCGATGGACCGCGCGATCGCCGAGCCGCTCGGACCGGACGACCCGCGGGAGATCGGCCAGTTCACGATCATCGGGGTGCTGGGCACCGGCGGGATGGGCGAGGTCTACCTCGGCACCACCGACGACCAATACGTGGCGGTCAAGCGGGTCAGGCCGCGGCTGGTCTCCAGCGAGCGCTTCAAGCGCGAGGTCGGCATCCTGTTCCGGGTGCCGGTCGGGGTGGCTCCGAGCGTGCTGGCCACCGACGGCACCGTCTCGCGGCCCTGGTTCGCCGCCGAGTACGTGCCAGGGCTCACCGTGGACGAGGCGGTGCGCCTGGGCGGCCCGCTGCCCGCCGAGTCGCTCTGGCTGCTGCTCGCCGAGACCGCCGCGCAGCTGCGCAAGGTGCACGAGATCGGCATCGTGCACCGCGATCTCAAGCCCGCCAACGTGATGCTCGTGCGCGACGGTGTGAAGCTGATCGACTTCGGCATCGCGCGCGCCGCCGACCAGCAGCGGCTGACCCGCAGCGGCGGCAGCTACGGCACCCGCGGCTTCACGGCGCCGGAGCAGGAGGCCGGGGACGAGAACGTGGCCGCGCCCGCCGACGTGTACGCGCTCGGCGCCCTGCTGGTCTACGCGGCCTCGGGCCGCACCCCCGGCGTGGTCCCCGACATCGAGGCCATGCGCGCCGTGGACGCGGACCTGGCCGACATCATCGAGTCCTGCTTCGCCGAACTGCCGAGCGCGCGGCCCACCGCCGCCGCGCTCGAGGAGCTGGCCCGGATGCGCGTGACCGCCGGGGAATCCGCGTGGCCGGAACCGGTCGAGGACCGGATCGCGGCGCGCCGGGCCTTCGCCGCGACCCCGGTCGGCAAGCTCGAGACGCTTCCGCCGCCGGACGAGGAGCAGCCCCAGGCGCCGACGCACGAGATGGCCGGGGTCGCGACCGGCCGCCCGCGGCCGCGGCGGGCCAAGCGGCTCGTCGTCGTGCCGATCGCCGCGGTGCTGGCCGCCGGCGGGGCGATCGCCTACGTCCTGGTGCCGTCTACGTCCTCGGCGCACAGCGGCGCGCAGCTGTCCACGTCGTCGAGCGACGTCCTGACCGCGAGCACGAAGTCGGTCGGCGCGTCCTCGACCCCGCAGCCGAGCCGCTCGGCCTCGGCCTCGATCCCGGTCAGCGCGACGGCGACCACCCTGGGCGGCGGGGCCGCGAGTCAGACCACGACGGCGGCGCAGGGCGGCGGCCAGTCCACCACGACTCCGGCCACCGCCCCGACGACGACGGCCGTCACCACGCACGCCGCCACGGTCGTGGCCGCCTCCTCGATCAGCGGCATCAGCGGCAACGACGACCCCGAGCACGTCAACGGATCCGAGGGCGACGTGAGCTACGTCGCCAACGACGCCGAGTGCTCGGCGTGGCTGGACAGCAACGGCACCGGCAACCTCGCCGGGGTGCTCAACACCTCGGGTCTCCAGGCCTGCGGCGCGGAGCTCTACCGGAGCGACGGGATCCACTACAGGTTCGCGCAGTCGAGCGGCGCCGCGAAGACGAACTTCATCTCGGGCCAGGGCTACACCATGTACATCTGCGTCTGGAACGAGAACAGCCCGTCCACCGTGGGCTGCGGCAACAAGTTCACCATGAGCGGCACGACGCCCGTCGAGCAGTGACACCCGACGTCCTCCCAGGTCAGCCGTGAGATAGGATCGGCGGCGAATCGACGGAGGGAACGGGGCCAGTGTCAGGCAGACGCGTGCTCGGGGCGGCGCTCGCGGCGCTGGTCCTCGGCGGTACCGCGGCGTGCGGGACCACCATGCAGGTCTTCACCACCCCGCAGACCACCGCCGCCACCGCGAAGGCGACGGCCACCTCGCCCGCCGCCGCGGCGGAGAAGAACGCCATATTCGAACTGCAGGGCTGGCTCGCCGATCCGCAGCCGGGGACGCTGACGTACAACACGATCCAGGTCACCAGCGGCGGCGCGATAAACGTGATGACCATCCTCTCCGGCCCCTTCGACCCGGCCGGCACCGCCACGCTCACCGGCTCGATCGCGACCCTCGGCTCCGGCTCCACGACGCAGGGCGCCTCCAGCGCGCTCGAGTACGGCCAGAAGGTGTACACCTCCATCCCGGCCACGCTGCAGACCGGCAGCCGCGCCGGGAAGCTCTGGGAGCTCGCGCCGGTGCGTTCCACGTGGACCGCCGGGGAGCGGCTCTCCGGCTGGTGGACCGCGCTGAACTCGGTCAAGCAGGTCCAGTCCGACGGCGTGGCCTCGCTGGACGGCGCCACCGTGGACATGTTCAGCGCGTTCATCGACCTCTCGACGGTCAAGAACATCCCGAAGGCGCTGCTGTCCTCCGACCCGGTCGACAAGGCGGGCACCACGAAGGTCGAGGTGGACGTCTACACCGCGATGGGCAGCGGACGCCTGGTCCGGGTGACCTACAAGTTCGGGCTGCCGGTGCAGATCGACGCGAGCGAGCAGAACGGGATGACCGCGGGCTACGAGGTGGACCTGTCCGGGTTCAACACCGCCACGGCCACCGCCTCGCCCACCCCGACCGGCACCGCCTCGGTGCCTCCGGCCCCCGCGAGCGTCGCCTCCGGCCCCGGCGACACCGATCTCGCGGCTTTGTTGCCGTTCTGACGGTACGGTCGCTCTAGGGCGCCGCGACCACCGTGAGCGATCACGGGCGCGCTCCCGGGAACCGGGTCGGTCGGCTGATCGTTGGATGAAGTGTCGGGCGAACGGCGTCGTGGCGGGATCGCTACGCGGTGTCGAGCGGGAAAGGCGAGCGGGACGGACTATGCGGCGCACTGCACACCTGAGGTCGGCACGCGTGAGGACCGCGGTGCTGATCTCGGTGTTCGGAGTGGTCGTGCTCGTCGCGGGCGAAGTGCTCGGCGGGCGCGAGGGCCTCGTGCTCGCGACGATCGTGCTGATGGTCGTCCTGGGCTACGCGTACTACAGCGCGGACACCCTCGCCCTGCGCGCGATGAACGCCCAGCCGATCGGCGAGGCCGGCGCCCCCGTGCTCTACCGGATCGTGCGCGAGCTGTCCTACGAGGCGCGGCGCCCGATGCCCCGGATCTATGTCTCCCCGACCGAGTCGCCGAACGCCTTCGCGGCCGGCCGGGACCCGCGCACCGCCTCCGTGTGCTGCACGGTGGGCCTGCTGCGCACCCTGGACGAGCACGAGCTGCGCGCGGTCGTCGCGCACGAACTGGCGCACGTCTACAACCGCGACGTGCTGGTGTCCTCGATAGCGGGGGCGCTGGCCGCGGTCGTGATGTGGTCCGCCAGCCTGGCCTGGCTGCTGCCCGGCCTGGACGACGGCGGGGATGACGACGACGGCCTGGCTGGGCTGATCGGCGCGGTGCTGCTCGGCCCGCTGGCCGCGATCCTGGTGCGCAGCGCCGTCAGCCGCTCCCGCGAGTACCACGCGGACGCCTGCGCCTCCCGGCTCACCGGCGACCCGCTCTCGCTGGCCACGGCGCTCCGCAAGATCGACGCGGGCGCCCGCCGCAACCCGCTGCGCGGCGGCCCGGGCCTCGCCGGCATCGGCCACCTGATGATCGTCAACCCCTTCGTCGGCGACTCCGAGCGCCCGGGCTGGGCGGGCCGGCTGTGCGCGACCCACCCCCCGGTGCACGAGCGGATCGACCGGCTCGAGCGGCTGGCCGGCATCGAGGACCGCGCCGCGGAGCGCGCGGGGGAGTAGGCCCCGTCGGCAAGGCTCAGCTGGTGACATCGCGCGTCGTGAGCCGGGCCCAGGCCGCGCTGCCGAAGACCACCACGTAGCCCAGCTGGATCAGCAGGTTGTGCACGATGTTCGCCGTGTACACCGGGTCGCGCAGCACGTCCGCGTAGGAGGCCCACTGGTAGGTGTACAGCCAGGGCTGGATCGCCGAGAGCTGCGGGATCACCTGCAGGATCCCGGCCACGATGGTCAGCCCGGTGGCCACGGCCATCGCGGCGATCGGCGTGTCGGTCAGCGTGGACACGAACAGGCCGATCGCAGCCAGGCCGAGCAGCGAGGCCGCCACGAGCAGCGTGATCCACAGCGCCTTGACCAGCGCCGCGCCCATCCCGATCGAGTCGCCGGACAGCAGCGTCACCTGGCCGCTCGGGAACAGCGCGAGGCCGGTCAGCAGCGCCGCGATCGAGACCACGGCCGTGGAGACCAGGCAGAAGACCGCCAGCGAGAAGCCCTTGACCGCCAGCAGCCGCACCCGCCCGGCCGGGGCGACCAGCAGGTACCGCAGCGTCCCTTGCGAGGCCTCGCCGGAGATCGAGTCCCCGGAGACCACGCCGAGCGCCATCGGCAGGAAGATCGGCAGCGTCAGCGAGAGCGTCGCGAACACCAGGAACAGGCCGTTGTTCGACACCTGCTCCAGGAAGCCGCCGCCGCCCCGTCCGCGATGCGTGCTGACCTTGATCGCCACGCCGAGCCCGATCGGGATCAGCGCCAGCGCGGCCAGCAGGGCCAGGTTCCGATTGCGCCGGAACATCGTCCGCAGCTCGTTGACCAGCAGCGAACCACTCAGCGAGAACCGCGCTCGCGAACGGATCGCGGGCAGCGCGACGCTACTCTGCGACATCGAATCCCTCCCCGGTCAGCGCCACGAACGCGTCTTCCAGCGAGGGCCGCTCGATCCCGAACGACAGCACCCGCACTCCGGCGCCGACCAAGGCCGCGCAGACCACATCCGGCTCCAGCCCCTCCTTCGCGTCGCAGTCCACGCGCTGCCCCTCCGCGCGCACGTCCACGCCGCCCTGCTCCTTGAGCACGGTCGCGGCCTCGGCGGAATCCGGCGTCGTGACCACGAGCCGCGCCTTGAGCCCCTCGCGCAGCCCGGCCACGGTGCCCTCGCTGACCAGCTTGCCGCGGCTCATGATCGCCACGTCCGTGCACACCTGCTCGATCTCGTCGAGCAGGTGCGAGGACAGGAAGATCGTCGTGCCCTGCGACGCGAGCGCCGTGATCAGGCCGCGGATCTCGCGCATGCCCTGCGGGTCCAAGCCGTTCGTCGGTTCGTCCAGGATCAGCAGGTCGCGCGGCTGCAGCAGCGCGCAGGCCAGACCGAGCCGCTGCTTCATGCCCAGCGAGTACGCCTTGGCCTTCTTCTCCGCCGCGTTCGACAGCCCCACCTGCTCGAGCGCGTGCTCGATCCGCTCCCCGCGCGTGCGCGGATCCGCGGTCCGGTCCGCCGCGTCGTACCTGGCCAGATTCGCCCGGCCGCTCAGATACGGATAGTGCGCCGGACCCTCGATCAGCGCGCCGACCCGGGTGAGCGTGGCGACGTGCCCCGCGTCCACGGTCTCGCCGAACAGCTCGGCCCCGCCCGCGCTCGGCGAGATCAGGCCGAGCAGCATCCGGATCGTGGTCGTCTTCCCCGAGCCGTTCGGCCCGAGGAACCCGAACACCGACCCCTGCGGAACGCTCAGGTCGAGACCGTCCACCGCGAGCTGTCCGCCGCGATACCGCTTGGACAGCCCGCGGGTGGCGATGGCCGGGGCCGAACCCGTCACTTCGTTCCCTGCGCGTTCGCGTCGTTCTCCAGCACCTTCGGCGTGACCGCGCCGAGGAACACCCGGCCGTCGTTCGTCACCAGCACCGAGACCACGTTCGTCGTGTACACCTTGCCGCTGCCGAACTTCCCGCTCACGGCCGTACCGCCGCCGAGCAGCGTGCTCAGGTACCCGTTCATCCCGCCGCTGACCAGCTGCGAGCTGCCGCCGTCGGAGTTGGGGGAGTTGTTGGAGTCCTTGGTCATCGCGGATCCCGCGCCGCTCACGGCCTGCTGCAGCTGCGCCATGTCGACGTTGTGCAGCTCCACCACCGAGAGCCAGCTCGTGCCGAGCACCTCGGGCTTCAGACTCTGCTGAGTCGGCGCGCCCTTGACCCCCGCGCCCTTCTCCCCGTTGCCGAACGGCGTCACCGTGGCCCCCTTCGGCGCGGCGAACTCGAAGCGCGACGCGGACGGCGCGGTCAACGACACCGACGTGAAGGAGACGTCGAACAGCGCCGTGCTCGACCCCACCGGGTAGAGCGCCACGCCGAGCGGCGTCCCCGTGGCCGAGTCCACCGAGATCTCCGCCTGCCCGATCAGCGATCCTGACTGCTTCGGCGTGAGCACCAGCAGATAGGCCGAGCGCCCCGCGACGTTACGCGGCGTCCCCACGCTGACCTGGGTCGTCGGCGACAGGTGCGCCAGCAGCTGCTGAGCCGCGGCCTGCGGCGTGAGCTCGGGATAATCCTTCTTCCGCGCCTTGCCCTTCACATCCCCGTGCCCGGCGGCCGTTCCCTCCTCGACCGTGTTCGTCTGGCTGTCATACGTCCAGTAATGCGTCCCGTTGTGGATGACGTCGTACTCCGAGAGCTGGTCCAGCAACGCGATACGCTGCTGCTCCGGCCCGTTCGCCGCCACCTCGAGCGTGTGCGTGCCGCTCAGCAGAGAGAAGGGGTTCGCGGTGCCGGAGAGGTCGGGCAGTTCCGGCAGGCCCAGGTTCGCGCTGAGGCTCATCGTGCCGGAGAAGGCGTCCACCTTCGACTCGGCGATCTTCGTCAGCAGCTGCTGCGCGCTGACGGCGGGCAGGTTCGGATTGGCCGAGGCGAGGCTCGGCGCGAGGGCCGCGCCCCCGGCGATCACGGCGACCACGGACAGCGGCACGAGGGCGCGCACCGTTCCCCGGCGGTACCACGGCTTGTTCGTCTTGCTCGGCTGCTCGTTCATAGCCACTATCAGACCACCGTTCGCCGCGAAGGGTATCCGACCACGGAAGGCTCTTCACATCATCCTCACGGCGGACCGCCCCCGTCCTCATGCCCGGCTCATCTAAGGCTCCTACCATCCCCGCGATCATGACCCCCTACACCCGCCGCTATCTGCTGGCCCACGGCGCGTACCTGGCCGTCGGCCTGGCGCTGCTCGCCTGGTACGGCCTGACGCCGGGTCAGGCGCTGGCCCGCTTCGACGGCCAGCACTACCTGCAGATCGCGAGCTCGGGCTACGTCCGCAGGCTGACATTCCTCGCGGACGGCAAGCCCGCCCGGATGAACATCGCCTTCTTCCCGCTCTACCCCTGGCTGATGGCCGCCGTCCACGCGGTGACCCGCCTGCCGATGGAGATCGCGGGCCTGGTCGTCTCCCTCCTGGCGGCCCTGGCCACGGCCGTGGGCCTGGGCGTCCTCCTGGAGCCCCTGTTCGGCCGCAGGACCGCCCTGTGGACCGTCACGATCTGGGCCGTGGGCGTGGACGCGATCGTCCAGTCGATGCTCTACGCGCAGCCCGTCATAGCCGCCTTCGCCGTCTGGGGCGCCGTGGCCATCCGCAGACGAAAGCCCCTGCTCGGCGCCGCGTGCGCCATCGGAGCGGGCCTGAGCCACTCCACCGGCCTGGGCCTGATCGTGGTGGTGATGGCGGGCGCAGCCCTGCTGCTGCGCGAGTCCGCGTCCAAGCAGCAATGGCGCGCCACACTGGCCCCCGCGGCCGCATTCGTGCTCGCCCCCATGGGCCTCGTCGGCTACATCGCCTTCCTGGCCGTGCGCTTCCACCGAGCGGACGCCTGGTTCCTCGCCGAATCCGCCCCCGGCTGGAGCTCCGAGTTCGACCTCGGCAAGTACAGTGCCCAGATCCTGACCGGCCAGCTCGACACGACCGACTGGTTCGCCCCCAACGGCGTGCCCCACCTCGTGGCCAGCCTCTGGATCGTCCCCATGGCCGCCGTCATGCTGTGGTTGCTGCGCGACCAGGGCTGGTGGCCCAGGCGCTACCGCCCGACCCGCTCCCTCGGCGACCGCCCTCCGGTCCCCTGGGAGCTGACCGTCTTCTCCCTGGTCACCTTCGCCGTGATCCTCACCAACTCCGGTCCCTGGGGCAGCAAGCCGCGCTTCCTGATCCCCTGCCTGGCCCTCTGCGTCCCCCCGGCCATCTGGCTGGGCAGGCTGGACCACCGTCCCAGAGCCCAGCAGGCGATCGTCCTGGGAATCGCCACGGTCTCCGTACTCTGCAGCGCCTACCTGGTCGGCCCGTCCCCCTCAGCCCTGTGAGAGGGGACGGGCCGCCGACCCGTAGGCGCTACCGGTAGTTCGTGAACTGCACCGCGAAGTCGAAGTCCTGCCCCTTGAGCAGCGCGATGACCGCCTGCAGGTCGTCGCGGGACTTCGAGGACACCCGCAGCTCGTCGCCCTGGATCTGCGCCTTGACGCCCTTGGGCCCCTCGTCGCGGATCAGCTTGGCGACCTTCTTGGCGTTGTCCTGCGAGATGCCCTCGGTCACCTCCGCGCTGATCTTGTACTCCTTGCCGGAGGCCGCGGGCTCGGTGGCCTCCAGGGTCTTGAGGGAGATCCCGCGCTTGATCAGCTTGTCCTTGAAGACGTCCAGGACGGCGTTGACCCGCTCCTCGGTGCCGGCCCGCATCTCGATCTTCTCGCCGCTCCAGGCGATGGTGGCGCCGGTGTTCTTGAAGTCGAAGCGCTGGGACAGCTCACGACCGGTCTGGCCCAGCGCGTTGTCCACCTCCTGCCGGTCCACCTTGCTGACCACGTCGAAACTGGACTCGCTCGCCATCTCGACCCTCCTCGTTCCCGTCCGAAGTCACGTCCGTTATCCACCGAACTCTATCGACTCCGTCCGACGCGGAGGGCGGGACTCCCGCCCTACTTCGCCGCGAGGCTGTCGATGAAGTCGGGGCCGGGCGTCCCCAGCCCGGTCGCATCGTCGTACCCCGGCCCCGCCCGCAGGTCCCCGTCGGCTCCCAGCCCCGCGACGGCGGCCGGCTGCCCCTGAAACGCCGGGAACACCTCAGCCAACGGCCGCGGCGCATTGGAAGGCGCGTCGGTCACATCCCGAAGAGTGTCCAACCCCCCGACCATCCCGTCGCAGTACAAAGTCGGATTCACGAACCCCAGCGCCAACCCGCCCCGCTCCGCGATCGAATCAGCCTCCAGACCCGAAAGCAGCGGGCTGGCCAGACTCGTCCCGCCGATGGCGGCCTCCGCGTACCCCGTGGAGCCGTCCGGCAGCACCTGTGTCGCCCCCACGAGCAACCCCGTGAACGGATCGGCGTCCAACGAGATATCCGGCACCACCCGCCGAGCACTGGCCGCCGCGGCTCCGCTCAACAACGTCCCCGACAGCGAGGACGGCACCACATGCGCCTGATACCAAGGCTGCGCGAAGTCCGCCGAAGTCCCCCCACCCCCGCCGAAGATCCATCCCGCGGGAGTCCAAGCGTTCCCCGCACTGTTCAGCAGCCAAGCACGCGTCCCCCAGGAAGTAGCCCAATCCAACTCCCCACCGGCCCCGATGGCCGTGGACGTGCCCCCCACGGCCGTCACCCACCCATCGGCCGCCGGAAACGTAACCTGCGCCCCACTCGACTGGAGTCCACCAGCCCCACCGCAGGCAGTAGCAGGGGAGTTATCCCCACAATCCCCCGAAGAGAAATTCACTGTAATCCCCTCGACCGCCGCCAACTGAAACAGATGGTCATACTCGGCGACGGTCGAAGCGGCCTCGTCTCCCGACGTACTGTGCAGCGGCCCGCCCCAAGAATCCGAAATAACCTGCGCAAGGTGATTCGTGATCAGATCCGAAAGCGCCGCCAAAAGATCCGAATCCTGACAGGAGTC
>DASTAE010000242.1:0-24260 GCA_035712985.1 Actinospica sp.
CGCCCCGACCGGCCGGGTGGTGTCGTACTTCGAGGGCAACGAGGTCGCCCGCACCCCCGAACTCGTCGAGGCGCTGCGCGGCGGCGCCCGGGTGCTGCTGGTCACCGACGCCGGCATGCCCTCGGTCTCCGACCCCGGCTACCGGCTGGTCGCGGCGGCCGTCGAGGCGGGGATCCGGGTCACGGCCGTGCCCGGGCCCTCCGCCGTGCTCACCGCGCTGGCGCTGTCCGGGCTGCCGGTGGACCGCTTCTGCTTCGAGGGCTTCCCGCCGCGCAAGGCCGGGGAGCGGCTCCGGGTGCTCAAGGCGCTGGCCGACGAGCCGCGCACGATGGTGTTCTTCGAGGCCACGCACCGGATCACCGAGACGCTGACCGCGATGGCTGAAAGTTTCGGCGCGGACCGGCCCGCCGCCGTGTGCCGCGAGCTGACCAAGACCTACGAGGAGGTCAAGCGCGGCCCGCTCGGCGCGTTGGCCGCGTGGTCCGCCGACGGGGTGCGCGGCGAGATCACGGTCGTGGTCTCCGGCGCGCCGCCCGCGGGCCCGGTCGAGCACACGCCCGAGTCGCTGGCGGCCCTCGTCGCGGATCGGGAGGAGGCGGGGGAGCACCGGAAGTCGGCGATCGCGGCGGTGGCCGCGGAACTCGGCCTGGCCAAGCGCGAGGTCTTCGACGCGGTGGTGGCCGCCAAGAGCGGGTCGGAGTGACCTTCGCCACCCCGTAGAATTCCGACATGGCTTCCAGCGACAAGTCCTACTACGTCACCACGCCGATCTACTACGTGAACGACGCGCCGCACATCGGCAGCGCCTACACGACGACGGCGGGTGACGTGCTGACCCGCTGGCACCGTCAGCGCGGCGAGAGCGTGTGGTACCTGACCGGCACCGACGAGCACGGCGAGAAGCTGCTGCGCACCGCCCGCGCCAACGGCGTGACCCCGCAGGAGTGGACCGACAAGCTGGTCCGCGAGGCCTGGCTGCCGGTGCTCGAGACGATCGACGCCGCGAACGACGACTTCATCCGGACCACGGAGAAGCGGCACACCGAGCGGGTGCAGGAGTTCTGGCAGAACCTGTACGACGCGGGCGAGGTGTACAAGGGCTCGTACGCGGGCCTGTACTGCGTGGCCTGCGAGGAGCACAAGCTCCCGGGCGACGTCGAGGAGGGCACCGGCGAGTACGCGGGCCAGCTGGTCTGCAAGATCCACCACCGCCCGGTGGAGACGATCGCCGAGGAGAACTACTTCTTCAAGCTGTCGCAGTACACGGACAAGCTGCTCGCCTACTACGAGGAGCACCCGGAGTTCGTGCAGCCCGCGACGGCGCGCAACGAGGTGGTCTCCTTCGTCAAGCAGGGCCTGCAGGACCTGTCGATCTCGCGCACCAGCTTCGACTGGGGCATCCCGATCCCGTGGGACCAGAAGCACGTGCTCTACGTGTGGATCGACGCGCTGCTCAACTATGTGACCGCGGTCGGCTACGGCGCGGACGAGGAGAAGTTCGAGCGCACCTGGCCCGCGGACGTGCACCTGGTGGGCAAGGACATCCTGCGCTTCCACGCCGTGATCTGGCCGGCGATGCTGATGGCGGCGGGCCTGCCGCTGCCGAAGACGGTGTTCGGGCACGGCTGGCTGCTCGTCGGCGGCGAGAAGATGTCCAAGACGAAGCTCACCGGCATCGCGCCCGCGCAGATCACCGACCACTTCGGCTCCGACGCGTACCGCTACTACTTCATGCGCGCGATCCCCTTCGGGCAGGACGGCTCGTTCTCCTGGGAGGACCTGAACGCGCGCTACACCTCGGAGCTCGCCAACGACTACGGCAACCTCGCCTCGCGGGTCGCGGCGATGGTCGGCAAGTACTTCGAGGGTGTGCTGCCCGAGGCGACCGCGCACGGCCCGGCCGAGCAGACCGTCGCGGACGCGCTGGAGAACGCGGTGAAGACCGCGGACGAGCGGATCGGCGAGGCACTGGACTTCCAGGGCGGCCTGAACGCGATCTTCGACTTCATCAAGCTGGTCAACGGGTACCTGACCGAGCAGGAGCCGTGGAAGGTCGCGAAGGACGACTCCGAGCAGGGCCGGGCGCGGCTGGCGACGATCCTGTACACCGCGGCGGAGTCGCTGCGCGCGGTGGCGATCCTGCTGAACCCGGTCATGCCGAAGTCCTCGGCGGCGCTGTGGGAGTCCCTCGGCGCCGAGGCCTCGCTCGGCGAGCTCGCCGAGCAGCCGGTGCAGGACGCCGGGCGCTGGGGCCGACTGCCCGCGGGCTCGGTCGTGACCAAGGGCGCGATCATGTTCCCGCGGCTCGAGGAGCGCGCAGAGGCCTGACACGGTAATCCCGGCGTGAAGCCCGGTTAAAGCCGGGTTCAAGTCTGGTCCGGTCATCCGGCGGCCACTACGTTTACCCCCGTGGCTGCGGATGACCTCCCCGGGCCGGTCGTCACGTTCCTCAATGTGATCGGGATCGACTGGCCCTATATCGACGAAGACCAGGTGCGCCAGTTCGCGACGCTGGTGCGCGAGTTCGGCCAGGCGGTCGACCAGACGCACCAGGACGCGACCCAGGCGATCCAGGGCTTCTCCCAGGCGTATCAGGGCTCATCGACCCAGGTGATGAGCTCCGGCTGGTCGAACCTCTCGGCGGCGCACGTGACCGAGATCGTCGAGGGCACCAGGATCCTGGCCGAGGCCCTCGACATCGGCGCGGACTTCATCGTCGCCCAGAAGATCGAGGCGATCGCCGAGCTCATCGTGATGGCGGCCACCTTCGTGGCCGACCAGGCGGCGGCCGTCGCCACCCTCGGACTCGCGGAGGCCGCGGTCCCGGCGATCATCGCGGCGGGCAAGGCGCTGGTCGAGACCCTCAAGCAGCAGATCATCCAGATGATCGCCGGGCAGATCATCGAGGCCGCGGCGAAGCCGCTGTTCGCGAAGGTGGAGCAGATGGTGTCGGGGCTCGACTGGTCGAACGCGGGCGGCGGGGGCGGCCAGAGCAGCGCCGTGCAGATCGACTTCGCCGAGGCCCGCCAACACGTCGAGACGCTGCGCGCGCACGCGGAGACCATGGCCGGGCACGCCCAGACGCTGAGCTCGGGCCTGTCCGGATTGAGCTTCTGATGGCGCGGGGCGAGGAAGCCGCGATCTTCGACGGCCTCAAGGCCGACGCCGAGCACTCGATGCCGAGCATCGCGCACGTGCTCAGCGGCTTCACCGACAAGACCGCGAGCACGGCCGAGAAGAGCCTGAACGCGCACGAGCTCAACGAGTCGAACATCACCGGCGATCTGAACAAGATCACGGACAAGCCGCCCACCATCGCGCCGCACGCGTCGGCGCCGGCCCCGACCGGCAAGACCACCGACATCCTCAACGGCCTGACGAAGGAGGACGACGCGGCCGCCGGCTTCAAGCCCAAGGAGGACCCGGCCGCCGGCGAGCCGAAGGACGCCGAGCCGACGCCCCCGGCGGGGGATCCGGCCGCGAACCTGCCGAAGCCGAAGGACCCGACCGACTACAACGGGAATCCGGACTTCCGGGCCACCGACGCCGACCGCGCCGCGTTCAAGGCCAACTACAAGGGCTACGCGCGGGACCTGAAGTTCGTCCAGGACCTGAAAGCGAAGCGCCCGGATCTCCAGCACATCCCCGACGAGGACCTCGTGGCGGTGCGCGGATACACCGGCAACGAGTTCTACAAGCCGATGAACGCGGCGCTGCGCAACAACGACGCGGCGGGTCTCGCGGCGTACGACGCGCACATCCGCGTGACGACCTCGGGCCTGAACCAGCTGCCGAAGACGCCGGGTACGTTCTACCGCGGCATGACCATCAAACCCGGCGAGCTCGACGGCGTGACCTCGAAATACGAGCCCGGCCAGATCACCACCGAGCCCTCCTTCGTGAGCACGGGCAACGCTTTCAGCGGCAACGTCCACTTCACCGCGCAGTCCGTCAACGGCCGCGACGTGAGCTATCTGTCGCACTACCCGGGCGAGGCCGAGGTGCTCTATCCGCCGGGAACGCAGTTCATGGTGAACAGTAAGATCGAACCCAACCCGGGCAACTGGGAGATCAACATGGATAACGTCGGGTAGCGAGGGGCCATGGCAGACTTTCTCCGCTCAGAGCAGATGCGCCGCGACCGGGCGCGCGGAGTGCTCCTCGCGGCCGCGTGCGGCGACGCCCTCGGGGTGCCCTACGAGTTCCAGCCCACGTTGGACGAGTCCGAGATCCCCGAGATGATCGGCGGCGGCCTGGGGCCCTACGAGCCCGGCGAGTACTCGGACGACACCCAGATGCAGGTGGTGATCGCACGGGTCGCGGCGACCGGCGCGGACCTGCGCGCGGACGAGGCGCTGCGTGCCGTTGCCGAGGGCTTCCTCGGCTGGGCCACGGGCGGCGCCAGCGACATCGGCGCCCAGACCCGGGCCGTGCTGTCGGCAGCCCGCGGCGCCACCGATCCTCTGGCGGCCGTGCGCGAGGCCGCACGCGCCACCCACGAGCGCACCGGCAGGTCGGCGGGCAACGGCTCCCTCATGCGCACGAGCGTGCTGGCGCTGGCGTACCTGAACGACCGCCAGGCCCTCGCCGAGGCCGCCCGCGCCGTCAGCTCCCTGACGCACTACGACCCGGTGGCGGCCGAGGCGTGCGTGCTGTGGTGCGAGGCGGTGCGCGTGGCGGTCCTCGAAGGCCCGACCGAGGACGAACTCCCGCAGAGCCCCGCCCTGGGCCTGGACCTGCTCGACGAGGACGCCGCCCTACGCTGGAAGCGCCGGCTCGACGAGGCCGCCGCGGCCGAGCCGCAGGACTTCGCCCCCAACGGCTACGTCGTGCCCGCCCTCCAGGCAGCGTGGTGCGCCATCCAGAGCATCCCGATCCCCGACGACAACCCCGGCCGCCACCTCGGCCGCGCCCTCTACGCGGCGGTGCGCGCAGGCGACGACACCGACACGGTCGCCGCCATCGCAGGCGCCCTGCTCGGAGCCCACTGGGGAGCTTCGAGCCTCTACCCGGCGTGGCGCGAGGCCATCCACGGCTGGCCGGGGCTGCGCGAGCCGGAACTGGCGGCGCTGGCTGACGCGATCGTGGACTCGCACGGCGGGTTCCCGGCGGACGAGGCGGAGTAGGGGATGGACCCGGCCACCCGCATCCCCTCCGCCCAAGCAGGATTCGCCCAAGGTAGGCAGGAGGCGGCGACGCGTCGATCTCCCCAGAGCCGAGGCGTCACCCCCGCCCCATAGACTCGCCTCCATGGCCGGCAGTAAGAACGACAAGAGCAACACTCCCCCGCCCCTTCCCGAACCGCTGCCCGCGCCCGTCGCGGATTCGCATACGCATCTCGACATGCAGGGGCGGGGCACGGAGGAGTCGTTGGGACTGGCGGAGTCGGTGAACGTCACCACGTTGGTCCAAGTGGGGTGCGACGTCCGTTCGTCCGAATGGGCGGTTCAGCAGGCTGCTGCGTTCCCCTCGATCCACGCCACGGTCGCGCTACACCCGAATGAGGCGCCGCGGCTGGTGTTGGGGGATATGGACGAGTGGGCGGGCCGAGGGGCTCGGCGCGGGGCCGGCGGGGCCGCGGCGCTGGATGCCGCGCTGGGGCGGATCGCGGAGCTCGCCGCGCTGCCGGAGGTCGTGGGGATCGGGGAGACGGGTCTGGACTACTTTCGGACCGGGCCCGAGGGGATGGCGGCGCAGCAGGAGTCGTTCCGGCGGCATATCGCGCTCGCCAAGGAGGTCGGGAAGACCCTTGTCATCCACGACCGGGACGCTCACGAGGACGTGCTGCGGATCCTGCTCGAGGAGGGGGCGCCCGCGCGGGTGGTGTTCCACTGCTACTCGGGGGACGCGGCGATGGCCCGCGCGTGCGCGAAGGAGGGGTACTACCTGTCGTTCGCGGGGCCGGTGACGTTCAAGGCGAACGACGCCCTGCGCGAGGCGCTTCGGGTGACGCCGCTCGAGCGGGTGCTCGTGGAGACCGACGCCCCGTTCCTGACGCCGGTCCCCTATCGGGGGCGGCCGAACGCTCCGTATCTGATCCCGTACACTGTCCGATCGATGGCCGAGACACTCGGCGTTGAGCTGCGGGAGCTGTGCGTCGCGCTGGACTCGAACACACGCCAGGCCTTCGAACTCATGTAACCATTTCTCGACAACCTCTTCGAGCTAGTCCAAATAGGTCATTGGTGGGAGAAAGCTCACACTCTTGGCCGGTAGGCTGCCCCGTAATGCACTGATTTGGCAGAGCAGCCCACGTACTTATCGGACAATTCGACCGGGGCCAACCCCCGGGCGGGCTATGGCGACCTTGCCTCGGATTCGGTTACAGTCCGATGCTCGGTAGCCGGATCGGTGGAACCGGCGCGGACTGAAGGTCCGCGTGCGGCGGCGCTGAGAGCAAGACCTGCGTCGCTTCGGAACCCGCTGTGCCCGGGATCAACGAGGTCTGGAGTCTTGTGAGCGGTACGCGCTCGAACCCCCCTCATAACCCCGAATACGGAGACTATGCGCAGGGCGGCTACGCCGACCTGTCGGATGGTCAGAACGGCGGCTACGCCGACACCCCGTACCCGGGCACGGAAGGGACGTCCGAAGCCGCCGAGTACTACTACGAGGACCAGTACAACCAGCAGCAGTACCGGTACAGCGAGTACGACCCGCAGGGTCAGTACGCCGAGTCCTCGGCGGATCACCACCAGCAGGGCCTGCCCTACGAGCCGGCCGCTGGATACGAGTACGGCCAGAGCTACGAGTCGGGCTACCCGGCCCAGGGCGAGGCGGTGTACGCGGAAGCGTCCGCCGAGTCCTACGGCCAGGGCTACGAGCAGTACGGCGACTACGCGGGCTACCAGGGCGGCTACGCCGAACCTTCGTACGCTGAGAACGCGTACGCGGGGGAGCGGTACGCCGCGTCCACGGCGGTGGCCGTCGACACGCTCGTCGCCGACCCCTCGACGCTGGATCGGTCCGCGCTGGACACCCCGTCCCCGGCCGACTACGCGATCGACTCGCCGCTCGCCGAGCCGGAGACGGCCCCGGACAACGCCCCGGTGCCCGCGCCGCGCCGCAGCCGCGCCAAGAACGCGGCCGCGCCGACCCGCCCCGAGACGAAGACCGACGGCGTCGGCAAGCCGCCGAAGGTGCTGCGCACCCGGCCGCGCACCGGCCCGCTCGGCCGGATCGTGCAGGGCGTCGTGCTCGCCGCCCTCGTCGGCGGCGCGGTCACGTACGTGGCGTACGACAAGTCGATCACGCTCAGCATCGACGGGCAGACCCAGACGGTGCACACCTTCGCCGGCACGGTCGGCGCGGTGCTCGCCGCGGACGGGATCAGCACCGGCGGCAAGGACGTGGTCAGTCCGGCGGCGGGCAGCTCGGCCTCGAACGACGAGACGATCACCGTGCGCTACGGCCGCCCGCTGAGCGTCAAGGTCAACGGCGTGTCCACCACCGCGTGGGTGCACTACCCGACGGTGGCCGGCGCGCTGCAGGAGCTCGGCGTGCGCACCTCGGGCGCGACCAGCTCGGTGCCGATGTCCGCGGACATCCCGCGCGCCGGGATGAGCGGCCTGGTGGTCTACACGCTGCGGCACGTCACCTTCCTGGTGGACGGCAAGACCGTCCAGCTGAGCACCACGGCGGCCTCGGTCACCGCGGCGATGGCGCAGGCCGGGATAGTGCTGCACAACCAGGACGCGCCCTCGGTGGCGGCGGCCTCGGTGCCGACGGACGGCGAGACGATCTCGATAAACCGGATCACCGGCACGACCGAGACCAAGCAGATCTCGATCCCGTTCCAGACCACCAAGGTCAACGACTCGACGCAGTACGTGGGCACCACCTCCGTCACCACGCAGGGCGTGGACGGCGAGGAGACGGTGACCTACGCGGTGCAGGTCATCAACGGCGTCAAGCAGGCCCCGAAGCAGATCTCCGAGACGGTGACCAAGCAGCCGGTCAACGAGGTCGAGTCGGTGGGCACCAAGGCGCTGCCGACCAGCGCGTCGAGCCTGAACTGGGCCGCGCTCGCGAACTGCGAGTCCGGCGGCAACCCGAGCGAGAACACCGGCAACGGCTTCTACGGGATGTACCAGTTCACGATCAGCACGTGGGACTCGCTGGGCGGCTCGGGACTTCCCTCGAACGCCAGCGCGGCCACCCAGACGGCGCTGGCCGAGAAGCTCTACACCGAGGCCGGTGCGGGGCAGTGGCCGGTGTGCGGCCACTACCTCTTCAGCTGAGCGGGCGCCGGTCACCTCTAGAATCGGTGGCATGCAAGAGCCTGCACAGCTGAACGAGAAGGCCGAGGACGATTCGGCGGGACCGGGCGGAGGCACAGCCTCCCTCCTCGGTCCCGCCGACGTGCGTCGGCTGGCGCAACGGCTGGGCGTGCGGCCGACCAAGCAGCTCGGCCAGAACTTCGTCATCGACCCGAACACCATCCGCCGGATCGTCGCCTCGGCGCGGCTGAGTCCCGAGGACGTGGTGGTCGAGGTCGGACCCGGCCTCGGCTCGCTCACCCTCGGGCTGCTGGAGGCGGCGCGGCGGGTCGTGGCGGTCGAGATCGATCCGGTGCTCGCCGAGGCGCTGCCGGGCACGATCGCCGAGCGCGCGCCGGAGCTGGCCGCGAACTTCGAGCTCGTGCACCGGGACGCGCTGCGGCTCACCGAGCTGCCCGGCCCGGCGCCGACCGCGCTGGTGGCCAACCTCCCCTACAACGTCGCCGTCCCGGTCCTGCTGACCATGCTGGAGCGCTTCCCGAGCCTGCGGCGGGTGCTGATCATGGTTCAGGCCGAGGTGGCCGACCGGCTGGCCGCCGAGCCGGGCAGCCGGGTGTACGGGGTACCGAGCGTCAAGGCCCGCTGGTACGCCGAGGTGCGGCGCGCCGGGTCCATCGGCAAGAACGTCTTCTGGCCCGCCCCGCACGTGGAGTCCGGCCTGGTGGCCCTGGAGCGCCGCGATCCGCCGCGCGCGGACGTGGACCGCAAGCAGGTCTTCGCCGTGGTCGACGCGGCCTTCGCCCAGCGACGCAAGACCCTGCGGGCCGCGCTCGGCGGCTGGGCCGGGTCCCCCGCCCGGGCCGAGGAGCTGCTGCGCCGCGCCGGGGTTGATCCCGGCGCACGCGGGGAGTCCCTGGGCGTGGCAGAGTATGCCGCGATCGCGGCGGCGCGCGCCGCCGATGAGTCGAAGGAGTCCGCGTCACCGTGACCGCCGCAGTGCAACCGCCGTGGGATGAAGGCACGGCGCCTTTCCAGCCGGAGACCGGGCGATGAGCGCCGCGGAGCAACCGCCCTGGGACGAGGGGCCCTTCCAGCCGGAGGCGGTCACCGTCCGCGTCCCGGCGAAGATCAACCTCTCGCTGTCCGTCGGCCCGCTGCGGCCGGACGGGTACCACGAGCTGGTGACGGTGTTCCACGCCGTCTCGCTGTACGACGAGGTGGTCGCCCGCTCGGCGCGCGGCATCTCGCTCTCGGTGGAGCCGCTGCGCCGCGACTCGGACGTGGAGCAGGTCCCCGCGGACGAGCGCAATCTGGCCTGGCAGGCGGCGGCGCTGCTGGCCGAGCAGTGCGGCGTGGAGCCGAACGTGCGGCTGACGATCCGCAAGGACATCCCGGTGGCCGGCGGCATGGCGGGCGGCTCGGCGGACGCGGCGGCCACCCTCGTGGCCTGCGACTCGCTCTGGGGTACCGGCCTGCGCCGGGACGAGCTGCACGACCTGGCCGCGCAGCTGGGCAGCGACGTGCCCTTCGCGCTGCACGGCGGCACCGCGATCGGTACCGGGCGCGGGGAGCACATCTCCCCGGTGCTCGCGGCCACCGGGCTCGAGTGGGTCATCGCCGTGCTCGACGCCGGCCTCTCCACGCCCAAGATCTTCGAGGCCTGCGACGAACAGCGGCGGCGCGCGAACGTCGAGGCGCCCTCCCCCGGCGTGCACCCGGACCTGATGGCCGCCCTGCGCTCCCGCGACACCGTCGCGATCGGCGCGGCCCTCTACAACGACCTGCAGCCCGCCGCGATCGAGGTGCTTCCGGAGATCGGCGAGCTGCTGGAGATCGGCCGCGCCGCGGGCGCCTGCGGCACCCTCGTCTCCGGCTCGGGGCCGACCACGGTCTACCTGGTGGACGGCCCGGTCGCCGCCGCCAACGTCGAGGCCGAACTGCGCGCCTCCGGCCACTGCCGCGCCGTGCGCCGGGCCCGCGGTCCGGTGCCAGGCGCGAACATCGTCAATGTGCGCTGAGCAGTGCGTGCATTGCTTGCAACGAAGTCAGGTGAGGACGGCGGCTATGGCGACGTTGACGATTCGCGGACTCAACGGCAAGGTGCACGCGCGGCTCCGGGTCCAGGCGATCTGCGCGAGCCGTAACGCCACACTCGCGACACGGAACGTCGAGGACTTCGAGGGCACCGGCATCAGGCTTCTCAATCGTTGGGACCACGACTAAGCCCACCGCCCGCAGACGATGACGCGCCGTACCCCGTCCGGGTACGGCGCTTCTTGTCACCGTGCGCGACCGTCTACGGATGCCCTCCGTACTGCCCCGAGGGGAGGTCGGAGCAGATGTCCTCGTCGCCGGTCCTGGCCTCCGCGCTGATCGTGGCGGTGGAGGAGGCCGCGGCGGACGCCGTACCGCCGGAGCCGGAGCTCGAGCCGGACCCGGAGCCGGCGGTCGAGGCGGCCACCACGGCGTGCGGGGCGTTGGTGCCGATGACGAGGGTCACGGAGCTGACGTTCGCGCTCTGCTTCACGACCGAGCCGGCGACCTGGGCGGACACGGTGTCGGCCTCGGCCTGGTCGCCGGAGGGGTAGAGGACCGTGGTCGTCGTGTAGCCGCTGTAGCCGCCGCTGCCCAGCGACGCGGTCATGCCGAGGCCGGTCAGGTAGGTGATGGCGTTGTGGGCCTCGCCGGAGATGTCGGTGCCGTTGTCCACTTTGACGGTCACGTTCTTGAGCGCCGTCGTCGGGCTCGGGTTCGCGGAGGCGCTCGCCGAGGCCGCCGGGGACGCGGCCGTGGCGGGCGTGCCGAGGGCGGACGAGGAGCCGAACTGCGCCGCGGCGGCCGAACCGGGGAGGGGCTGGTCGTTGCGCATGTAGGTCCACAGCTCGTCGAAGCCGGGCTCGGCGGGAGAGGAGTGGTTGCCCGACTCGTCGTAGGAGAACTGGCCCGGGTTGTCGAGCTGGTACGGCGCGGTGATGTACTGCATGTACTTCTTGTTGATCGTGCCGACGGCCTCGGCGATCGCGGACATCGAGCTGAAGTTGTCCAGGTCGCTGTCCACGGTGATGTTGCTGGTGACCGCATTCGCGATCTTGTAGAGCGTGACGGGGTCCTCGAGCGTGCCGTTCGCGGTCAGCTTGTTGAAGAGCGCGGTCATGAACTGCTGCTGCATCCGGATGCGCTGGGTGTCCATGCCGCCGGCCAGGCCGTGCCGGTCGCGGACGAAGGCGAGGGCCTGGTTGCCGGTCACGGTGTGCAGCCCGGCGCTCAGCACCAGGCCCGAGTAGTTCGGGTCGTTGATCCCGGGCTCGGGCACGCAGATCTGCACGCCGCCGACCGCGTTGGTCAGGTCGATGAAGGCGTCGAAGGTGAGCTCGACGAAGTGGTCGATGCGGATGTTCGTCATCTGCTCGACGGTGGCCACGGCGCAGGCCGGGCCGCCCTCGTTCATCGCGTCGTAGAACTGCCCCTCGGACTGCGCCGAGTGCGTCACGCTCGGATTCTTCCGGTCCGTGCACGCCGGGATCGGCACGAACAGGTCGCGCGGTATCGAGATGACCTCGGTCCACTTGTGGTTCGCGCTGATGTGCATCAGGAACGCGGTGTCGGACAGGTCGGTGCCCTGCTTGCTTGAGTTGCCGACGTGCACCGCCTCGGTCTGCCCGTCACGGGTCTGCGATCCGAGCACCAGGATGTTGAGCGGCACCTGGCCGAGCGCGTTGGCCTTGGGCGCGGCGGGCCGGTTCTTCAGGTTGTCCAGGCTGACCGTCTGCACGTTGCCGATCAGGTGGTTGACCACGTAGAAGCCGGTGACGCCGGCGGCGACCAGGACGCCCGACATCGCCCACGCGGTGTACTTCAGGGCCCTGCGGGGCTTCCGGTCCGCCGCGGCGGCGGCCTTCGCGGCCCGCTTCCGGGCGCGGCCGCGCGCGTCCACCTCGTCGAGGTCGAGGTCCTCGTTGATCCGGCCCGGTCCTGAGGGCGGCGCGACGGAGGCGGGCTCGGTCCGGCCGCTGCGGGAACGGCCGGGGCCGGTGGAGCCGGCGCCGGCCCGGCTGCCGCTGCGCGAGCGCGGGACCGGCGCGGGCTGCGGCTCGTATTCGGCCGCGTCCGCGTCGGTCGGCGTCCAGGGCGGATTCACCGCATAGGGGTCGCGGTGTCCGCCGTCGCCGCCCCCGCGCGGGTCCCCGTGCCGCGACGGGCCCGAGGGCTGCCAGGGGTCCTGGCCGTAGCTCATCGCTCCACCCTTCCTCAGCTGTTGTTCAGCATCGAAAGGGACCGTCCGGGAGGCGGCCCGGTTTCGGCTGTGGCACTCCTGTGACACAGCCGTCACGGAGTGCGGAATCAGTGCGCGAAACGGTCACGCAGCTCGCGCTTGAGCACCTTCATCGAGGGACCGAGCGGGAATTCGGCCACGAACTCGACCCGGCGCGGGTACTTGTACTTCGCCAGGTGCTCCTTGGACCACTCGATCAGCTCGTCGGCGGTCAGCTCGGCGCCGTCCTCGAGGATCACGCAGGCGCAGACCTCCTCGCCGTGCACCTCGTCGGGCAGGCCGATGACGGCGACGTCGCGGATCGCCGGGTGCCGCAGCAGGGCCTCCTCGACCTCGCGCGGGTAGACGTTGAAGCCGCCGCGCAGCACCATGTCCTTCTTGCGGTCCACGATGGTGACGAAGCCGTCCTCGCCCTTGGTGCCGAGGTCGCCGGTGCGGAACCAGTCATCGACCATGGCCAGCGCGGTCGCCTCGGGGTTGTCGAGGTAGCCGGCGAACACGTTGTGGCCGCGGACCACGATCTCGCCGAGCTCGCCGCGCGGCACGAACTCGATCGCGCCCTCGACCTCGGCGCGGGCCACCTCGACCTCGACGCCCCAGATCGGATGCCCGACGGTCCCGGCGCGGGTGCCGATCCGCGGCTGGTTCACGGTCGCGGTGGGCGAGGTCTCGGACAGGCCGTAGCCCTCCATGATCTCGGCGTCGAAGGTCTCGTTGAAGGCCTCGAGCACGGCCGCGGGCAGCGCCGCGCCGCCGGAGACCGCGATCTTGAGCCGGGGCAGCGGCTTGCCCTCGGCGCGGCGCGCCTTGCCCGCCTGGACCAGCGCGAGGTACATCTGCGGCACGCCGTGGAAGGTGTTGACGCCGTGCTCGAGCATCAGCTCGATGGCCTCGTTCGGCTCGAAGCGCGGCTGGAAGACGACCGTCGCGCCGGTCCGGAAGATCGTGTTCATCGACACGGTCTGACCGAAGATGTGGAACAGCGGCAGGCAGCCGAGGGCGAGGTCGTCGCGCGTGGTGTCCAGCGCGTCGTAGCCGTTCACCATCGCGTTCATCACCATATTGAGATTGGTGAGGACGGCGCCCTTGGGCTTGCCGGTGGTGCCGGAGGTGTAGATGACGACGGCCGGGTCCTCGGCCTGCCGGGAGGTGTAGGTGGCCGGCGGCTGCGCGGCGGCCACGTCGTCGGCCAGCTTCGGCAGCGGCGCCCCGTCCGGCACGGGACCGACCAGCCGGACCGGGACGTCGGCGAGCGCGCCCGCCTTCACCGCGTCCTCGGCCCGGATGCAGTGCGCGATCAGCAGCTTGGCGCCGCTGTCGCGCAGGATGTACGAGATCTCCTCGGGCGTCAGCAGCATGTGGATCGGCACGACGACCGCGCCCGCGGCCAGGATCGCGTAGTACGAGCGCGGGAAGTCGGTGACGTTCGGGCTCATCAGCGCGACCCGGTCGCCCGGCTGCACGCCGAGGTCCCGGATCGCGCCGGCCTGGCCGCGGGCCTGGGCCCACAGCTCGGAGTAGCTCAGGCGCTCGCTCCCCTGGACCACCGCCGTCTTGTCGGGCTGCCTCCAGGCGGGCTCGGCGAGGACCGCGGCGAGGGAGAGCGTCATTGCGACTCCGTTCTTCGGCTTCGACTACTCGGGTCGGGAAGAGTGACTCAAAGGTAGATGCGGGCCAGGGTCTCGGCAACGGCCGCCGGCTTCGGCGCGCCCTCGAGCTCCATGGTCACGGTCGTGGTCACCTGCAGCGCGTCGCCGGGCACGTCCTCGACCGCGGACAGCGTCAGGTGCGCGCGCACCCGCGAGCCGACCTTGACCGGCGTGATGAAACGCAGCTTATTGAGACCGTAGTTCACGGAAAGCCGCGCGCCCTCGACCGTGTAGACGCCCCAGGCCAGCGCCGGGATCAGCGACAGGGTGAGGAAGCCGTGGGCGATCGTCGAGCCGAAGGGGCCGTCCTTGGCCCGCTCCGGGTCCACATGGATCCACTGGTGGTCGCCGGTGGCCTCGGCGAACCTGTCGATCCGCTCCTGCTCGATCGTCACCCACTCGCTGGTGCCGATCTCCTGGCCCACCAGCCCCTTGAGCTCGGTGGCCTCGATCGCCCGGCTCACCGGTTGGCCCCGCCGTTCACCTGGATCGTCTGGCCGGAGATGAAGGAGGACTCGTCGGCCGCGAGGAAGGCGACGGTGGCGGCGATGTCCTCGGGGTAGCCGACCCGGCGCACCGGGGTCTCGCCGGCCGCGGCCTTCTTCAGCTCCTCCGGGTCCAGGCCGATCCGGCGCGCGGTGGCGTCGGTCATCGCGGTGGCGATGTAGCCGGGGGCGACGGCGTTCACGTTGACGCCGAAGGGGCCGAGCTCGATCGACAGCGTGGCCGTCAGACCCATGACGCCGGCCTTGGAGGCGGCGTAGTTGGCCTGGCCGCGGTTGCCGAGCGCGGAGCGGGAGGAGAGCGAGACGATCTTGCCGTACTTCTGCGCCACGAAGTGCTTCTGCACCTCGCGGGACATCAGGAAGGCGCTGCGCAGGTTCACGTTGATGACCGAGTCCCAGTCCTCGTCGGTCATCTTGAACAGCAGGTTGTCCCGGGTGATGCCGGCGTTGTTGACCAGGATGTCGACCTTGCCGAACTCGGCGACCACGGCGGCGACCAGCGTCTGCACGTCCTCGGTCTTGGAGACGTCGGCGCCGTAGGCCACGGCCCGGCCGCCGTCCTTCTCGATCGCCGCGACGGTCTCGGCGCCGCGCTCGGCGCTCAGGTCGGCGACGGCCACGGCCGCGCCCTCCGACGCGAGGCGCTGCGAGATCGCGGCCCCGATCCCCTGCGCTCCACCCGTGACGATGGCGACCTTGCCCTCGAAACGCTTGCTCACGATCAGATCCCTTCGATGAGTACGGCGGTGCCCTGTCCGACGCCGACGCACATGGTGGCGAGCCCGCGACGGAGCCCGTCCCGGTGCATCCGGTGGATCAGGGTGGTGACGATCCGGGCGCCGGAGCCGCCCAGCGGATGTCCGATGGCGATGGCGCCGCCGGACGGGTTGACGAGTTCGGGGTCGATGCCGAGTCCGTCCGCGACGGCCAGCGCCTGCGCGGCGAAGGCCTCGTTGAGCTCGGCGGTCTGCACGTCGGCGAGCTTCCAGCCGGCCCGGCTGAGCGCGCGGCCGACCGCGGGGATCGGCCCGACGCCCATGATGTCCGGGTGCACGCCCGCCGAGGCCCCGGCCACGTAGCGCGCGAGGGGCTCGACGCCGAGCCGGGCGAGTCCGGCCTCCGAGGCGAGCACCAGGCCCGCGGCGCCGTCGTTCATCGGCGAGGAGTTGCCGGCGGTGACCGTGCCGCCCTTGCGGAACACGGGCTTGAGCCCGGCCAGCTTCTCCAGCGAGGTGTCGGGGCGGATGCACTCGTCGCGGGTCACGACGTCGCCCGCGGGGGTCGTGACCGGCAGTACCTCGGCGTCGAAGTGCCCGGCCTCCCAGGCCGCCGCGGCGTGCCGGTGCGAACGCAGCGCGAACTCGTCCTGCCGCTCGCGGGAGACGTCGTAGCGCTCGGCGACCTCCTCGGCGGTCTCGCCCATCGCGAGCAGGCCGTGCAGGTCCTTCATCTTCGGGTTGACCAGGCGCCAGCCGAGGCGGGTGTCGGCCATCTCCATCTTGTGCGGCAGCGCGTCGTCCGGGCGCGGGACCACGAAGGGCGCGCGGGACATCGACTCGACGCCGCCGGCGAGCAGGATGTCGGCCTCGCCCGCGGCGATCGTGCGCGCGGCCACCGTGAAGGCCTCGAGGCCCGAGGCGCACAGGCGGTTGAGCGAGGCGCCGGGCACGCTGTCGGGCAGGCCGGCCAGCAGCACGGCCATCCGCGCCACGTTGCGGTTCTCCTCGCCCGCGCCGTTGGCGTTGCCCCAGTAGACGTCGTCGATGTCGGCGGGATCCAGATTCGGCAGTCCGCCGACCAGGTCGCGGATCACTTCGGCAGCGAGGTCGTCCGGACGGACCGTGGACAGCGCACCTCGTAGCTTGCCGATCGGCGTGCGCCGCGCCGCGGCGATGTAGACGGGTTCCATGACAGGGCTCTCCTTCAGGCGATCGCGTTGATACCGGTGTGGGCACGGCCGATCAGCAGCTTCTGCAGCTCGCTGGTGCCCTCGTAGAGCGTCATCACCCGGGCGTCGCGCACGAGCTTGCCGACCGGGTACTCGTCGATGTATCCGTACCCGCCGAAGACCTGCAGCGCGTTGTTGGCGCTGCGGACGGCGGCCTCCGAGGCGAAGAGCTTGGCCATCGAGGACTCGCGGGCGAAGTCGAGCCCGCGGTCGATCAGGTCCGCGGCCCGCCAGGTGAGCAGCCGCGCGGCGTCCACGTCGGTGGCGATGGCGGCGATCAGCTCCTGCACGAGCTGCCGGTGCGCGATCACCTTGCCGTCGAACTGGATACGGGTCGTCGCGTGCGAAACGGCGGCGCGCAGCGCGGCCTCGGCGATCCCGACGCAGCCCGCCGCGACCGAGACCCGGCCCTTGGCCAGCGCGGACATCGCGACCGAGAAGCCCTTGCCCGCGGGGCCGAGCATCGCCTCCCGCGGCACCCGGACGCCGTCGAGGACGAGCTCGGCGGTCGCCTGCCCCCGCAGACCGAGCTTGCCGTGGATCTCCTTGCGCGCGAACCCGGGCAGATCCGTCGGGACGAGGAACGCGCTGATCCCCTTGTACCCGGGCTCTCCGGTGCGCGCGAAGACCAGCGCGACCTCGGCCCAGGTGCCGTTGGTGATGAACATCTTCGAGCCCGATATCACCCACTCGTCGCCCTCGCGCACGGCCTTGGTGCGCAGGTTGGCGGCGTCGGAGCCGTTGTCCGGCTCGGTGAGGGCGAAGCAGGCGAGGGTGCGGCCGGAGCACAGCCTGGGCAGCCAGTGGTGCTTCTGCTCCTCGGTCCCCCACCCGGCTATGGACTTGCCGACCAGGCCGAGCGAGACGGAGACGATGCCGCGCACCGCCGAGTCCCCGCGGCCGAGCTCTTCCAGCACCAGCACGTAGCCGAAGTGGTCGCCGCCGGAGCCGCCGTACTCCTCGGGGATGGTCAGCCCGAGAAAGCCCAGGTCGCCGAGCTTGGGGACGATCCCGGCGTCCACCTTCTCGGCCCGGTCCCATGCCGTGGCGTGCGGGGCGATCTCCCGATCGGTGAACTCCGCGGCCAGCCGGCGCAGCGCCTCGTGCTCCTCGCTGAGCGAGAGATCCATGCCCGATCCTTCCCGGGGAAAACTACCACTGCTAGTTTTAGACTCTAAACCCGGAGAACGCCACGAGGGAACAGGGAGTGTGATCGATGGCACGTCCGCACGCGCCCCTGCTCAGCCGGGAGAAGATCGTCGGGACGGCGCTGGCGCTGATCGACTCCGAGGGCCTGCCCGCGCTCACCACGCGGCGGCTCGCCGGGCTGCTCGGCGTGAGCGGGCCGAGCCTCTACAACCATTTCGCCACGATGGACGACCTGGTGGAAGCGGTGGCCGACGCGGTGATCGGGGAAGTGGACCTGGACGGCCTAGGCGTGGCCGGCCTGCCCTGGCACGAGGCGATGCGGCACTGGGCCCGCTCCTATCGCGACGTGCTCGCCGCGCATCCCAACCTGGTCCCGGTCGCCGTGCACGGACCGGGGCGCCGCCGCTCGGCGCTGCGGATGGCCGACGCCGTCTACGGGGCCACGGTGCGCGCCGGCTGGCCGCCGCGGGAGGCGACGGAGATCGGCGCGCTGATGCGCTTCTTCGTGGCCGGGGCCGCGCTGGGCTCCTTCGCGGGCGGCTTCTCCGAGGACCCCGCGCTCTACAGCGAGGAGTATCCGCACCTCAGTCGCGCGCACCTGCTCGCCTCGCGCGGGCGCGACATCGACGACGCGGCCTTCGAACTGGGTCTCGACTCGCTGCTGGCCGGGCTGACCGCCCGGCGCGGATCAGTTCGCTGACAGCCGGGCCGAGCCGACGACCGCGCCCGGAGTCAGGGTGCTGTGCACGTCGAGGACGCGGTCGCGGGAGACCGAGACCTGGTAGCTCAGCGACGGCCAGCCGATCACGTTCACGTCGTTCGCCGAGGTCAGCGCCACGTCCGAGTGCCCGCGCTGGCGCAGTTCGGCGACGGCCTGCCCGGAGCGCGCGACGGTCGCGACCGTGAGCGCGCTCTCGGCCCCCTCGATCAGCGACTTCGACGCGGTCTCGGCGTTCTTGAGGATCGTCCAGGGCAGGCCGGGCTGGCCGAGCACCGCGCCGACCAGCGTGACCGGCACCGCGTCCACCGTCGTGTGCACGGCGAACAGCAGGCAGCCTCCGGCCTCCGAGGTCGAGCCGGTCTTGATGCCGATGTCCCCGTCGAGGCCGAGCAGGTGGTTGGTGTTGGTCACGACGCCGGCCGCCGGGACCTTCGCGGTCTTCAGGCTGACGATCTGGGACAGTGTCGCGTTCTGCAGCACCCGCTCGCCGAGTTTGACCTGGTCGGCAGCGGTGCTCCGGCTGTTCGCGTCGATACCGGCGGGGTCGGCGTAGGTGGTGTGGGCCATGCCGAGCGCGTGCGCCTCGGCGTTCATCTTGGCGACGAAGGCCGGGATCGAACCGGCGTCCCACGCGGCCAGCAGCCGGGCCATGTTCCCGGCGGACGGCAGCAGCATCCCCTCGAGCGCCTCGCGGAGCGTCAGTTGCTCGCCGGTCTGGATCAGGATGCCGGACTCGTCGCCGTCGGTGCCGCGCGAGGCGTCGAACAGCTCCTTCGTGACCTGGATCGTCGGACCGTCGTCGGCGCTCCCGAGCAGCGGGTGGTCGCCCAGCACCTGATAGGCCGTCATGGTCTTCGTGACGCTGGCGATCGGCACCGGGGTGTTCGCCGGGCCCGAGGAGCCCAGCTCGCCGACGCCGACCACGTCCACCACGGCCTGACCCTGCGTCGGCCAGGGCAGCACGGGCGCCGCGCCGGGCACGGTGAAGGTCTGGGAGATCCGCTGATCGAGCCGTACCGGCGCCCAGAAAGCGCCGCGCGCCCAGAGCACCCCGCCCACGAGGAGCGCGACGGCCAGCACCAGGGTGCCGAGCGTCGTCAGCAGCCGGGCGATCCGGGAGCGGCGCCGCCTCTGGGCAGGTCGGAGGGAGGCTTCGATCTTGGTGTCCACCACGAAGCCGATGTGCCCCGAGTTATGAGAATCGAACCAAGTTATTGACCCGAATGAGTATCACCGTCAAAATACTGGCACGCACTGTGATCATCGCATAACCCGAAGAAGGGCACGGCATGTCACAGATCAAGGACACGACAGTCTCCGACGACGACGCCGAACTGCACCGGCTCGGCTACCCGCGCAAACTCGCCCGCCGCATGAGCGCCTTCGACAACTTCGGCGTGAGTTTCACGATCATCAGCATCCTGTCCGGCTGCCTGACGCTCTATTACTTCGGCATGGCCAACGGCGGTCCCGCGCTGATCACCTGGGGCTGGGTCGCCGTCGGCGGCATGACGATGCTGGTCGGCATGGCGATGGGCGAGGTCTGCTCAGCCTTCCCGACCTCCGGTGCCCTCTATTTCTACAGCGCCAAACTGGCGAAGCGGCACGGACCGCTCGCCTCCTGGTACACCGGTTGGCTCAACGCGCTCGGCCAGATGGCGATCACCGCGGGCATCGACTACGGCGCGGCCACGTTCATCGGCGCGTACGCGGCGCTGCAGTGGAACTTCGTGCCCACGCAGCACTCGGTGCTCGGCATCTACGCGGCCGTACTCGTCGTGCACGGTCTGCTCAACACCTTCGGCGTGCGCCTGGTGGCCCTTCTCAACCGTGTCTCGGTCTGGTGGCACATCGTCGGCGTGCTGGTGATCGTCGGCGTGCTCACCTTCAAGCCGGCCCACCACCAGTCGGCGAGCTTCGTGTTCACCAGATTCGTCAACAACAGCGGCTTCGGCTTCGCGGGCTCCGGTATATATGTCGCGGCGGTCGGCCTGCTGATGGCCGGATACACGTTCACCGGCTACGACGCCTCGGCGCACATGACCGAGGAGACCTCGTCCGCGTCCGTGGCGGCGCCGAAGGGCATCGTGCGGTCGATCTACGTGTCCTGGATCGCGGGCTTCGTGCTGCTGGTGGGAATCACCTTCGCGATCCAGAACTACGCGACCGAGGCGAGCTCGTCGGTGCCTCCCGCGCAGATCTTCGTGGACGCGATCGGCCTGACCGGCGGCAAGCTGCTGCTGCTGATCGCGATCGTCGCCCAGCTGTTCTGCGGCATGTCGAGCGTCACGGCGAACTCCCGGATGCTGTTCGCGTTCTCCCGCGACCGCGCCCTGCCGGGCTCCACGCTCTGGTACAAGGTCAACCCGCGCACCAGGACGCCGACCAACGCGGTCTGGCTGGCCGTCGCCGGCGCCTTCGTGCTGGCCGCGCCCTCGTGGTGGAACTCGACCGCGTACGGAGCGGTGACCTCGATCGCGACGATCGGCCTGTACCTGGCCTACATCATCCCGGTCTACCTGCGGCTGCGGCAGGGCGAGGGCTTCCAGCGCGGACCCTGGCACCTCGGCCGCTGGTCGGCGCCGATCGGCTGGTTCGCGGTGGCCTGGGTGGCGTTCATGTCGGTGATGTTCCTGCTCCCGCAGTACTCGCCGATCACCGCGCACACCTTCAACTACGCCCCGGTCGCGCTCGCCGTCGTCCTGGTGGGCGCGACGGTCTGGTGGTTCGCCACCGCGCGCGGCTCCTATACCGGACCGGTCTCCTACGGCTCGCCGGAGGAGCTGGCCGCGCTGGAGGCCGAGGGCGGATCGTAGGCTGTAGTCCATGACGACGACCGTGCAGCGCGCCGAAGACCGTTTCGCGACCCGGACCGACTGGCTGGACTCGCACCACTCGTTCTCCTTCGGTCGGCACTACGACGTGGCGAACACGCACTTCGGCCTGCTGCTGGTCAACAATGACGACATCGTCCGGCCCGGCACCGGCTTCGACACGCACCCGCACCGGGACATGGAGATCGTCACCTGGGTACTGCGCGGACAGCTCGTACATCAGGACTCTGAGGGCCACAACGGCGTCATCTACCCGGGGCTCGCGCAGCGGATGAGCGCGGGCCGCGGGATCCTGCATTCGGAGAAGAACGACTCGTGGCGGCTGACCGGCGGCCCCGAGCACGAGGAACCGGTGCGCTTCGTGCAGATGTGGGTGGCTCCGGACGAGGCGGGCATCGACCCGGGCTACGAACAGCTGGAGATCGCCGACGAACTGCTGAGCGGCGGCCTGGTTCCGGTGGCCTCGGGCCGAGCCGAGCACCGGGACCAGGCCGCGATCCGGATCAGGCAGAAGGACGCGACGCTGCACGCGGCGCGGCTGGCCCCGGGCGCGAGCGTGGCCCTACCCACCGCGCCGTTCGCGCACCTGTACGTGCCGAGCGGCTCGGTGGAGCTGGAGGGCTCCGGCGCGTTGAACGCCGGCGACGCGGCGCGGCTCACCGACGCGGCGGGCGAGCGGGTGACCGCGGGCCCCTCCGGCGCGGAGATCCTCGTCTGGGAAATGCACGCGAGGCTCGGCTGACGCGAACTGAAGGCCGAATAAGAATAGCTTCAGATTCAGCTCAGTATTATCGCGGAAAAGAGCCGCCGGGCTACTGTGCGTGCGCGCTCAGTTCGAGTTCGGCGAGATCGACCCCGTGTTCCTCCGCGATCCCCACCAGGTAGCCCATGCGCTGGCTGTAGGCCTTGATCGCGCCCGGCTCGTCCTCGGCCTGGGCTGACTGCAGGGCCCGGTACGCCTCCACCACCTGCTGGCGGAGCTCCGTCTCGAACTCGGTCACGGTTCGACTCCCGACTGGCTATTTCCTCGTCCACTCACAGGATTCCCCGGCCGACTGACATCAAGCTGAGGATTGGGCGAGAATTTCTGATTTTCCGTGCGGCGAAAAAGTGAACCGTCGAACCCTTGATCGAGCGGGCGCGCGACGCGACACTACGAGTGGACTGCTGCCGTCCGTCGCCCCATGGAGGTACGCGTACTGTGCCCAACCGAATACCCGGTGATATCAAACGTTTTCGACGCACCGCCAAGGTGCTCGCCGCCTGCACCACCCTCGCGATAGCCGGGCCGGTCGCCGTGGCCCAGGCCGCGGCGATCGGCCCGAACACCGGCACCACCACCCACTTCTCCGGCATCCCCGAGGTCGGCGCGCTGTTCGCCTCCGCCGACTACAGCGGGGCCACCGCCGACCATTTCTGCACCGCGACCGTGATCGACAGCCCGTCCGGCGACCTGGTCCTCACCGCAGCGCACTGCGTCTATGACGCATCGACGGGCACGTACACCCATAGCTCGATCACCTTCGCCCCCGGCTACGACGACGGCCTCGACGAGCACCTCGGCGGCGCGTGGACCGTGACGCGGATCGACGTGCCCGAGGGCTACCGGGCCGACGGCGATCCCGAGGACGACTACGCGATCCTGGAGATCGCCCCGCAGGACGGCCTGGACATCGAGCGGGTCACCGGCGGCCTGCGGCTCGCGACGACGAGGCTGCCGGAGAAGGTCTCCGTCATCGGCTACAACGACCTGGAGTACGACACGGCCGGCAACGAGCCGATCATCTGCCGGGCCACGGCCCACGAGGAGACCGACGACGGCGCGGCCTGGTCCCGCTTCGACTGCCCGAACTACCAGGACGGCACCAGCGGCGGACCGTGGATCGCGCACGGCGGCACCGTCGTCGGCGTGATCGGCGGCTACGAGCAGGGCGGCGACTCACCGAACTGGTCGTACTCGACGATCTTCACCACGGCCACGATCGCCTTCTACCAATCGGTCGTCGCAGGCTCCTGATGCGCTAGCTCGTGATCGCCTTCAACGACTCCTCATCCCGGCCGACCACGGCGCGTCCGTCGTCGGCCGTGATGAGAGGCCGCTGAATCAGCTCAGGATGCTCGGCCATCGCCGCGATCCACCGCTCCCGCTCATCGGCCGTCTTTCCCCAGGCGCCGAGCCCGAGTTCCTTGGCGATCGGCTCGCCCGTCCGCACGATCTGCCACGGCTCCAGCTCCAGCCGCCCGAGCACCGCCCGGATCTCCTCGGCGGTAGGCGGCTCCTCCAGGTAGCGCCGGATCGTGTACTCGGCGCCCGCCTCGTCCAGGAAGTCCTTGGCGATACGGCACTTCGAGCAGCGCGGGTTGAACCAGATCTCCATGCCGCGATCGTACCCACGTTCCCCGCGACGGCCCGCGCATGCGGCGTAGCGGAGCGGGTACCCGGCGTATAGTGAACTGGTTCGCAGCGGCGGATGAGCAGACGAGCGGACGAGGCTGGGGGTGAGGCGGATGCGCTCACGCGTGACAGGCCTCTTCCTTGCCCTGATCCTGCTCGGCGCGGCCGTCCCCGCGGTGCTCGACTGCTGCTTCCGCGGCCCGCAGCAGCACGGCGCCCAGAACGCCGCGTACTCCCGGCAAATCCCCGTGCTGCCCGACGACGCGTTCCGCGGCTGCGTCGACCACGCCGGGCCGACGCAGAGCCCGTACATCGAGACCAGCACCGGCGCCGGCGCGGCCCCCGCCTCGGCCCGCGGCGCCGACTCCGCGGCCACCCCGTACGCCGACCGTCCCGCCGCCGCCACCCGAGCGGCCCGCCACAGCGCCCTAGACGCCGACAGCACCGGCCCGCCCTTATGGCTCAGCACCTGCGTCAGCCGCACCTGATCGACGGCCCGCCCGCGGCGTGATCCACCCGACCCCCGCCGCGGTCACCCCTGCCCGAAATCAGCCATCGCATGTGCC
>DASTAE010000243.1:0-12299 GCA_035712985.1 Actinospica sp.
CACATGAGCATGGTCGTGACCTGGCTCGAGAACGAGACGTACACCGCGCCCGCGACCGGCGGGAAACTGAACTCCGGCCAGCTCGCGCAGCTCAAGTCCAAGAACCGCGGTACGGACGGGGTGCGCGAGAACCTCAAGCTCGCGCCCGCCGACGCGCCGCTGAACATCACCCCCTTCGCCTCCGGCAGCATCCCCGGCGAGGGCGTGTTCTCCCCGGCGGTGCTCGGCCCGCTCGGCAACCCGGTCGTGGAGACCGCCGCGCTGCGTCCCGACGCGGACCACACCTCGAACCTGGCGTACGTCGCCTGGCTCAACCAGCACGCCCTGTCCTTCACCCTGAACCCCGGCTACGACCAGCCCGGCGGCACCTGGGAGGAGCCGGACTGGATCAGCCCGCAGGCGCGCGACCGGCTCGTCGCCACCTGGAACGGCGGCTTCAAGGTCAATCCGGACGACGCGATGGGCGGCTTCTATGAGGACGGGCGCACCGCCGTGCCGCTCGTGGACGGCAAGGCCGCCGAGGTCTTCTACAAGGACGGCTCGATGAAGGTCGGCGCCTGGGGCCGCGACGTGTCGATGACCCCGGACGTCAGCGCCGTGCGCGAGAACCTCAACCTGCTGGTCGACAACGGCAAGGTCACCGTCGGCGAGTACGACGGATCCGGGGCCGACTGGGGCTACACGATCAACGGCTGGTACTACATCGCCCGTTCGGGTGTGGGCATGACCGCCAAGGGCGACATCGTGTACGTCGGCGGCACCGAGCTGTCCGTCTACACGCTCGCCAAGCTGCTCAGGGCGGCAGGCGCGGTCTACGGGATGGAGCTCGACATCAACCCGAGCTGGACGTCCTTCATGACCTACAACGGCCTGCAGGACCCGAAGAACCCGGTGGCCACGAAGATGTGGGACTTCAACCAGCCGGCGGACCGCTACTTCTCGCCGTCCGACCGGGACTTCGTGAGCGTGCACGCCCGCTGAGGGCGCGGGCCCGGCACGACACGCCGTCCCCGGACGGCCCGATCACCGCGCGGATATGCGTGCCTTTCCTTAGATTGGGTCTGCCCGGACCCATGACGAGGAAGGCAGCGCGATGACGGCTGGCACCGGTCCCCAGTCCTCCATTCTGGTGGTCGACTCCGACCCGATCGAGCGCGACGAGACGGTGGAAGGCCTGCGCCGGCACCTCGGCCAGGCCTGCCGCGTGTACGGCGCGGGGGGCCTGCGCGAGGCCGCCGAGGTGCTCGCGCACCTGCACATCGAGGGCCGCGCGGTGGCCCTCGCGGTCTGCGCGCACCGGCTCGCGGACGGGACCGGGGTGGAGCTGTTCCGGCACATCCGGCGCTCCTCGCCCGCGACCAAGCGGCTGCTGCTGACCACGATGGACCAGGCCGACGCGGCGCTGCAGGCGATCAGCCTGGCGCAGACCGACCGGTACGCCGTACTCCCGGCGCACCCGATCGAGGTGCGCATCCTGCCCATCGTGGACGACCTGCTCGGCGAGTGGTTCGGCGAGCACTCGGCCGCCGAGATGGGCGTGACCGTGCTCGGCCACCGCTTCGCCGCGGCCAGCTACACCGTCAAGGACTACCTGACGCGCAGCCTGGTGCCCTTCACCTGGATGGATCTCGGCGAGGACCCGGAGGCGCAGGCCCTGGCCAAGGACCTGAACCTGCCGAACCCGGCGCCGACCGTGGTCCTGCTGGAGGACGGCCGCACCCTGTACGACCCCTCCGTCGCCGAACTCGCGGGCGCCCTCGGGCTGACCCAGGAGGCGACCCGGCAGTCCTACGACCTGATCATCGTGGGCGGCGGGCCGGCCGGACTCGCGGCCGCCGTCTACGGGGCCTGCGAAGGCCTCAGCGTCGTCGTGATCGAGGACGACTGCCCCGGCGGCCAGGCGAGCGTGAGCACCAAGGTCGAGAACCACCTGGGCTTCCCGGCCGGCCTCAGCGGCGCCGACTTCGCGCACCGCGCCCTGGCCCAGGCACGCAGGCTCGGCGTCGAATGGTGCTCGGCGAAGGTCGCCACCGGCCTGGTCCCCGGCGACGGCTCGCACCTGGTCACCCTGGACAACGGCGACTCCGTCGTCGGACGCAGCGTCCTGATCGCCACCGGCATGACCTGGCGCCGCCTCGACGCCCCGGGCGTCGAGGAGCTGCACAACGCGGGGGTCTACTACGGCAGCTCGGAGACCGAGGCCAGGCAGGCCGCGGGCGAGGACGTCGTGCTGGTCGGCTCCGGCAACCCGGCGGGCCACGCGGCGCTGCTGTTCGCCGAGCACGCCCGCTCCGTCACCCTCGTCGTGCGCGAGGACGCACTGCGCTCGGGCGGCATGTCGGAGACCCTCGCCGACCAGATCCTGCAGAGCCCCAACATCAGGGTCCGCATGGACACCGAGATCGGCGAGGTGCGCGGCTACGGCAGGCTGGAGAAGGTGGTCCTGCTCGAATCCGCGACCGGCGAGACCGAGGTCATCCCGGCCACCGGCCTCTACATCATGTTCGGCACGGTCCCGTCCTCGGAGTGGGTCCAGGGTGTCGTCGCCGTCGACGAACTCGGCTTCATCCTGACCGACAACGAGGTCGGCCGCCGCCCCGAACTGCTGCCCGAGCCCTGGCACGCCCCGCGCCCCCCGTACCTCGCGGAGACCTCCGTCCCCGGCGTCTTCTGCGCCGGCGACGTCCGCGCGGGATCCGTCAAGCGCATCGGCTCGGCGGTAGGCCAGGGCGCCGTGGCCGTCGCGGCGGTCGCCCAGTACATCCACACCCTGAACGAGGCCGCCAAGGACGCGCCGGCGCCGCAGCTGGAAGCGGGAACGGGCGAGGACCACATGCTGGAGGCCGCGGGGGACGGGGACATCCAGCCGGACTGATGCGGTGCCGCGAAACGGCGCCCCAGCCCTGGATGGCTCGGGCGCCGTCGGCTGCCTGCGGGAGCGGGGACCGCCTACCCCAGCTCCAGCGACATCACGCCGTAGACCAGCGACTGCTGCAGGGGCCTGATGGGCCCGGTGTACATCCGGGCCGTGCGGGAGGCGGGGACCAGGCCGTGCAGTTCGGCGAGGTTGCGGGCCACGTGGTGGGGCTCGGGGATGTCGATCGAGACCGTCGTGTCGCCCGCCTCGCGGAGCAGGGCGGCCAGGATCGCGGCCGCGTCGCGCGGGGTGGTGGCCAGCAGCGGGCCGATGCGCAGGCCCTCGTTGGCCGGGCGCAGCACGCCGTAGCCGGTCAGCAGGCCGTCGCGGAAGCGGGCCCGGGTGGTGTGCCTCGGGTCGGCGGCCCAGCGGCTCGCGAAGGAGTGCCGGTCCGCGGGATGCCCCGCGGCGTCGAGCGCGGCGAGCAGGTCCAGGTGCTCTGGACCGATCGGGACGACGCCCTCGACGTCCTCGCCCTTGTGCTCCAGGTTCGGCCTACCGCGGTACCTGACCGTCGTGTAAGCGGGGTGGAAGCCCTGCTTGCGGTAGTTGTCCTGCTGATCGGGCACGCCGTCCAGGCCCACGGTGCGCGAGCCGGCGTGCCGCATGCCGGCCTCCCAGGTCGCGATCCCGAGGCCCTGTCCGCGCCGGTCCGGGCGGACCAGGTAGAAGCCGAGGAACGCGTAGTCGGGGGAGTAGCTCACGACGCTGATCGCCGAGACGACCTTGCCGTCCAGCCTGCCCAGCAGGAAGCCGCGCGGATCCTGCATCAGGAAGTGCTCCGCGTCGTGCCGGCCCGGGTTCCAGCCCTCCTTGGCCGCCCACAGCACGACCTGGTCCCATTCGCCCGGACGCGCCGGGCTGATCTCGAAGCCCATGATCAGTGGTTCTCTCGTTCGCTTGGTCAGCGCGATGCCGTTCACCCGGCATCACATCAGATCGGGGTCGATGACGGCCTGCTCCGGGGTGATCGTGCTGCGCGGGCCGTGGAAGGTGCGGCGGGCGCTGACGAACCACCAGACCGTGGCCACCAGGAGCACGACACCCAGCGCGATCGGCGCGTAGTTGAAGTTGTCGTGCGTGATCGGGCTGGACTGCGGGAGCATGAACAGGACGTTGCTGAGCACGATCCAGATCACCGCGAGCAGCGCGATCGGCCGGCCCTTGGCGCCGAGGTTCCACGGGCCCGCCTCGAACTCGCCGCCGAGCCGCAGCCGGAGCAGGATCGGGATGCCGTACGCGGTGAAGAGCCCGACCACGTTCACTGAGACGATAGCGGTGAACGCCGTGTTGTTCCACCAGCCGGGGATGGTGAGCACCACCGAGCAGCCCGCGGCCAGCCAGACGGCGGCGACGGGGGTGCGGGTCCGCGCAGAGAGCCGGTGCCACAGTCCGCTACCGGGGATCGCGCCGTCCCGGCTGAACGCCCAGATCTGCCGCGAGTTCGAGGTCATGTTCGCCAGTCCGCAGAACAGCAGCGCGACCACCGGGAACAGCAGCAGCAGCTTCGCGCCGGTCACGCCGACCGCGTCCACCAGGACCTGCGCCGGGGGCACGCTCGCCGAGGACTCCTTCGCCCAGTTCTGGCTCGCGTACACCAGGGCCAGCAGGAGTACGAGCCCGAATATCGCGGAGAAGCGGATCGACTGGGTGATGCCCTTCGGCGCGCTCGTCGCGGCTCCCTGCGTCTCCTCGCTCATGTGGAAGGAGCCGTCGAAGCCGGTGTACGTCCATGAGGTCACGAGCAGGCCGAGCAGCCCGCCGTACAGGCCGCTCGAGAAGCCGGTGTTGTTCACGAAGGCGCCCGCGTAGTTCAGCGGCTGGTGGTGCGACGGGGCTATCGCGAGGGCGGCCGCGATGACCACGACGCCGCCGAGCAGCCACCACACCGAGATCCGGTTGATCATGCCGACCGTGCGCACGGCGAAGGTGTTGAGCAGCCCGTGCAGCACGAGCAGGCCCGCCGCGATCAGCACCGTCTTGTGCAGGCTGGCCGTGTAGCCCGGCCACTGCATGCTGATCAGCGCCTGCAGGAAGGTCGCGGCGGCGAAGTCGGTGGCCGCGGTGCCGCCGATCTGGCCGGCGAAGTTGAGCCAGCCCGTGTACCAGGACCACGCCGCCTTGTTCCGTTTGGCCAGGCGCGCGGAGGCGTAGTACAGGGCACCGGAGGTCGGATACGCGGAGGCGATCTCGGCCATCGCGGCGCCGACCGCGAGCACGAGCACGGACACCGCGATCCAGCCGAATATCAGCACTCGAGGTCCGCCGGCCAGCATGCCGAAGCCGAAGGCCGAGAAGACGCCCGCGAGCACGTTGATGATCGTGGCGGAGATCGCGAAGTTGTCGAAGGTCTTGAAGCCGCGGGCCAGCTCGCGCTGGTAGCCGAGCTCGTTCAGGGTGAGCTCGTCCGCCGCGACCTGCGCGGCGACGTCGGTGGTGGTCATGGGGAGAGTCCTTCGGGAAGGGGAAGGGTGCGGTGGGTGGGGTGCCGCGGCGCTCAGCCGCGGCGGCAGTCCCGGTACACGCGGCCGAGCACCTTGTCCGGCGGTCCGTGGCGGGACCACGGGAAGGGGCTCGCGTACGGATGGATGTGCTGGATCACCCGCCAGGCCGGGCCGAAGCGCCCGCCTCGGTGCAGCGCCTCGGCCAGCACGCTGAGATCGGAGACGGTCGCCGCGTCCGGCGGCCCGTCGAGCGCGCCCGCGCCGAACCACGTCCGGCTGAGCTCCTCGGCGACCGGGTCGATCGCCTGCTCGCCGCGCAGTTCGAGGTCGAGCATCTCCAGCAGCGTGCGCCGGCGCTGCTCGGCCTGCGGTTCGACCGGGCCGCGCGCGGTGAGGTGCCCGAGCAGCTGGTGGATCTTCGCCACCCGCTGCGGATCGGGCTCCATCGGCCCGGAGCCGTGCTCCTGCTCCAGGTCGGCGAACAGCGGAAGCAACTGGTTGATGCCGTAGGGCGGCCCGACCGACGCGAGGTACGCGGCGGTGTCCGAGGTCAGCTCGCCGCTGCCGCCGTGCCGCGGGTAGCACAGCGCCAGCAGCCGCTGGGCCGCCTCGCGGTTGCAGGGATGGCGCGCCTCGACCTCCCGCCACAGCGACCACGCCGGGTCCTCGGCGGTGCCCGGCGGACGCACCGGGACCCCGCCGCGCCTGGCCCGGCGCAGGCGGAGCAGCGTCAGCTCGACGACGAAGGGGGTCGGATCGACCGGCCACGCCCGGTGCGCCGCCGCGCAGGCTTTCGCGGCGATCGACTCGAGTGCGTCGCGGTTCCGGCGCGTCGTCAGCGCCCGGTGCGCCGTGACCCGCGCATAGAGCAGCAGCGCGTCCGGGTTCTCCGGCTCCTGTCTGGCCCAGTTCTCCGCCACGTTGCTGGACGCGGCGGCCGCGGCCAGCACCAGCGAGCGGAAGGCGCGGGCGTCGAAGTCGGGCCGCCCCCGGGTGTCGGCGAGGGCTTCGCGGGCGGCGCCGACGCGCAGCGCCGCGACGTCCCCCCGGGCCACGGCGAGCACCCGGTCGGGTCCCGCGGGGTCCCAGTCGAAGGTGGGCGACGAGCTCACATCTGCTCCGTACTGTGTCAGCGGTTCCTCGCGCAGGTGGGTGGTGAGCGAGGCCGGTTTCCGGCTGTAGCCGCCCGGTCACTGATATCGGCCATCACCGTACCGGAGGGCCGGAGAAAGATACAAGAGGTCGTACTTACCGGCTGTATCCGTGCGGGTACCGGCAATCCGTGCAATTGAACCGTGCAATTGAGTACGCACTTTGCGGATGCAATCCCGTTCGGCCGCCTCCCGGCATGGCGCCTCGCCCCGCGCCACCCGGCCGCCTAGGCTCGGGACCCATGGCCGACGAGTATCTCGAGTTCACCACCCCGACCCTGACCCAGCAACCCCAGGTGAGCGCGGATGCCGGGGACGACGGGTACGCGAAGAGCCTGGCGCCGCGGCACGTCGGGATGATCGCGATCGGCGGGGCGATCGGAACCGGCCTGCTGCTCGGCGCGGGCGGGAAACTGCTGGTCGCGGGCCCGGCGCTGGCACTCTCGTACCTGATCGCGGGCGTCTTCGCATATCTCGTCGTGCGCGCGCTCGGCGAACTGACGCTGCATCGGCCCTCCTCCGGATCCTTCGTCAGCTACGCGCGCGAGTTCATGGGCGAGCCCGGAGCGTATGTCGCGGGCTGGATGTATGTGCTCAACTGGTCCACGACCGGGATGGCGGACAGCACGGCCGTCGCGCTCTATATGCACTACTGGGGCGGATTCCAATCCGTGCCCCAGTGGGCCCTCGCGCTGTGCGCGCTGGTCGTTGTTCTCACCGTCAACCTTGTGTCAGTGAGACTATTCGGCGAGATCGAATTCTGGTTCGCCCTGATCAAGGTGACGGCGATCATGTCATTCCTGATCGTCGGCGTATGGCTGCTCGGCACGGGGCACGAGGTGGCTGGAAACCGCCCGGGTCTCGATCTGATCCGCGGCCACGGCGGCTTCTTCGCGCTCGGCGTGCTCCCGGTCATCTCCGTCCTGCAGAGCGTCGTCTTCGCGTACGCGGGTGTCGAGATGGTCGGCATCACCGCGGGCGAGACGAGGGAGCCCGCGAAGATCGTGCCGCGCGCCGTGCGCTCCGTGACCTGGCGAATCGGACTCTTCTACGTCTGCAGCGTGCTGATGCTCGCGCTGCTGCTGCCGTGGAACGAGTACTCGTCCTCGCAGAGCCCGTTCGTCACGGTGCTCTCGAAGATCGGCGTGCCCGGCATCGGCGGCATCATGAACCTCGTCGTGCTCACGGCCGCGATGTCGAGCCTGAACTCCGGCTTCTACAGCACCGGCCGGGTGCTGCGCTCGATGGCCGCGGCCGGTTCGGCGCCGCGGTTCACCGGGCTGATGAACGCGCGGCGCGTTCCCTACGGCGGTATCCTTTTCACCTGCGCGTTCGCCACGCTCGGCGTCGGGCTGAACGCCTGGCTGCCCGGCCAGGCCTTCGACATCGTGGTCAATTTCGCCGCCCTCGGCGTCGTCACCACCTGGATCATGGTCATGCTCTGCCACCTGCTGTTCGTCCGCCGCACCCGCGAGAGCGCGGGCGGCACCCGGCTGGCCAGGCCGGGCTTCCAGCTCAAGGGCTGGCCCTGGGTCAACCTGATCACGGTCGCGTTCCTGCTCGCCGTCGTCGTCGACATGGGCGTGGACGGCGGCACCATCGGCCGCTGGACCGTGGCCGCGATCCCGCTGATCGCCGCCGTGCTCGGCGCCGGCTGGTGGCTCTCCCGGCGGCGGCTCGCGGACGGCGCGCGGTGACGACGCTCACGGACGCGGGCCTGACCCGCGCTCAGGTCGCCGAACGGGTCGCCGCGGGACGGACGAACCACGTCCCGACCCGCTCCAGCCGCTCGCTCGGCGCGATCGTCAAGGCGAACGTCTTCACCTGGTTCAACGGCCTGATCGGCACGCTGTTCGTGATCATGCTGGTCGTCGGCCCGATCCAGGACTCGCTCTTCGGCTTCGTGATCATCTTCAACGCGCTGATCGGCATCATCCAGGAGTGGCGGGCCAAGCGCACGCTCGACTCCCTCGCGATCGTCGGCGAGGCCAGGCCGCGGGTTCGTCGCGGGGGCGTCGAGGAACACGTCCAAACGAGTGACATCGTGGTCGACGACGTCATCCTTCTGGCCCCGGGCGAGAAGATCCCCGTCGACGGCACCGTCCTCGAGTCCACCGCGCTCGAGGTGGACGAGTCGCTGCTGACCGGCGAGGCCGACCCGGTGCGCAAGGACGTGGGCGACGAGGTGCTGTCCGGCTCCTTCGTCGTCGCCGGCCAGGGCGCGATGCGCGCAGTCCACATCGGCGCCGCGTCGCACGCCGCGAAGCTCGCCGCGGAGGCGCAGGAGTTCACGCTCGTCCGCTCCGAGTTGCGCGACGGCATCGCGCAGATCATCAAATACCTGACGTTCCTCCTCGTGCCCGCGGGAATCCTGCAGATCATCGTGCAGACCGCGATCGCGGGAGGCATCCGCAACGGCATCAGCCGCACGGTCGCCGGCATCGTGCCCATGGTCCCCGAGGGCCTGGTCCTGCTCACCTCGGTCGCCTTCGCCGTCAGCGTGGTCCGCCTGGGCCGCCGCAACTGCCTGGTCCAGGAGCTCCCCGCGATCGAGGGATTGGCCCGCGTCGACACCGTCTGCCTGGACAAGACCGGAACCCTCACCGAAGGCGGCATGCGCCTGGCGGGGATCGAAATGCCCGCCACGGACTTCGCCGAAGCCCAGGTCCGAGAAGTCCTAGGCGCCCTGGGCGCACTCGAAGAGCGTCCGAACGACACCATGGCGGCGATCATCGAAGCCTGCCCCGCCCCCGAGGGCTGGTCCGCCCAGACGGTCGCCGCCTTCTCCTCAGCCCGCAAATGGAGCGGGGCGACCTTCACCGACGCACGCGGCACGTGGCTGCTCGGCGCCCCCGACATCCTCGGCGCAGGCACGAGCGCCGCCGATCACGCCGAAGAGTTGGGAGCTGGCGGGCTACGCGTCCTCCTGCTCGCCAACTCGCCCAAGGAACTCGCCGCCGACGGCTCCGACGCGACCTCCGACATGGATCCGCGCCCCGTCGCCCTGGTCACCCTCGAGCAGCGCATCCGCGAAGACGCCGCGCCGACCCTCGCCTACTTCGGGCGGCAGAGCGTCAGCCTCAAGGTGATCTCCGGCGACAACGCGGTCTCCGTAGGCGCCGTCGCCCACCACCTGGGACTGCCCGGCGCCGAGCACCCGGTCGACGCGCGCGAGCTTCCCGAGGAATTCGCCGACGAGGTCGAGTCCAACTCGGTCTTCGGCCGCGTGACACCGCGTCAGAAGCAGAAGATGGTCGTCGCCCTGCAGGGCAACGGCCACACGGTCGCGATGACCGGCGACGGCGTGAACGACGTGCTCGCCCTGAAGAACGCCGACATCGGCATCGCGATGGGCTCGGGCTCCGGCGCGGCGCGCGCGGTCGCGCAGATCGTCCTGCTCGACGAACGGTTCGCCACCCTCCCCGACGTGGTCGCCGAGGGCCGCCGCGTCGTGGGAAACATCGAGCGCGTCTCGAACCTCTTCCTGGTGAAGTCCTTCGAGTCCTTCCTCCTCGTCGTGCTCACGGGCATCGGCCGACTCCCGTACCCCTTCCTGCCGCGCCACTCCACCCTCATCGGCGCGCTCACGATCGGCACCCCGTCCTTCTTCCTGGCCCTCGCCCCGAACCTGGCCCGCGCCCGTCCCGGCTTCGTCAAGCGCGTGCTCCGCTTCGCCATCCCCGCCGGCCTGATCAACGGCACCGCCGCCTTCACCTCGTACTACCTGGCGCGCCTGGCCCCCGGAGCCACGCTGCCCACCGAGCAGACCTCCGCGATGATCACGCTCTTCACCGCGAGCCTCGCGGTCCTGCTGCTCGTCGCCCGACCGTTCGTTTGGTGGAAGACCACCCTCGTCGCCGCGATGGCAGGCCTCTTCGTGCTGACCGCCGTGCTGCCCGTGGGCCGCCGCGTCTTCCAACTCCAGTTCGGCGCCTGGCAGCAGACGGTGCTCTCCTTCGCCGTCGCGGCGCTCGCCGCGCTCGTCCTCGAGCTCCTGTGGCGCTGGTCCAGAGCGCGCGACGTGGAGACCACACGTGCGGATACCACACGCTCGGCGGAGCCTACGGCGTGACCTGACGGGTACTCGGTGACGCGTGAACGTGCTGCCACTGCTGTGTGCCAAGCTCTTCGCGCCGCTCACGGCCCTGAGCACCGCGCTCGCCACGATCGCCGGCCTGCCCGCCGCCGACCCGCGGTCGCGCGACGCGCCCGCGCCCCCGCCCGCGGTCCTCACCGGCGACAGTCCCTCGACGCCTGCCGCCGGCCTCGCGTTCCCGGGCGCACCGCAGGTGGGAGCCATCGTGTGGCAGACCCAGGACGGCCTTCCCGGTGCCCGGCTCTGCTCCGCGGTCGCCGTCGACTCGCCCGCCGGCGACCTCATCGCCACCGCCGCCCACTGCATGGCCGGCGTCACCCTCGGCCTGGGCGGCCCCCTCACCATCGCCTACGTCCCCGGGTACCACGCCGGCCACGCCCCCTACGGCATCTGGTATCCCACGCGCGTCACCGAGGCGCCGCAGTGGATCTCGGCGAAGGACCCCGACTACGACCTGGCCTTCCTCGACGTGGCCCGTCCCCAGTCCGCCGTCCCCCTGGAGCAGGTCACCGGCGCCGAGCACCTCGGCGGCCCGGTGGCGGTGGGCACCCTCGGTGTTCTCCTCGGCTACCCCTACAACACCGACCGACCGGTCGGTTGCCGAGCCGCCATCGCCCAACGCTCCGCCACCCAGCTCCGGTTCGACTGCGCCAACTTCCCCACCGGCACCAGCGGCGGCCCCCTGCTGACCGCCGTGGACCCCCACACCGGAATCGGCACCCTCGCCGGCGTCATCGGCGGCTACCAGCAGGGCGGCACCCGCGACGACGTCTCCTACGTCACCGCCCTGCGGCCGCCGCTGGCGGCCCTCTACGAGCAGGCCGCGACCGGCGAGGTCCCCCCGCTCCTGTTTAACGGCTTGCTTTAGCTTGGCATGATGATCGGATGGCATCTCCCAAGGCGATTCTCTTCGATTCCGGCGGCGTACTGATGCAGCCGATCGGCGGCCGGTGGAACCCGCGGGCCGACTTCGAGCCGACCGTCCTGAAGCAGAACCCGCAGATCACCACCGCACAGTTGACCGCGGCGATCGCGGTGGGCGATCGCTTCATGGCCGCCGCCGAAACGACCCCTGACCTGGACGACTATCATGCGGCGATGCTCGAGCACCTCGGCATCGCCCCCTCGGAGGACCTCCTCGCGGAACTGGTCCGGCCGGTGCCCGCCCCGGTCGTCCTCGAGTTGTTCGAGGACGTCCTGCGGACGCTGGAGGCGCTGCGATCCCGCGGGGTGCGCATGGCAGTGGTCTCCGACGCCTGGCCGAACCTGCCGCAGTTGCACGCCGGCCTCGGCATCGACGAGTACTTCGAGGCCTACGCGATCAGCGCCGTGCTCGGCTGCCGCAAGCCCGACCCGCGGATGTACCGGCACGCGTCCGAGGCGCTCGGCCTCGAACCCGCGGAGTGCCTCTTCATCGACGACAGCCCGGACCTGGTCGCCGCCGCGCTCGACCTCGGCTATCAGGGCCGTTGGATGCGGCGATCGGAGTCGACCGAGACCGACGCTCCCGTCGAACCGGTGGCGTCCCTCGTCGAGCTGATCGACCTGATCTAGCAGCCGGGCGCCCATCACCCGGATGACCGGCATGTCCCTATGGTCCGACCACCCGCCGGGTAAGCCCGCGACATGACCCTCAGGCGGGTGCTCGGATGGGTGGCGCTCGGCGTGGTGGGCGTCGGCGCGCTCAAGAT
>DASTAE010000244.1:0-7232 GCA_035712985.1 Actinospica sp.
CCCGTACACGCTCGCACCTGTTCCCAGGATGCACGGAGGATGGCCTACTGTGTGGTGCCATGCGGATCCTGTTCTTCGGCACCTATGACGTGAAGTCCCACCCCCGGGTGGGCGTGCTCGCCGAGGGGCTCCGCGCGCACGGCCACGAGGTGACGGAGGTCAACGCGCCGCTCGGCCTGGACACGGCCTCCCGGGTGGCCATCCTCGCGCAGCCCTGGCGGCTGCCGGTGCTCGGCTGGCGGCTCGCCTCCTGCTGGGTCCGGCTCGCGGTCGGCGCGCGACGCGGTCCGTCCCCGGACGCGATCGTGGTCGGCTACCTGGGCCACTTCGACGTGCGGCTCGCGCGCCTGCTGTTCCGCCGCAAGACGATCGTGCTGGACCACCTGATCGGCGCCGGCGACACCGCGCGGGACCGCAACCTGTCCGGCGGCGGCCTCAAGGCGAAGCTGCTCACGGCGATCGACGCGGGCGCCCTCAAGTCGGCCGACGTCATCGTCGTGGACACCGACGAGCACCTGGCCAACCTGCCCGAGGAGCACCGCGGCCGCGGCGTCGTGGTGCCGGTCGGCGCGCCGGAGGACTGGTTCGCCGCCGCGCCGAAGGACGACGTGCCCCGCGCCGAGGACGGACCGCTGCGCGTCGCGTTCTTCGGCCTCTACACGCCGCTGCAGGGCGCTCCCGTGATCGGCGAGGCGCTGCGGCTGCTCGCCGGGGCGTCGATCCAGGTCACGATGGTCGGCCACGGCCAGGAACTGGACGCGACCCGCCAGGCGGCCGAGGGCGGCTGCGCCACCACGTGGATCGAGTGGGTCGACTCCGCCGAGCTGCCCGCGCTGGTCGCCGGCCACGACGTGTGCCTCGGCATCTTCGGCACCGGCCCCAAGGCGCTGCGCGTGGTCCCGAACAAGGTCTTCCAGGGCGCGGCCGCCGGCTGCGCGATCGTCACCTCGGACACCGCCCCGCAGCGCCGCGCGCTCGGCGACGGCGCCGTGTACGTGCCGCCGGGCGACGCCGCCGCGCTCGCCGACGCGCTGCGCGGGCTGGCCGAGGACCGAGCCGAGCTCTCCGCGGCCCGCAAGCGCGCGCACGACGCGGTGCTCGAGCGCTTCGGCTGCTCGGCCGTCGTCGAACCGCTGGTCCGACGGCTCGGTTCCTGAAACGGCGCGCTCACGCGTGCGCGCTAGTATGTCCGGCCTCAACCCCCGCGATCTCCCCTTGGACTTGACGTGAGTAGTGAGACCCGAGACCACGACGCGCACGGTACGGGGACCGAGGTCGCGCCCGAACCCGGGGAGCCCGCGCCGGGCGCCGGGTCCGACACCCGGAAGCGGCGGTTCCGGCGGCCCAAGGCGGCCACGCTGCTCGCCGTCTTCGCGATCGCGCTCTTCGCGGCCTGGGGCATCGGCACGCCGCTGATCGGCCAGGCGACCACCGCGGCGACCGGCAACCTGGTCCAGTCGGGCCCCTACGCGCAGGCCGGGTACAACGAGACCGTCGGCAGCGACGCGCTGCTCTACGACACCTACACCTCGGCCGTCCCCGGCACGATCGTGTTCAAGAAGGCGCTGCAGGACGGCGAATTCGCGGGATGGGACCCGAACAACGACGGCGGCGGCGTGCTCGGCTCGGTGCCGAACGACGCGCTGCTCTCGCCGCTCACCGTTCCGTACTACGTGCTGCCGACCTGGATGGGGCCGGCGTACACCGAACTGCTGATCATCGTCTGCGCGGTCGGCGGCTCGTTCCTCTTCCTCCGGCGGCTCGGTCTCTCGCGCGTAGCCGGACTGCTCGGCGGCCTCGCGTTCGCCGGCAGCGGATTCATGGTCATGTGGGTCGACTTCCCGCAGAGCCGCACGGCCGCGTTCATCCCGGCGTTCTTCTGGACCGTCGAGCGACTGCTGCAAATGCGGAGAGTCCGTGACGCGGTCCTGATCGCGGTCCCGATCGCGGCGATGCTGCTCGGCGGCTTCCCCGCGGTCACGGGCTACGCGGGCGCCACGGCGAGCGTGTACGTGCTCGTGCGGTTGATCGCGATGCACCGCGACGACCTGCGCCGAATGCTGCTGACCGCTGCGGGCTACATCGGCGGAATCGTGGGCGGCGTGGGCCTTGTGGCGTTCCAGCTGCTGCCGTTCGTCGGCTTCATGAAGACCTGGATCATCATCGGCCGCAGCCAGACGGCCGATCAGCACCTCGACGGCACGACGTTGCTGACGATGATCGCGCCCTGGGCGCTCGGCACCGGCAACACCGAGTCGGACTACTTCTATATGTCGCCGAACGCAATCGAGAGCATCGACTACATCGGTGCCGCGGCGCTCGTGCTCGCCCTCGTCGCCGTCGCGCTGCCCTGGCGTGCCAGACCTCTGCTTCCGCGCACGGTGTGGACCTTCTTCAGCGCCGCGGCCGGGGTCTGGCTGCTCCTGATCTACGTCGGCGGCGCGCCGCTCGCGCTGCTGCAGAACACGCCCGTGGTCCGCGCGATCTTCGGGCAGAACTTCATCGGCCGCTCCCGAAGCGTGCTCGGTTTCGTGCTGGCCGTGCTCGTCGCGATCGGATACGAGATCCTGACCCGCCGCCGTACGGAGGCCGCCGCTGCCGCCGAATCGGAGCCGGCGCCGCACCGTTTCCGTCGGCTCTGGCCCGCGTTCATCGGGCTGGCCACGCTCGGTGTCTTCCTCGGCGTCCTCGTCACCGGCTACTCGGACGCGAAGGACGCCGGGGCGAACGCGCTCGGCCGCACCGTCGCGCTGAGCCTGTTCAAGCACCAGATGGGCTACGCGGCCGCCTTCACCCTCGCCGCGATCGTCTGCGTCGTCGTGCTCTGGTACACCGGCCGCGGCGAGAAGCCGAGGCTCGGCCGCGGCATCGGCAAGGCCGCGCGCGGACTGCGCTTCTCCGCCGCCGCGGCGCTCCCGCTGCTGCTGGCCTGGCAGAGCTCCGTCTTCGCCTCGGAGTTCTTCCCGCGCTCGCCGGTCAGCACGTTCTACCCGGTCACGGACACGCACGCGTACCTCTCCGCGAACCTCGGCGAGGACCGCTACGCGTCCAGCACGACCGGCATGGTCTTCGGCACCAACAGCGCCTACGCGCTGCGCGCCGTCAACGGCCACAACTTCATCAACCAGAACTTCGGCGCGCTGATCGACGCCATCCCCGGCGGCCAGATCCAGTACGAGACGTACATCGACTTCCCGCAGAACCAGGACACCGCGACGAGCCCGGTGCTCGACCAGCTCGGGGCGAAGTACTGGGTCTCGGCGCTGTCGGACGCGGTGCTGGGCAAGCAGATCGCCGCCAAGACCGATGGCAGCACGTTCGAGCTCGAGCCCGGCCGGTCGGTGACCGTCGCGGTCCCGGTCACCGGACGCCTGCGCGGGATCGGGATCACCCCGGTCGGCACCGTGACGACGAACAAGAGCGACGCGCTGGACGTGGTCGTGCGCAACGCGTCCGGCGCCGTGGTCGCGCAGACCAGCCGCCTCGCGGACACACTCGCGGCGAAGATGGCCTCGGGCTCGTCCTTCGGCGTCCCGGTCGCGGCCGACACGCAGGCCGCGGGCACGACGTACACGGCGACGCTGACCTGGCACGGCAGCCTGCCGATCGAGCTCCAGGGCGACGCCGGCGTGCCCGCGCTCAGCGCCGTGGCCGGGCAGGACGACGGACTGGAACTGGCGCACGTCGACGACTCGGCCATCTACGAGCGGCTCGACGCGCAGCCGCGCATCCGCTGGGCCTCGAAGTCCACGGTGGTCAGGGACCAGACGCAGCGCATCAGCCTGCTGGCTTCGGGCGACGTCGCCGCGGACGAGGTCGTGCTGACGAACTCCGGACCGGCCGCGAGCGGCGCCCCCGCGAGCGTCACCGTGAACGAGGACGGCAACACCTCCGTCAGCACCACGGTCGACGCGCAGGGCGCCGGATACCTGGTCGTCGCGGACGCGGACCAGGTCGGCTGGAAGGCCGCCGTGGACGGACGCAGCGCGAAGCTCAGGGACGCGGACCAGGGCGTCGTCGCCGTGCAGGTCCCGGCGGGCAAGCACGTCGTCACGCTGACCTACGCGGCCCCGCACGCCCGCCTCGGGCTGGCCGCGACCGGCGTCACGGTCGTGATCCTGATCGCCGCGGTGGTCGGCGAGTGGTGGTGGCCGCGCCGGAAGCGGCGCGGGAGCGCGTGAAACCGGAGCGCGTCAAACCGTAGATCGGGAATAACCTGTCGAGAACTGTCGGACGTCCCCGGTAACGTCGGAAGGGTGTCCGAACCCAATCCCGCGCCGGAAGTCCTCATCAGGGCCGAGGGCCTGCTCAAGACGTTCTCCAAGAAGCACGGCGAGGCCTTCACGGCCGTATCCGGCATCGACTTCGAGGTCCGGCGCGGCGAGGTCTTCGGCTTCCTCGGCCCGAACGGGGCCGGGAAGTCCACCACCATGCGCATGATCGGCTGCGTCTCACCGGTCAGCGGCGGCCATCTGAGCCTGTTCGGCCTCGATCCGAACACCCAGGGGCCGCGGATCCGGGCCCGGCTCGGCGTCGTCCCGCAGGAGGACTCGCTCGACATCGAGATGCGCGTGCGCGACAACATGCACGTCTACGGCCGCTATTTCGGCCTGCCGCGCGCCGTGATCCGCGAGCGGGCCCAGCGGCTGCTGGAGTTCGTGCAGCTCAGCGATCGGGCGGACGACAAGGTGGAGCCGCTGTCCGGCGGCATGAAGCGGCGGCTGACCATCGCCCGCGCGCTGATCAACGAGCCGGAGATCCTGATCCTGGACGAGCCGACCACGGGCCTGGACCCGCAGGCCAGGCACGTGGTCTGGGACCGGCTCTACCGGCTCAAGCAGCAGGGCACGACCCTCATCCTGACCACCCACTACATGGACGAGGCCGAGCAGCTGTGCGACCGCCTCGTGGTCATGGACAAGGGCCGGATCGCCGCCGAGGGCGCCCCGCGCGAGCTGATCGAGCGGTACGCCACCCGCGAGGTATTGGAGCTGCGCTTCCAGCTCGGCGAGCAGGAGCAGGCGGCGGAGAAGCTCGCGGGCATCGGCCAGCGCCTCGAACTGCTTCCCGACCGCGTGCTGGTCTACGCGGACGATGGCGAGGAGGCGCTGACCGAGGCCTACCGCCGCGGCCTGGAGCCGGTCACCGCGCTCGTCCGCCGCTCCACGCTGGAGGACGTCTTCCTGCACCTGACCGGCCGGACGCTGGTGGACTGAGATGAGCACCGAGACCATGAGCGCCGCGGCCTCCGCGGCGGCCACCGAGCGCTCCCGGCGGGTGCCCGGCGGACTCGCGCTGAGCTGGCGCCAGTTCCTCTACTGGTACACGTTCTTCTACCGCACCTGGCGCGGCACGGTGCTCTCCGCGATCCTCGGCCCGGTCATGTACCTGACCGCGATGGGCGTCGGCATCGGCACCCTGATCACGCACGGGCTGCCCGACGGCGTGAGCTACCTGTCCTTCATCGCGCCCGGCGTGCTGGCCGCGATGGCGATGCAGAACGGCATCTTCGAGGGCTCCTTCACCGTGCTCGGCAGCGTGAAGTGGGCGGGCAACTACTGGGCCGCCGTGAACACCCCGCAGCGCCCGCAGGACATCATGTTCGGCACGGCGATGCAGGGCCTGGCGCGCACCGGCGGCATGGCCCTCGTCTTCTTCGGCGCGATGGTCGGCTTCGGCACCACGCACTCGCTCTGGTCGATCCTGGCCCTGCCGGTGGCGCTGCTGACCGGGGCGGTCTTCCTGTTCCCGATGATGGCGTTCTCGATCGGGCTGGACAACGACCAGCCGCTGATGGTCGTCTTCCGCTTCGTCATGACGCCGCTGTTCCTGTTCTCCGGGACCTTCTTCCCCTGGCAGCAGCTGCCCGCGTGGATGCACCCGATCGCCTTCGCCACGCCGCTCTGGCAGGGCGTGGAGCTGTGCCGCGAGCTGACCCTCGGAACGGTCACGGCGTCGGCCGCGGCGATCCACCTCGGCTACCTGCTCGTCGCGCTGGCCGTCGGCATCGCGCTGGCCCGCCGCAGCTTCAACCGCCGCCTCTACCTCGACCGCTGATCCGGGAGCCCCCACCGCCATGACCTCGTACGCGCTGCAACCCCGCGTGGCGCCCCGGCTGCCCGGCGCCTTCGGCACCCGCCGCTCGCTGCGCCTGGTGGAGCGGAACATCGTCTCCTACCGGCGCATGTGGCTGATGTTCCTGACCGGCGCGCTGGAGCCGATCTTCTACCTGCTCTCGCTCGGCGTCGGCCTCGGCCAGCTCATCCCGCACGTGACCGGCCCCGGCGGCGGCCCGGTCACCTACGTGCACTTCGTGGCCCCCGCGCTGCTGGCCACCGCCGCGATGAACGGCGCGATGTACGACGCCACCTTCGGCATCTTCTTCCGGCTCAAGTACGGCAAGGTCTACGACGCCGTGCTGGCCACGCCGCTGACCCCGCCGGACATCGCGCTCGGCGAGCTGACCTGGTGCCTGCTGCGCGGCGGCTTCTACGCGGTGGCCTTCACCGTGGTCGCGGCGTTCTTCGGCGTGCTGGCCTCCCCGTGGGCGGTGCTCGCGGTCCCGGCCGCGCTGCTGATCGGCCTCGGCTTCGCCGGCCTCGGCATGGCGATCGCGACCTACATGAAGTCCTGGCAGGACTTCGAGGTCGTCAACCTGCTGATGATGCCGATGTTCCTGTTCTCCACCACGTTCTTCCCGCTCGGCGTCTACCCGCGCGGACTGCAGCTGTTCGTGGAGATCACCCCGCTCTACCAGGGGATCGAGATCATTCGAGGGCTGATGCTCGGCGTCGTCGACCCGAGCCTGCTGCTGCGCGCGCTCTACCTGGCGCTGATGGCCCTCGGCGGACTGGCGATCGCGGCCCGCCGCTTCGGCAAGCTGCTCACCAGCTAGCGGCTAATCCTCGTCGCCCTCGAGGTCGTCGTCCTCGTCGTCCGCCTCGATCGGCGCGGGCCGCAGCTCGCGCCGCAGGTGGATGAAGTACCAGGACCCGAGGATCAGGATGAACAGCCACCACTGGAACGCGTACATGATGTTCAGCGCGTCCCAGGTCGTCCCGTGCAGCGGCAGCGGCCCGGAGACCTCCTGCAGCCCGCGCGGGTAGACGCCGAGCGGGAAGAAGGTCGTGGAGAACAGGAACATCGGCATCATCAGCAGGTTGACGACCTCGAAGTCCTGCCAGGACTTCATATACGTCGCGATCGCCATGCCGAGACCGGCGAAACCGAGG
>DASTAE010000245.1:0-6949 GCA_035712985.1 Actinospica sp.
CGGAGCCGGGCGGCCACGCCCTGATCCGTGCTGGCCTCGACGACCAGGTTCGGCACCGCGCCGAGGAGGCGCTCAGGGTCGGTGACAGCTGACCACAGCAGCCGGCGGTGGACCGGCACCGTAGCTTCGTACGCCATCTACGCCTTCCCCATCGCGGTCGCTAACGCCTCGCTGCCTCGGGCTCAGCGTACGCCGGAACGCGGTTCTGGTGCGCACCAGTCTCCCGTCCTGCGGATAGCTGTGCCAGGTGGTCCAGCGTACGCCGCTCGGCGCGGCCTCGGGCAGAACGGCGGTCAGCGCCCCGGGAGCCCCGGGATAGCACCCGGCCAGGCTGTCCGGATTGGCCGCCACGGCGCGTCGGATCCGGGCGACGGCGCGCTCGAAGGCGGGTCCGGACAGGGTCATCGCCTCCGACTCCCAGTCGTAGGCGCCCCCGGACAGCGCCCGCGTGTCGCGGCGCGGCAGCGGTCCGGCCAGCTCGGGCAGGCAGGCCACGGTCTCCACGCACAGCGGCTCGGTGCCCCCGCCGGCCCAGGCCAGCACCTGGTGCGAGGCGCCGAGCAGCCGCAGTTCGAGAAGCAGTCCGCCGAGCCGGACGCCGCGCACGGCGAGGGCGGGTTGGACCGGGAGGGTGAGGCTCCAGCAGAGGTCTGCCGCCCTGGTGTCCCGGTACGGTACGACGAGCTCAAGCACTACGCGCCTCCGATGCGTGCCCAATCCGTTGTGTCACGGACTGGGACACGCGTGCGGGAGGGTGATGACGGCACGCGGAGACCGATCACACTAAGGAGTGATTACTACTCCATACGTGTGGTCACGTCGACGAGACTCCGATCACCAGGTGCTCCGCGGTCGGGTCGCTCTCGTCCTGGTCCACGTCCACGGTGACCGTGGCACCGTCCGGCACCGCTCCGGCCAGGATCTCCTTGGCCAGCTGGTCGCCGATCGCGCTCTGCACCAGGCGGCGCAGCGGACGCGCGCCGTAGGCGGGGCTGTAGCCGGTGAGCACCAGCCACTCCTGCGCGGCCTCGGTGACGGTGAGCGTGAGCCGCCGGTCGGCCAGCCGCTTCTGCAGCGAGGCCACCTGCTGACGCACGATCAGCCCGAGCTCGTCGGTGCCCAGCGGGTCGAAGAGCACGGTGTCGTCGAGCCGGTTGAGGAACTCCGGCTTGAACGAGGCGCGCACGGTCTGCATCACCAGGTCCCGCTTGGCCTCCTCGCTCAGCGAGGGGTCGACCAGGAACTGCGAGCCGAGGTTCGAGGTGAGGATCAGGATCGTGTTGCGGAAGTCCACGGTCCGGCCCTGGCCGTCGGTCAGCCGGCCGTCGTCGAGCACCTGGAGCAGGATGTCGAAGACCTCGGGGTGCGCCTTCTCCACCTCGTCCAGCAGTACGACCGTGTACGGCCGGCGCCGCACCGCCTCGGTGAGCTGGCCGCCCTCGTCGTAGCCGACGTATCCGGGAGGGGCGCCGACCAGCCGGGCCACCGAGTGCTTCTCGCTGTACTCCGACATGTCGATGCGGACCATGGCGCGCTCGTCGTCGAACAGGAAGTCCGCGAGGGACTTGGCCAGCTCGGTCTTGCCCACGCCGGTGGGGCCGAGGAACAGGAAGGAGCCGGTGGGCCGGTCCGGGTCGGCGATTCCGGCGCGGGCGCGGCGGACCGCGTCGGAGACCGCGCGCACGGCCGTCTTCTGGCCGATCAGCCGCCGCCCGAGCTCGTCCTCCATCCGCAGCAGCTTCTCGGACTCGCCCTCCAGCAGCCGCCCGGCCGGGATCCCGGTCCACGCGGCGACCACCTCGGCGATGTCGTCCGCGCCGACCTCCTCCTTGACCATCGCGTCGCGCTCGTTGACCGCGCGCGAGGCCTCGGCCAGCTCGCGTTCCACGGAGGGGATCTCGCCGTACTCCAGCCGGGAGGCCGTGGCGAAGTCGCCGTCGCGCTTGGCGCGGTCGGCCTGGCCGGTCAGGTCGTCGAGCCGCTTCTTGAGCTCGCCGACGTGGTTGAGGCCGGACTTCTCCCGCTCCCAGCGCGCCGTGAGCGCGGACAGCTGCTCCTGCTTGTCGGCCAGCTCGCGGCGCAGCCGCTCCAGGCGCTCCAGGGAGACGGCGTCCTTCGCCTTGCTGATCTCCATCTCCTCCATCAGGAGACGGTCGACCGCGCGCCGCAGTTCGTCGATCTCGACCGGCTGCGAGTCGATCTCCATGCGCAGCCGGGAGGCCGCCTCGTCCACCAGGTCGATCGCCTTGTCCGGCAGGAAGCGCGAGGTGATGTAGCGGTCCGACAGGGCCGCGGCCGCGATCAGCGCGCTGTCCGCGATCTGCACCTGGTGGTGCGCCTCGTAGCGGCCCTTGAGCCCGCGCAGGATCGTGACGGTGTCCTCGACGCTCGGCTCGCCGACCAGCACCTGCTGGAAACGCCGCTCCAGCGCGGGATCCTTCTCGATCCGCTCGCGGTACTCGTCCAGCGTCGTGGCGCCGACCATGCGCAGCTCGCCGCGCGCCAGCATCGGCTTGAGCATGTTGCCCGCGTCCATCGAGGAGTCGCCGGTCGCGCCCGCGCCGACCACGGTGTGCAGCTCGTCGATGAAGGTGACGACCTGTCCGTCGCTCTCCTTGATCTCGGCGAGCACGGCCTTGAGCCGCTCCTCGAACTCGCCGCGGTACTTCGCCCCCGCGACCATCGCGCCGAGGTCCAGGGACACCAGGCGCTTGCCCCGCAGGGACTCCGGCACGTCGCCGGCCACGATGCGCTGGGCGAGGCCCTCGACCACCGCGGTCTTGCCCACGCCGGGCTCGCCGATCAGCACCGGGTTGTTCTTGGTGCGCCGGGAGAGCACCTGGACCACGCGGCGGATCTCCGAGTCGCGGCCGATCACCGGGTCCAGCCTGCCCTCGCGGGCCTGCGCGGTCAGGTCGATGCCGTACTTCTCCAGGGCCTGATACGTGGACTCCGGGTCCTGCGACGTGATCCGGCCGGAGCCGCGCACCTGGGTGAAGGCCTCGCGCAGCGCCTGGACCGTCGCGCCGAGCCGCACCAGCAGCTTCGCCGCGTCGTCCGCGCCGCCCGCGATGCCGACCAGCAGGTGCTCGGTGGACACGTACTCGTCGCTGAGCCGCTTGGCCTCGCCCTCGGCCGTGTTCAGCACCGAGCGCAGGCCTCGGCTCAGGCCCGGTTCGGCGACCGTGGAACCCGAGGCCATCGGCAGCCGGGCGACCAGGTCGCGGGTGGCCGCCGCGACCGCCGCCGGATCGGCGCCGACCGCCTCGAGCAGCGGGTTCGCGGTGCCGTCCGGCTGCGCCAGCAGGGCCTTGAGCAGGTGCGCGGACTCCACCTGGGGATTGCCGGAGACCCCGGCGTCCTGGATCGCGGTGGAGAGCGCCTGGCGCGCCTTGGTAGTGAGCTGATCGACGTCCACCTGGGCCCTCTCAGTGCTGCTGCGGGCGCCAGACGACCAGCGCCGTGGAACGGCCGAAGGCCGGAAGAGCGGGGAGCAGCGGGTTCGGCACCGGCTGCGGGAGCGGCAGCGGGCTCTGCTGCGCGGGCGCGCCGAGCGGAACCGCGACCGGGATCGTGGTCGCCGCCACCGCGGCCAGCGCCGCCTCGAGCTCGGCCACCCGCGACCGCAGCGCGGAGACCTCGTCCTGCAGGCCCCTGATGTGCTTGATGCCGGCCAGGTTCACGCCCTCGTCCTGGGACAGCCGCTGCACCTCGCGCAGCCGCTCGATGTCCCTGGCCGAGTAGCGGCGGCCGCGGCCCGCCGCGCGGTCCGGGCTGACCAGGCCGAGCCGGTCGTACTGCCGCAGGGTCTGCGGGTGCAGACCGGACAGCTCCGCGGCCATCGAGATCACGTAGACAGGTGCTTCATCCGGGGTCATGTCAGGCGCCTCCATCCTTCGCTTGCTTCAGCAGATCGGCTCGTACGTCGTTGTCGGCGGTGGCGCTCCGGAAGGACTCGAGAGCCGTCCTCGCCTCGTCGCTCAGCTGCACCGGCACGGCCACCTCGAAGGTGACCAGCAGGTCGCCGCGGCCGCCGTCGCGCAGCGGGGCGCCCTTGCCGCGCACCCGCATGGTGCGCCCGTTCGCGCTGCCCGCGGGCAGTTTCACGGTCACCGGCATCCCGCCGAGCACCGGCACCTTGATGTCCGCGCCGAGCACCGCCTCGGGGAAGGTCACCGGCACCGTCACGGTCAGGTTGTCGCCCTCGCGGCCGAAGACCGGATGCGGCTTCACGTGCACCACCACGTAGAGGTCTCCGGCCGGCCCGCCGCGCTCGCCCGGCGCGCCCTTGCCCTTGAGCCGGATGCGCTGGCCGTCCTTGACCCCGGAGGGGATGCGGGCCTGCAGCGTCCGGGTCGAGGCCGCGCGGCCGGAGCCGTTGCAGGTCGGACACGGGGTGTCCACCACCAGGCCGCGGCCCTTGCACTCGCGGCAGGGCTCGGAGAAGGCGAAGCCGCCCTGGTTGGAGCTGGTCTGCCCGGTGCCCGAGCAGGTCGGGCACACCCGCGGGGTGGTGCCGGCCTTGGCCCCGGTGCCGGAGCAGGACCTGCAGGGCTGCTCGCTGGTCATCCGCAGCGGGATGGTCACCCCGTCGATCGACTGCATGAAGCTGATCGAGGCCTCGGATTCGATGTCCGCGCCGCGCCGCCCGGTCCCGGCCGTGCCGGTCGGACCCGGCTGGCCCGGCGTGCGGCCGCGGTTGAACAGGCCGCCGAGGATGTCCCCGAGCCCGCCCGAGGCCCCGCCGCCCTGGTTGTTCAGCAGGTCGCCGAGGTCGAAGGGGAAGCCGCCGCCGCCCGGCGGCCGGAAGCCGCCGCCGAACAGCGACCTGGCCTCGTCGTACTCCTTGCGCCGCTTGTCGTCGGACAGGACGTCGTAGGCCTCGGAGATCTCCTTGAACTTCTCCTCGGCCTTCGCGTCGCCCTTGTTCGCGTCCGGGTGGTACTGGCGGGCCAGCTTGCGGTACGACTTCTTGATGTCGGCGGTCGTCGCGTCCTTGGCAACGCCGAGCACCTTGTAGTAGTCCTTCTCCACATAGTCTTTGGTGCTCATCGCTTAAGCCTCAGCCTCTCAGCCGCCGTTGTTCAGTCCTCGCCGGATTCCGCCACCGCGACCCGGGCCACCCGAAGGACCCTTTCCCCGAACTTGTAGCCCGGCTGCAGGATCGCCGCCACGTCGCCCGCGGGAACCTCGGCGGAGACCTGGTGCATGAGCGCCTCGTGCAGGTTCGGGTCGAAGGCGTCGCCGGCCGTGCCGAACTGCTCGAGCCCCATCTTCGTCAGCACGGACTCCAGCGACTCGGCGACCCGCCGGAAGCCGCCCTCCAACTCGCCGTGGTCGCGCGCCCGGCCGATGTCGTCGAGCACGCCGAGCAGTTCGCCGATCACCTTGCCCTGGGCCAGCTCCACGACCTGCTGCCGGTCCCGCTCCACGCGCCGCTTGTAGTTCACGAACTCGGCCTGCAGGCGCTGCAGGTCCGCGGTCCGCTCGCTCAGCTCGTGCTGCGCGGTCTGCAGCTCGTTGGTGCGCTCGGCCACCTTCTGGATCAGGTCGGCGACCGCGAGGTCTGCCACGCCCTCGCCGATGGCCTCGTTCACCCGGTCGGCGAAGGACGCCTCGTCGTACTGCTGCGCGCCGTTCTCCGGGGCCGCCCCGGACTCCGGCTCATAGTCCTCATCGGGGCGGTAGGGCTCTTCACTCACGTCGGTCTCCTGCGGTACGTGCGGGTGGCGGGTCCGGCTCAAGCAGACGTCGCGAACCGGGAGCCGACCGGCGCGGGCCGGCTCCCAGCTCACTGACGGCGGGTCAGTTCTTACCGTCGTCCACGATCTCCGCGTCGACCACGTCGTCGTGCGGGGCCGCGTCCTGCGGTCCGTCCGACGCGCCGCCGGCGGAGGCCTGCGAGGCCTGAGCCTGCTCGTAGAGCGCGGTGCCCAGCTTCTGGCTGGTGGTCGCGAGCTTCTCGGTGGCGTCCTTGATCACTTCGATGTCGGTGCCGCCGAGCGCGGTCTTGGCGTCCGCCAGCGCGGCCTCGACCTCGGTCTTGATGTCGCCGGGAACCTTGTCGTCGTTGTCCCGCAGGAACTTCTCGGTCTGGTAGACCAGCGCCTCGCCCTGGTTGCGGACCTCGGCCTCCTCGCGGCGGCGGTGGTCCTCCTCCGCGTACTGCTCGGCCTCGCGCTGCATCCGGTCGATCTCCTCCTTGGAGAGCGCCGAACCGCCGGTGATGACCATGGACTGGACCTTCTGCGTGCCCAGGTCCTTCGCCGAGACGTTCACGATGCCGTTGGCGTCGATGTCGAAGGTGACCTCGATCTGCGGGACGCCGCGCGGCGCCGGCGGCAGGCCGGTCAACTCGAACATGCCGAGGCGCTTGTTGTACGCCGCGATCTCGCGCTCGCCCTGGTAGACCTGGATCTGCACGGAGGGCTGGTTGTCCTCGGCGGTGGTGAAGATCTCCGAGCGCTTGGTCGGGATCGTCGTGTTGCGCTCGATCAGCTTCGTCATGATGCCGCCCTTGGTCTCGATGCCGAGGGAGAGCGGGGTGACGTCGAGCAGCAGGACGTCCTTGACCTCGCCCTTGAGCACGCCGGCCTGCAGCGAGGCGCCGACCGCGACGACCTCGTCCGGGTTGACGCCCTTGTTCGGCTCCTTGCCGCCGGTCAGCTCGCGCACCAGGTCGGCCACGGCGGGCATACGGGTCGAGCCGCCGACCAGGACCACGTGGTCGATGTCGCGCACCGAGATGTTCGCGTCCTTGATGACCGAGTGGAACGGCGCCTTGCAGCGCTCGAGCAGCGCCGAGGTCAGCTGCTGGAACTGGGCCCGGGTCAGCTTCTCGTCGAGGTGCAGGGGGCCCTCGGCCGAGGCGGTGATGTAGGGCAGGTTGATCGTGGTCTCGCTCGAGGAGGAGAGCTCGATCTTCGCCTTCTCGCCCGCCTCGCGCAGC
>DASTAE010000246.1:0-6053 GCA_035712985.1 Actinospica sp.
GACGACGTCCGCTCGATGCACGAGGTCATCAGCCGCCGCTTCAAGCGCTACCTCGCCGAGGCATCGAGGGCCGGCGAGGCGCTGCTGCCGGACGCCGAACTCGAAGATAACAGGCCCATAAATACGGGGAGTGGCGCGGACGGTGTCGCGGAGGCGGACGGTGCTGCGAGTGCGGACGGTGCCACGGGTCAGGGCGGTGTCGCGGGTGCGGACAGTGCCCCGGGCGGTGTCGCGGGCGTAGGCGGGGCCCCGGGCGGTGTCCTGGACGTGGCCGGGGACGGCGCCGCGGACGACGACTCCCAGCACTCGTCCTTCTCCGACAAGCCGCTCAGCCGCAGCGCCTACCCTCCGCAACTGGTCCTCGTCGACGGCGGCGCGCCGCAGGTCGCGGCGGCCGCGCGGGCGCTGGCCGAGCTCGGCATCGAGGAGGTCGCGGTGGCCGGCATCGCCAAGCGGATGGAGGAGATCTGGCAGCCCGGCGAGGAGGACCCGGTCATCCTGCCGCGCACCAGCGAGGCGCTCTACCTGCTCCAACGGGTGCGCGACGAGGCGCACCGCTTCGCGATCACCTTCCACCGGCAGCGCCGCTCCAAGGCGATGACCGCGGGCGGACTGCTCGACGGCATCCCGGGCCTCGGCGAGGTGCGCCGGAAGGCGCTGCTCAAGCACTTCGGCTCGGTCAAGGCGGTCCGCGCGGCCAGCGTGGAGGACCTGGCGGCCGTGCCGGGGCTCGGCCGGGCCACCGCGGAGGCGCTGCACGAGGCCATCGCGGAGCGCTCCCGTTCTTCCGCCCGTCCGGCGGCCGTCAACACCGCGACCGGTGAGCTTCTGGAAGATAGCGGAAACTGAATCGAAAGGGACATAGACTCGGGTCACCGGGCGGTTCGCGACCGACCTGGCGAGGCGGGGCCACAACCATGGGAATCGAAGCGTTCTGGGGGAAAGGCGGTCCATCATGAACGACGAGGTCGAAGAGCCTGAGCCGCCAGAGCTCGTGGTGATCTCCGGCATGTCCGGAGCGGGCCGGTCCACGGCCGCCAAGGTCCTGGAGGACCTCGGCTGGTTCGTGGTGGACAACCTGCCGCCCAGCCTGATCGCCACGATGGTCGACCTCGCCGCGCGCACCCAGGGCACGGTGCCGCGGATCGCGGTCGTGGTCGACGTGCGCGGCCGCTCCTTCTTCGAGCACCTGCACGAGGCCCTGTCCCACATAGAGGCCACCGGGTTGCGGCACCGCATCGTCTTCCTCGAGTCGGCGGACGACGTGCTGGTGCGCCGCTTCGAGAGCGTGCGCCGTCCGCACCCGCTGCAGGGCGAAGGCCGGATCACCGACGGCATCGGCCGCGAGCGCGAGCTGCTGCGCGAGCTGCGCGGCGAGGCCGACCTGGTCATCGACACCTCGAGCCGGAACGTGCACGAGCTGCGCGCGGCGCTGGAGGCCGCGTTCGGCCGGGAGAACGGCGAGGGCGGGCTGCGCGCGACGGTCATGTCCTTCGGCTTCAAGTACGGGCTGCCGGTGGACGCAGACCTCGTACTCGACGTACGCTTTCTGCCCAACCCGCACTGGATTCCGGAGCTGCGTCCGCGCACCGGCCTCGATCCCGAGGTGAGCGCCTACGTGCTGAGCCAGCCCGGGGCCAAGGAGCTGCTCGAGTCCTACGGCGAGACCCTGCGGATCATCACCGCCGGGTACCGCAAGGAGGGCAAGCGCTACGTGACCCTCGCGGTAGGGTGCACCGGCGGGAAGCACCGCAGCGTCGCGATGGCCGAGCAGTTCGCGGCGCGATTGAGCAGCGACGGCGTGGACACGACCGTGGTCCACCGGGACGTAGGGCGTGAGTGAGCGAACAGCGAGACGGTAAGGCGCGGGGCGACGAGGGCCTGCGGGGCGACGAGGCCCCGCGAGTGGTGGCCTTCGGCGGCGGACACGGCATGCACGCCTGCCTCTCGGCCCTGCGGACCCTGACCGACCGGCTCACCGCGATCGTCACGGTGGCCGACGACGGCGGCTCCAGCGGGCGGATCCGGCAGGAGCTCGGCGGACTGCCCCCGGGCGACCTGCGGATGGCGCTGGCCGCGCTCTGCGGGGACGACGAGTGGGGCCGGACCTGGGCCAAGGCGATGCAGCACCGCTTCGGCGGCTCCGGGCACCTGTCCGGGCACGCGCTCGGGAACCTGCTGATCACCGCCCTGTGGGAGGAGCTCGGCGAGCCGGTCGCGGCCCTGGACTGGGTCGGCCGGCTGCTCGGCGCGCGCGGCCGGGTGCTGCCGATGGCGGCCGTGCCGCTGGAGATCGAGGCCCAGGTGCGCGGGGTGGACCCGGGCCATCCGCTGCGGGTCAGCACCGTGCGCGGGCAGCACTCGCTGGCGAAGACCCCCGGCGAGGTTCTCAGCGTCCGGCTGCTGCCGCAGGACCCGCCCGCCGTTCCCGACGCGGTCGCCGCGATCGACGAGGCGGACTGGGCCGTGCTCGGCCCGGGCAGCTGGTTCACCAGCGTGCTGCCGCACCTGATGGTGCCCGAGCTCGCCCGCGCCCTGGTGCGCACCGAGGCCAAGCGGCTGCTGGTGCTCAACCTCGTCCCGCAGATCGGCGAGACCGACGGCTTCACCCCGGCGGACCACGTCGAGGTGCTCGCCGCGCACGCCCCCGGCCTGCGGCTCGACGCGGTCCTGGTGGACCCCTCCTCGCTGCGCGAGGCGCACGAGGAGCGCAAGCTCAAGGAGGTCGCGGCCTCGGTCGGCGCCGAGGTGCACACGGCCGACGTCGCCTCCCGCGGCCCCGCGCCGTACCACGACCCGGTCCGCCTCGCCGCGGCCGTCACGGCCATCGTCGAGAGCCGCGGCGCGCGCACCGGTGCGGCCATCTGAGGGACGTCGCTCCGGGCCGAGAATCCGACTAATGGCCCGTCCGTGGGTCATCCCTGTCGGTGATCCGGCCGCGTAACCGGGCTCGGCGGCGGTCACCGGCGGTTAACCTGGTTGGCAGCCCGTTCCCCGTTCCGCACCGATAGGAGGCCGCGTAGCCATGGCGATGACCGCGGCGGTCAAAGACGAACTCAGCCGGCTGACGGTGGTCAAGCCCTGCTGCCGGAAGTCGGAGACCGCGACCCTGCTGCGCCTGGCCGGCTCGATCCACCTGGTGCAGGGTCGGATCGTGATCGAGGCCGAGCTGGACGCGGCCGCGGCGGCCCGCAGGCTGCGCAAGAACATCTCCGAGATCTACGGCCACGCCTCCGAGCTCGGCGTGATCGCGCCCGGCGGCCTGCGCCGGGGCAGCCGCTACGTGGTCCGCGTGGTGCGCGACGGCGAGGCGCTGGCCCGGCAGACCGGCCTGGTCGACGGCCGCGGCCACCCGGTCCGCGGACTGCCGCCGCAGGTCGTCGCCGGCTCCGTCTGCGACGCCGAGTCCGCCTGGCGCGGCGCCTTCCTGGCGCACGGCTCGCTGACCGAGCCGGGCCGCTCCAGCGCGCTGGAGATCACCTGCCCCGGCCAGGAGGCCGCCCTCGCCCTGGTCGGCGCGGCCCGCCGGCTCGGCGTGGGCGCCAAGAACCGCGAGGTGCGCGGCGTGGAGCGGGTCGTGGTCCGCGACGGCGACGCGATCGGGGCGCTGCTCACCCGCCTCGGCGCGCACGACTCCGTGCTCGCCTGGGAGGAGCGCCGGATGCGCCGCGAGGTGCGCGCCACGGCGAACCGCCTCGCCAACTTCGACGACGCCAACCTGCGCCGCTCCGCGCGCGCCGCGGTGGCCGCCGGCGCCCGGGTCGGCCGGGCCCTGGAGATCCTCGGCGAGAACGCCCCGGAGCACCTGGCGCTGGCCGGCCGGCTGCGCCTCGAGCACCGCCAGGCCTCGCTGGAGGAGCTCGGCGCGCTCGCCGACCCGCCGCTCACCAAGGACGCCGTGGCCGGCCGGATCCGCCGCCTGCTCGCCCTCGCCGACCGCCGCGCCGCCGATCTAGGCGTTCCGGGAACCGAGGCCTGCCTGACGCCCGAGCTCTTCGCCGCCGCGGGGGTCGCCGACGGCTGACGGGCCGTGAGCGCGACAACCGCAACGAGGCGGAAACAGCCTTGCTACCAGCGGGTAATACCACATGCCGGGCCGGGTGGCCCGACGACTCGGCGTGCCTGTAGGTTGGCACTGAATTGTGTAGTCGGAATTGTTCGCACCACAGCGGTGGCAACGGGGCCCTCGCAAGGTGCTCGATCGAGGAGACCTTCGTGACCGTTCGCGTTGGCATCAACGGCTTCGGCCGTATCGGCCGTAACTTCTTCCGGGCCACCGCCGCGTCGGGCGCCGACATCGAGATCGTCGGCATCAACGACCTGGCCAGCCCGAAGATCCTGGCCCACTTCCTCAAGTACGACTCGGTCCTGGGCCGCTTCCCGGGCTCCGTCGAGGCGACCGAGGACTCTCTGGTCATCAACGGCAAGGCCATCAAGGTCATCGCCGAGCGCGACCCCGCCGCGCTGCCGTGGAAGGAGCTGGCGGTCGACGTCGTCGTCGAGTCCACCGGCCTGTTCACCAACGCCGACGACGCCGCGAAGCACCTCGAGGCGGGCGCCAAGAAGGTCATCATCTCCGCGCCGGCCACCGGTGACGCCAAGACCATCGTCATGGGCGTCAACCAGGACGAGTACGACCCGGAGACGCACCACGTCCTGTCGAACGCCTCGTGCACCACCAACTGCCTCGCGCCGCTGGTCAAGGTGCTGCTGGACGAGTTCGGCATCGAGAAGGGCCTGATGACGACGGTCCACGCGTACACCACCGAGCAGCAGCTGCAGGACCAGATCGCGCTGACCCGCAAGGGCACCATCGACCTGCGCCGCGCCCGGGCCGCGAACCTCTCGGTGATCCCGGCCTCCACCGGCGCCGCCCGCGCCATCTCGCTGGTCATCCCCGAGGTCAAGGGCAAGCTGGACGGCTTCGCCATGCGCGTGCCGGTCCCCACCGGCTCGGTGACCGACCTGACCGTGAACCTCTCCCGCGAGGTCACCAAGGACGAGGTCAACGCCGCGTTCAAGAAGGCCGCCTCCGAGGGCAAGCTCAAGGGCTTCCTGAAGTACAACGAGGACGAGATCGTCTCCTCGGACATCGTGACGGACCCGTCGTCCTGCATCTTCGACTCCACCCTGACGATCGCCCAGGGCGACCAGGTCAAGGTCGTCGGCTGGTACGACAACGAGTGGGGCTACTCGAACCGCGTCATCGACCTCATCACGCACGTCGGCGCGTCGCTCTGACCGCAGCGTGACCCCGGGCCCGCACGACGCTTCGTCGTGCGGGCCTTCGTCGGATTCAAGCGTTCCTCTTCAGGCGAAGGCATGGAAATGAAGACCATTGACGACCTCGACGTGGCCGGCAAGCGCGTGCTGGTGCGCGCCGACCTGAACGTCCCGCTCGACGGCACCCGGATCACCGACGACGGCCGGATCCGCGCCTCGGTCCCGACCCTCAAGGCGCTGCTGGAGCGTGGCGCCAAGGTGATCGTGACCGCGCACCTCGGCCGCCCCAAGGGCGTGGACCCCGAGGCCGACGCGAAGTACTCGCTCGCCCCGGTCGCGGTCCGCCTCGGCGAACTGCTCGGCAAGCCGGTCGCCTTCGCCACCGACACCGTCGGCGAGTCCGCCCAGGCAGCCGTCGCCGCGCTGCAGGACGGCGAGATCGCGCTGCTGGAGAACGTCCGCTTCAACGCGGCCGAGACCAGCAAGGACGCCGTCGAGCGCGGGAGGTTCGCCGACGAGCTCGCCAAGCTCGCGGACCTGTTCGTCTCGGACGGCTTCGGCGCCGTGCACCGCCGGCACGCCTCGGTCTACGACATCGCCGAGGACCTGCCCTCCGCCGCGGGCTACCTGATCAGCACCGAGCTCGGCGTGCTCAAGAAGCTCACCGAGAACGTCGAGCGGCCCTACGTGGTCGTGCTCGGCGGCTCGAAGGTCTCCGACAAGCTCGGCGTCATCGACAACCTGCTGGACAAGGCCGACCGGATCCTGATCGGCGGCGGCATGGTCTTCACCTTCCTCAAGGCCCAGGGCCACGAGGTCGGCAAGTCGCT
>DASTAE010000247.1:0-33230 GCA_035712985.1 Actinospica sp.
GGCCCGGAGACCGCCGCGCAGGCCGCCGAGGAGGCGCCGGAGGCCGACGCCGTCCTCAGCGACGCCGAGCGCCGCGTCGCCGTGCTGGCCGCCGCCGGGCACACCAACCGGCAGATCGCGCACAAGCTCTACATCACGGTGAGCACCGTGGAGCAGCACCTGACGAAGATCTATCGCAAGCTCTCCGTCAGCCGCCGCTCCGAACTGGTCACCCGGCTCACGTAGTGGAGGCCTTGGTGCCGCCCATCCGCCGCTGGCCGAATCCGGGGACGATCTCGGATTCGGCGTCGGCGTCGGGCTCCCGCGCCTTATCGGCCGACGCGAGCCCGCTGAGCTCGGACAGCCAGTAGTGCCGGTGCTGGAACGCGTACGTCGGCACGTCCACGGTCCGCGCGTCGAGGTCGGCGAACGCGGGGGACCAGTCCACCGCGACGCCGAGCGTGTGCAGCGCGGCGAGGGCGGACAGGAACCCGGTCCGCGAACCGCCGTCGCCGAGCAGATCGGCGGCGGAACCCTCGAAGGTCGACGCGCCGAGCAGCACGAGGCGATCGGCGCCGGTCTCGGCGATCCGGGCCGCGTCGAGCGGGACGACCGGGACCTCCGCGCCGTCGAGGTCGAGGCCTGCGACGTCGGCGCCGGCGGCGATGCGCGCGTACGCGTCCTCGAGGGAGAGCGCTCCGGCGCAGTGGGCCGCGGCGATCAGGCCGACTCCGTCGCCCGCCATCGCGTCCGCGTCGATCCCGAAGGCGCCGAGCACGCGGTGCAGCGCGACCTGGACGGCGAACGCGGCGGCCTCCGGCGACGAGGACGGCGGCAGCGCGTCCAGCTCCGCCGCGAAGGCGGGCAGGGCCGCGCGGAGCGCTTCGCCGGCCGCGACGGTGTCGGCGTCGGCGGCCGGGAAGAGCAGGCAGACCCGGCCGTGCGCCGGAGCGAAGGCGGGCTCGGTGGCGCCCGAAGCCAGCGCGTCCAGCACCTCGAGGAAGCCCTCGCGGCGGTCCGAGACGATCACGGCGCGGTGCTTGAAGGCGGAGCGGGCGAAGGCCAGCGAATAGCCGACGTCGCGCGGGTCCGCGGTCTCGGCGACGGCGCGCAGGCGCTCGGCCTGGGCGCGCAGCGCGGCGGCCGACTTGCCGGACAGCAGCCAGGGGATCGCGACGGACCCGGCCGGCTCGCGGACCGTCGGACGCGGCTCGGGCTCCGGGGCCTCCTCGAGGATCAGGTGGGCGTTCGTGCCCGCGATGGAGAAGCAGGACACCGCCGCGCGGCGCGGCCGCTCCGGGTCGCGCGGCCAGGGCCGCGGCTCGGAGGCCAGCCGGACCGTGCCGGGAGACCAGTCGGCGTGCGTGGTGGGCTCGTCCGCGTGCAGGGTCGCGGGGATCGTCTCGTGGCGCAGCGCCATCATGGTCTTGATCAGGCCCGCGATCCCGCCGGCGGCCTGCGCGTGCCCGATGTTCGACTTCACCGAGCCGAGCCGCGCCGGGCTCTGCGCCGGACGCTCGCGGCCGTAGGTGGCCAGCAGCGAGCGCGCCTCGATGCCGTCGCCGAACGCGGCGCCCACGCCGTGCCCCTCCAGCACGTCGATCTGATCGGAGTTCAGCCGCGCGTCGGCCAGCGCCTGCCGGATCACCATCTCCTGCGCCGCGCTGCTCGGGGCGGACATGCCGTTCGTCTCGCCGTCCTGGTTCACCGCGGAGCCCCGGATCACGGCGAGGATCGGGTGCCCGTTCGCCTGCGCGTCGGAGAGCCGCTCCAGCAGCACCATGCCGACCCCCTCGGCGAAGCTGATGCCGTCGGCGGCCGCGGAGAAGGACTTGCTGCGGCAGTTCTTGGCGAGCGAGCCGCGCCGCTCGAACTCGAGGAACAGGTAGGGCAGCACGCAGACCGAGGACCCGCCGGCCAGCGCCAGCGAGCACTCGTCGCGCCGCAGCGCCTGAACGGCCGTGTGCAGCGCCACCAGCGAGGAGGAGCACGCGGTGTCGATCGAGAGCGCCGGGCCGTGAAAGCCCATCAGGTACGCGATACGCCCGGAGGCGGCGCCCGGCGAGCTGCCCACGCCGATGAAGTCGAGGCTCTCCTCGGGCGGCGCGCCGCCGCCGAGGACCATCGCGTAGCCGCTGGAGGTCAGGCCCGCGTAGACGCCGGTGCGCGTGCCGTGCAGGGCCGCCGGGTCGATGCCGGCGCGCTCGATCGCCTCCCAGGCCGTGGTCAGCAGCAGCCGCTGCTGCGGGTCCATCGCCCGCGCCTCGCCGTCGCTGATGCCGAAGAAGGCCGCGTCGAAGCCGGTCACGTCGTCCAGGAAGCCGCCCTCGAAGCCGGCCAGCCGCTCGTCCCCCTCGGGCCAGCCGCGGTCCGCGGGCAGCGGCCCGATCACGTCCGCGCCCTCCTCGACGATCCGCCAGAGATCCTCCGGGCTGCGCACGCCGCCCGGGAACCGGCACCCGGCGCCGACGATCGCCACCGGCTCCGCCGCCCGCGCGGCGAGGTCGGCGAGTTGGCGCCGGGTCTGCTGAAGCTCGGCAGTCGCCTTCCGCAGGTACGCGCGCAATTGCTCTTCATCTGCCATGCAGCCCACGAAACTACAGCCCCCGGGCCGGCAAAACCCCTAATCACCCGGCCCGACCCCTAGCGCGGGAAGTAGGGGCGGGCTACGGGTGTCGCCGCCCGCGCGGCACCCGGCACGCTCCAGCCATGGATATGGAACAGAACACGGACGCGCGCCCGCCGCGCCGCCGCCGGACGCTGACCGCTGCCGCCGCGATCGCGGGCGCCGCCGCCCTGGCCGCCGCGATCCCGGCCGCCGCCTCCACCGCCTCGGCCCACGCCGCCCCGGCGCCCGCCACGGCGACCGCGACGAGCACGGCGCCCGCCCAGATCAAGCAGCTGGACTTCCTGCTGGGCACGCTGAACTGCGTGTACAGCGACGGCACCCTGCTGAGCGCGAAGGTCAAGCCGATCCTCGGCGGCACCTACGTGCAGATGGACATCAAGTCCACCAACGCGCTCGGCACCGAGGCGATCACCGGCAAGTGGATCCTCGGCTGGGACTCCACCGACTCCCAGTTCATCTCCTACTACTACGACAACCTGCTGAATCAGGGCACCTCGACCGCACCCGGCTGGCAGGACGGCTCCTTCACCCTGATCGGCCAGTACGTGCTGACCGGCCACGGCCACCTGAACCTGAAGGACCAGTTCGTGCCGGTCGACGCGAACCACTTCACCATCTACGAGTCCGGCGAGATCGCGGGCGCCTGGAAGCTGCTCGACACCCAGGCCTGCACCCGGACCCCCGGCCGCTGAGGCGCGCGGACGCGTTCGTCCGCGGCTCGGGCGGACGCGTCCGCCTACTCGACGAGGGACTGCGTGCCGAGCACGATCGCGAGCGCGAGGCGGTCGGCGTCCTCGGTGCCCGGCTCGGCGGTGTAGACCGAGATCCGCAGGTCGTCCACGGCGACGAACAGCGAATCGCAGTCGAGGGTGATCCGGCCGACCGCGGGATGGTCGACCATCTTGCGCTTCGAGGTGCCCGGCAGCGGCGGCGGCGCATCGGACACCCACAGCTGCGCGAAGCGCGGGCTCTGCCGCGAGAGCTCGTCGATCAGGCTTCTGACCGCTCGATCCGCCGGATAGCGCGAGGCCGTCAGCCGTAGGTCGGCGACCAGCCGCGCCTCGTGGTCGGCCTGCTCCTGCGCCGTGTGCACGACGCGGTTGCCGGGGCCGACGAGGTTGCGCCAGATGGCGTTGCGCTCGATGCCGCGCCAGGTCGTCGTCTCGCCCATCAGCGCGTCGAAGGGCTGATTGGCGTGCACCAGAGTCCAGGTGGCGTCATAGACGACGACCGGCGTGTTCGACAGCCGGTCGAGCAGCCGCTGCAGGCTGGGGGTCAGGCCGGTCCGCACGACGTCGGGCCCGGGAGCCGCGTGGCCGGCCAGTTCGTAGAGCAGGTCGCGCTCGCGGTCCGAGACGCGCAGCGCCTGCGCGAGCGCCTCCACCACCTGGGCGGACGGCGCGGTCGCCCGCCCCTGCTCCAAGCGGGTCAGATAGTCGGCCGAGATCCCGGCGAGCGCGGCCAGCTCCTCGCGCCGCAGCCCCGCCGCGCGCCGGCGCCGCCCGACCGGCACGCCCACGGTCTCGGGCGACACGCGGTCGCGCCAGCGGCGCACGGTCCGGCCGAACTCCCAGTTCTCCACGCCTTCCAGTCTGCGGGACGTCGCGGCCGCTGTCCTGGCCCCGGGAGTCCTAGGACGCGTGTGCGAGACTTGCCGCGTGGTTGATCACGGGGAAACAGACAGAGTCAGCGGCGTCGACGTCGATCTCGCCGTGGTCGGGGCCGGTCCGGCCGGAGCGATCGCCGCCTGCATCGCGGCCCGGCGCGGGCTGCGGGTGGCGCTTATCGATCGCAACACCTTTCCTCGCGACAAGACCTGCGGCGACGGGATCGGCCCCGGCGCCGTGCGCGTGCTGCGCGAGCTCGGCATCGAGTCGATCCTCGAGGGCCGCCCGCGCATCGCGACGGTCACGCTGTTCGGCACGGAGGGCAAGCGCAGCGAGACGCCGGTCCCGCCGATCCGGGGCGAGGCCACCGACGTCTTCGTCGTGCCGCGCCTCGACTTCGACGAGCACCTGTTCCGCGCCGCCCTCGCCTCCGGCGCCGAGGATCTGACCGGCACGCGGTACGTCGGCATATCAGGAGCCGATGATCGTGCGCGAACGATCGAGCTGCGGGACGCTTCCGGCGCGCGCAAGACGCTCCGCGCCCATCTCGTGGTCGGCGCGGACGGCGTGTATTCGACCGTGCGTAAGGACCTCACCGGCAATGACCGGATCAATCACGAGTTCTCGGGTATCGCGATGCGCGCCTATGTCGAGAGCCCTGATTTCGAGCCCGCGGGCGGGCCGAGCATGCTGTTCGAGTTCGACCGCGATCTCCTGCCGTCCTACGGCTGGGTCTTCCCGGTCGGCGACGGCATGGTCAACATCGGCGTCGGACTGCCCATCGCGCAACTGCGCGAGCGCGGCGCGGACCTGCGCAAGCTGCTCGCGGAGTTCGCCGACCGCCTGCGCGAGCGGGGCGTGACGATCGGCGAGATCAAGGACGAGCGCGCCCATCAGCTCCGTGCCCTGATGGAGATGCCGCGGCTCACGTACGAGCGCGCGGCCCTGATCGGCGACGCGGCCTCGATGATCAACCCGGTCAGCGGCGAGGGCATCGCGTACGCCATGACCGCGGCCCAGCGCCTGATCAACGCGCTGCCCGCGGACCTCGCCGACGGCCCCGCCCTCGCCGCCGCGCTGTCGGGGTTCGAGCGCGGATTCCGCTCGGATCACCGGCTGCACCTGCTTTCGTGCAGGTTGACGATGGCGATGCTGCGTCGCTCCCGTCCCGCGGGTGTCGTCGTGCGGGCGCTGCAGAGCGATCCGCGCGTGCTCGGCGGCGTGTTCGCCATGCTCTTCGGCGACGGCCGGCTGAACGCCACCACCGCGCTACGCATCGCCAGGCACGCATTGCGGTAGAAGCCCTCTGACACTCATCGTCGTCGGAGGGGAACACCATGGCGCGTCGTTGGCTGGTGACCGGATGCTCGTCGGGACTCGGCCGGGCCTTGGCGGAGTCCTTGGCCAGGGCGGGAGATCTCGCCGTCGTCACCGCGCGTCGGACCGCCTCGCTCGCCGAGCTCGCGGCGGCCTGGCCGGAGAACCTCTTCCCGGTGGCCATGGATCTGAGCGACGCGCAGCAGTGCGAGGACGCGGTCAAGGCCGCCGTCGAGCGCTTCGGCGGGATCGACGTGCTCGTCAACAACGCGGGCAGCGGGCTGTTCGGCGCGGTCGAGGAGGTCGCCGACGAGGAGTTGCGCGAGCAGCTCGAAAGCCTCGTCGTCGGGCCGTGGCGGCTGGTCCGGCTGGCGCTGCCGACCATGCGGGCGCAGGGATCCGGGCACATCGTGAACGTCTCGACCACCGGCGCGCGCTCGACCGTGCCGGGCCTCGCCGCCTACCTGAGCGGCAAGGCGGCGCTGGAGGGGATGAGCCTCGCGCTCGCGAACGAGGTGGCCCCGCTGGGCATCCGCGTCACCGTCGTCGAGCCCGGCGCGTTCGCCACCCGATACGGCACCGTGCTCGGCGAGACCGCGGCCAAGCTGCCCGAGTACGCCGCGCTGTCCGGCATGCTCGGCCTGCTGCGCGGCCTGGACGCCAACCCCGACGTCGGCCGACCTGAGCAGTTCGCCGAAGCCGTGCTGGCGATCGTCGGCGCACCGGATCCGCTTCCGGTGCGCATTCCCGTGGGGCCGGGCGCTTCCGAGATCATCTCAGAGGCCGTACAAGCCGCCGGATCGGAACTCGATTCCGTTCGCGACCTGACATTCGGGGCGAGTCACTGAGATGGTCGGGCGGCTCCGATCCGCTCACCGGTCGAGGCTGTCTCCGGCGCGATTCGGCCAGAGGGCGCGGACCGCGTCGGACACCCCGGCCGGGGCGTCGGCGCCGAGCAGCGCGATCTGCACGATGTAGCCGGGCACGGCGCCGAGCAGCACGCTGGCGATAGCGTCGGCCGAGACCTGCGCGGGGAGCGTGCCGGCGGCCTGGTTCCGGCGCACGATGGCGCCGATCTCCCGGTGCACGTCCTTGAGCATCGCGGTGAACTCGGCGGCGAGCCGCGGATTGCGCAGCGCCTCGGCCCAGACCTGCACCGCGATGCCGCCCTGGCCGTTCTCCGCGTGCTTCGCGTCCACCAGGTCGATCGCGTTCGCCAGCGCGTCGCCGAGCGAGCCCTCGGCGTTCTCTGCGGCGGTGCGGATGGTGGTGAGCACGTCGCGGAAGTTGTCCTGCGCGATGGCGATGATCAGCTCGTCCTTGCCGGAGAAGTACCGGTAGAACGCGCCGGAGGACAGGCCGGACTCGGCGAACAGGTCCTGCATCGAGGTCTCCCGGAAGCCGTTGCGCAGGAAGCACCGGCGCGCGGCGTCCATGATCTGCTCGCGCCGCGCGTCCCGGTACCGCTCGCTCACCTTGGGCATGCCCGCAGTCTAAACAAAAAAGAACGTTCGGTTTGCGTTCTCCGGACCCCGCGGGGCAGACTGGAGCCGTAAAGAGAATGAACGTTGTCGTTTGGAGTCGGTGCCGATGAGTCCCGCCGCAGCCCCCCGCAGGAAGCCGCTGCTCATCCTGGTCAGCCTCGTCGCGCTGCCCGTCGTGGTCGCGCTGGCCGTGGTCGCCTTCGCCTGGCCCGCGGCCCGGCTCGCCCCGCGCGACCTGCCGCTCGGCGTCGTCGGGTCCAGCCCGGCCGGCGCGAGCCTGGCCCTGGCCCTGGAGCAGGCCGAACCCGGCGCGTTCACGGTGACCCTGTACGGCAGCGACGCGGCCGCCCGAGCCGCGATCGAGAACCGCGAGGTCTACGGCGCGCTCGAACCGGCCGGCGGTCGGCTCACCGTGCTGACCGCGAGCGCCGCCGGACCGACCGTGGCCCAGCTGATCGTGCAGGTCGGAGACGGTATCGCCGCGAAATCCGCCGCGCACGGCAAGCCGCTGACGGTAGCCGTGGCCGACGTGGTCCCGAGCTCCCCGAACGACCCGCGCGGCGTCGTCCTCAGCTCCGCGTTGCTCCCGATGACCATCTGCAGCACGATCATCGCGTCCGCCATCGCCATCCTCGTGGGCATCCGCCCGGCCTGGCGCCAGGTGCTGACCCTGGCGATCGTCTGCGCGCTGACCGGCCTCTCCGCCTACCTCGTCGCCCAGGGCTGTCTGGGCGCGCTGCCCGGCCGGCACCTCGAGACGTGGGCGGCCCTCGCGCTGGCCATGTTCTCCATGAGCGCCACCATCGCCGGCTTCATCGCGCTCTTCGGCCCGCGCGGAATGGGCATCGGCGCCGTCCTGCTCGTCTTCCTCGGCAACCCCTTCTCCGGCGTCACCTCGGCGCCCGAACTGCTGCCCGGAACGGCCGCCGAGATCGGCCGCCTCCTGCCGCCCGGCGCCGGCGCGAGCCTGCTCCGCGACACCGCCTACTTCCACGGGCACGGCCCCGCCGAGCACCTCGTCGTCCTGATCGGCTGGTCCCTCTTCGGCATCGTCTCGATCTTCCTCGGCCACCACAGCTTCATCGGCCACGCCGCCCGCAGCTACCGCGAATCCCGCTCCGAGATTTCTCCCATTCGTAGCCGGGAGACGGAGCGGATTGCTCCGTTGGCACGAACGAGTGATGTGAGTTTCCCGACCAATCCGGCTGTGCCCGGCGCCCCGAATGCCCGGCGTAGCTAGATCGCGGAACCCACATCACTGAGGAGTGAGATACCCATGTCCGGTATCCGAATGAACCGTCGTCTCGTCCCGGCCGCCGTCGCGGCGGTGGCGCTCAGCGCGGGGCTCGCGGCGTGCAGCTCGAGCGGGTCGTCGACGGCGTCCTCGTCGACCACCTCGAGTGCGCCGATGACGTCCTCGTCCGCGCCGATGGCGAGTGCGAGCGCGGCGAGCATGGACTTCGGCGCGGCCTGTTCCTCCGTGCCGGCCTCGGGCTCCGGCAGCTTCTCCGGCATGGCGCAGGATCCGGTGGCCACCGCCGCCTCCAACAACCCGGTGCTGTCCACGCTGGTCAGTGCGGTGAAGGCGGCGGGCCTGGTGGACACGCTGAACAGCGCGCAGGGGATCACGGTCTTCGCCCCGGCGAACGCCGCGTTCCAGAAGATCCCCTCGGCCACGCTCGGCTCGGTGCTCGCGAACAAGGCGGAGCTGACGAAGATCCTGACGTACCACGTGGTGTCCGGCCGCCTGAGCCCGGATCAGCTCGCCGGCACGCACAAGACCCTCGAGGGCGGCACCGTCACGGTCTCGGGCAGCGGCGAGAGCTTCACCGTCACCGGCGGCTCGGCCTCGAACACGGCGAACGTCGTGTGCGGCAACGTCCAGACGGCGAACGCGACGGTGTACATCATCGACACCGTCCTGATGCCGGCCGGCTGAGTCTGATCCGGATCATGGTCAAGGTAGGTGCGCTCATCGGCGCGCTGTCGGCCGCCGTGGCATTGGCGGTCGGCGAGGCGGTAGCGATCTTCACCGGTCCGCCGAGCGCTCCTGTCTACGCCGTGGGCGAGGCCGCGGTGAATCTCACCCCGGCCTCGCTCAAGGAATTCGCGATCGCGCACTTCGGCGATCGCGACAAGCAGATGCTGGTCGCCGGGATCCTCTCCCTGCTGACGGTCATCGCGCTGCTCGCCGGGATCCTCGCGCTCCGCCGCTACCGGTACGGCGCGGTCCTGATCGGGCTGTTCGGCGCGGTCGGCGTCGCGGCGGCGGTCTCCCAGCCGGACGGAAACTGGACCTGGGCACTGCCGAGCGTGATCGGCGCGGTGGCCGCGATGGGCGCCCTTCGGCTCCTCGTGCGCACCCGGCGGTCGGCGACGCCGGACTCGCCGGATACAGCGGATACGCCGGTTCCGACAGGGAGACGCGAATTCCTGGTCACCGCCGGAGCCGTCGCCGCCGGGTCGGCGGTCGTCGGCTTCGGGGCGAATCTGATCTCGAATCGGCGGTATGACGTCTCGGCCGCGCGGGCCGCCGTGCGCATCCCCAAGCCGGCGTATCCGGCACCGGCGGTCCCGGCCGGAGTGCATCCGAACATTCCGGGCCTGAGCCCGTTCTTCACGGACAACAACGACTTCTACCGCGTCGACACGGACCTCGTGCTCCCGCAGGTGAGTCCGGACTCGTGGTCGCTGCGCATCCACGGCCTCGTGGACCGGCCGATCGAGCTCGGGTTCGCGGACCTGCTCAAGCAGCCCCTGCACGAGCACGACATGACAGTGTCCTGCGTCTCCGATCCGGTCGGCGGCCCGTACGTCGGCAACGCGCGCTGGATCGGCGCCTCGGTGCCCGCGCTGCTGCGCTCCGCCGGCGTTCAGACCGGCGCCGATCAGCTCATCGCGCGATCGACCGACGGCATGACGATCGGCACGCCGCTCGCATCAGTGCTCGATGGACGCAACGCGCTGCTCGCGGTCGCGATGAACGGCGAGGCGCTTCCGATCGCGCACGGGTTCCCGGCACGGATGCTGATCCCCGGCTTCTACGGCTACGCGTCCGCCTGCAAATGGGTGACCGACCTCTACGTGACCACCTTCGCGGCCGAACAGGCCTACTGGGTGCAGCGCGGCTATGCGCGGATCGGCACGATGAAGACGCAGTCGCGCATCGACGTGCCCAAGCCCTTCGCGCACCTCAGCGCCGGGATCGTCACCGTGGCCGGGATCGCGTGGGCCACCGATCGGGGCATCGCCGACGTCCAGGTGCAGATCGACGACGGGCCCTGGCGGCAGGCCAGACTCGCCGCCTCCGACAATCCGGACACCTGGCGCCAATGGACCTACGATTGGAACGCGACCGCGGGCACGCACTCTATCCAGGTGCGCGCCGCCGACGACTCGGGCGCCTACCAGCCGAGCGCGCAGGCCGGACCGTATCCTTCCGGCGCGTCCGGGTACGAGAGCCTCGTCGTCATCGTCGCCTGACCGGAAGAGGGAATTCGCCATGCCGACGACGAGCAAGGGCCGGGTCTCCGTGACCGTCCGGGTGCGCGCGAGCGCCGAGGACGTGTGGCGGGCCCTGACCGACTGGGAATCGCAGAGCGCGTGGATCACGGCCACCAAGGTCCGCACCGTGGACGGCGACGGACAGGGCGTCGGCGGCCGGATCGAGGCCTTCACCGGCTTCGGCCGCTACGGCTTCCTGGACACGATGGAGGTCACCGAGTGGCGGCCGCCCACCTGGTGCGCGGTGCGGCACACCGGCAAGGTCGTGCGCGGCACCGGCGCCTTCGAGATCGTCCCGGCCGCGGACGAGGCGGCCGGTTCCACGCTGACCTGGTACGAGGATCTGGAGATCCCCGGCGGCGGTTTCGGCGGCTACGGATTCGCGCTGATCCGTCCCGCCGTCGAGTTCGGCGTGCTGCGCTCGCTGCGGCGCTTCGCCGAGATCGTGGAGGCCAAGGGCGACCGTACCTAGGCGTCGAGCGCGGCGCCGTAGCGGGCCAGCGTCGCGGCGCGGGCGTCCTTCAGGTCGACGACCGGGTCCGGATAGTCGACGCCGACGACGCACCCGGCGGTCTCCTGAACCGAGGCCGGCATCGTCCACGGCTCCCCGATGTAGCGCTCGGGCACCTTCCGCAGTTCGGGAACGTAGGTGCGGATGTAGCGGCCGTTGGGGTCGTAGCGCTGCTGATGGAGCGTCGGGTTGTAGAGACGCCGGTAGACAGGCTGCGTGTCGACGCCGACGGACGCGCTCCACTGCCAGTTGCCGTTGTTGTTCGCCTGGTCGCCGTCGAGCAGCATGCGCATGAAGAACGCCTCGCCCCGGCGCCAGTCGATCCCGAGCTGCTTGGTCAGGAAGCTCGCGGCGAGCATGCGGGCCCGGTTGTGCATCCAACCCTCGCGCAGCAGCTGCCGCATCGCGGCGTCCACCAGCGGATACCCCGTCAGACCCGCGGCCCACGCGACGAAAAGCCGCTCGTCGCCCGGCCACTGCAGGGTGCCCCGGAAGCGGGTCTGGTGCTCCTCGCGCGCGTTCTCGGGCCGGTGGTACTGGACGTGGTGGTAGAAGTCCCGCCAGCACAGTTGGCGGCGGAAGGCCTCGGGCCCGGTCCCGGTCGGCAGCGCGGCCTCCAGCGCGCGCGGCGAGATGCAGCCGAAGTGCAGGTACGCGCCGAGCTTCGAGGTCCCGTCCACGTCGAGCGTGTCGTGGTGGCGCGCATAGCGGTCGATCGGGCCGTCCAGGAACCACTCCATCCGGGCCAGCGCCGCGCGCTCCCCGCCGCGCTGGGGCTTCGTCACCTCCTGCCGCAGACCCAGTTGCTCGAGCGTGGGCAGCGGCTCCGACGCGACCTCGGGGCACTTCGGCAGCTGCTGCGGCGCGCGCGAGGGCGAGCGCCTGGCCGCCTCCTCCCACGTGCGATGGAAGGGCGTGAACACGCTGTACGGCGTCCCTGCCTTGGTGCGCAGCGCGGCCGCGTCCTCGACGACGGCAAGGCCCGGATGTGCGACGAGTTCGATGCCTGAGTCGTGCATCGCCTCGGTCACGCCGCGGCCGCGCTGCCGGGCGAACGGGGTCAGGTCCCGGGTGTAGTGGATCCGGTCCGCCCCGGCCTCCCGGGCCAGCTCCGGCAGGACGTCCTCGGGACGTCCCCGGCGCACGATCAGCCGGGAGCCGGCCGCTCGCAGGGCGTCGTCGAGGTCGGCCAGGGACTCCAACAGGAACTGCGTGCGCGCGCCGGAGGAGTGCCGCCCGTGCAGGAGGCGGTCGTCGAGGCAGAACACGGGCAGCACCCCGCCGTCCTCCCCGGCCGTCGCCGCCCGCAGCGCGGGATGGTCGTGCAGCCGCAGGTCGCGGCGGAACCAGAGCAGCGCGGTCATCGCGGAAACGGGTCCTTTCGGCCGGGTGCGCGCGAATCACCCTGCCCCGCGCTATCGTGGAAGGCAAGTCGCACAGGTTTTGCATGGGAAGGGCGTGTCGATGCAGTCCCCGCCGCCGCTGACCATCGGCGCCGTGGCCCGGCAGCTCGGCGTCGCGGTCGAGACGCTGCGCAGCTGGGAGCTGCGCTACGGCATCGGGCCGCGCGAGCACGTCCCGGGCACCCGCCGCCGGTACACGCCCGCCGACGTGGACCGGCTCGAACGCTTCTGCCGCCTGGTCGGCTCCGGCGCCGCCGCACCCGAGGCGGCCCGCGCCGTGCTCGCCGGGAACGACCGCCGGCCGGACCCCGCCCCCGCGCGGGCGGGCGGCGGACGCACCCTCCCGGTCGGCCGCTCCGGCAGCGCCGCGGCGCGCGGCCTGGCCCGCAGCGCGGTGCGGCTGGACACGGCGCAGGTCCTCGACCTGCTCGAGGAGGCGATCGCCGGGGACGGCGTCGTCGCGGCCTGGGAGCGCACGATCGCGCCCGCGCTGCTTGCGGTCGGCCGCAAGTGGAGCGAGACCTCCGGGCGCTACGTCGAGGTGGAGCACATGCTCTCCTGGTGCGTCACGACGGCCCTGCACCGGTACCGGCCGGCGCCCGTCGAAGGCTCGGCGCGCCGCCGCGCCGTGCTGCTCGCCGGGGCCCCGGGGGAGTGGCACCACCTCCCGCTCGACGTGCTCGCCGCCGCGCTCGGCGAGTCGGGGGTGCCGGTGTGCATGCTCGGCCCGGCGGTCCCGGCCGACGCGCTGCGCGCCGCCGTCCAGCGGATCGCGCCCTCGCACACCGTCGTCTGGTCGCAGATCCCGGCCACCGCCGACCCCGCGTCCCTGCCGAGCGCGCCGCGCGGCCGCTCGGTGACCCTGGCCGCCGGCCCCGGCTGGCTCGGCGCCCGCGTCCCGGTGCCCTTCGCGCTCACCTCGCTCGCCGACGCATTGGAGGCGTGTTCGCATGACCCCCGACCAATCCGAATCGCAGACGGGTCCGAATAGCTCACATGACCTTGTCGAGGGAAGCATGACGGGCCGCGAGCCGCTGCGCGCCGCGGAGCCGGCCGGGCAGGAGGCGGCGGGGCTCGATACGTGGCTGCGCCGGGTCAGCCTCGGCCACCGGGACGCGTTCGACCACGTGTACGCCGAGATCTCCGGCCCCGTCTACGGCCTGGCCACGCGGATCCTGCGGGACCCCGCGCAGGCCGAGGAGGTGGCGCAGGAGGTGCTCGTCGAGGTCTGGCGGCAGGCGAGCCGCTTCGACCCGGCCCGCGGCTCGGCCCGCGCCTGGGTGATGACGATCGCGCACCGGCGCGCCGTGGACCGGGTCCGCGCCGAGCAGGCCGCGACGGAGCGGCAGGAGCGCAACGCGCGCGAGTCCGCGCGGATCGTCCCGGACGAGGACGTCGCCGAGGCGGTCGAGGGCCGGCTCGAGCGGCAGCGCCTGCGCCGCTGCATGGGCGGGCTGACCGACCTGCAACGCGAGTCGGTGACCCTGGCGTACTACAACGGATACACGTATCAGCAGGTGGCCGAGTTGCTCGGCTCGCCGCTGGGCACGGTCAAGACGAGGATGCGCGACGGGCTCGCCCGGCTGCGCGACTGCCTGGGGGTGGGGAGGTGACGAGTATGACGGAACCGGATGTGCACACGCTGACCGGCGCGTACGTGTGCGACGCGCTGGGGCCGCGGGAGCGCGCCGCGTTCGAGGAGCACATGGCCCGCTGCCCGGAGTGCGCGGCCGAGGTCCGCGAGCTGCGCGAGGTGGCCGCGATCATGGCGGTCGCCGCGGCCGGGCAGCCGCCGGCCTCGCTCAAGGACGCGGTCGACGCGCGGATCCGGGTCACCCGGCAGCTCCCGCCGCTGACCACGACGGAGGCGGCCGTCCCGGCGCGCCGCGAGCCGCGCCGAGGGCTGCGGGCCGCGTGGTCGGTCGCCGCGGCTTTCGCCCTGGTCGCGGCCGGGCTCGGCTGGCGCGTCATCGACCAGCAGGACCGGATCAGCTCCCTGAACGCGCAGACGACGCAGATCTCGCAGCTGCTCGCCGCCCCCGACGCCGCCTCGACGCGGGTGTCCGTGGCCGGCGGCGGCAGCGCCCTGATCGTCGACTCGCGCAGCCGCAACGAAGCTGCCGTGACCTTCACCGACGTCGCCGACGCGCCGGCCGGCAAGACGTACCAGCTCTGGCTGATGACGTCCTCCGGCGCGGCCCGCTCGGTCGGCCTGATGACGGCGACGCCGGACGCGCCGGTGCTCATCTCCGGGCTGGCCGGCGAGGCTCAGGTCGGCATGACCCTCGAGCCGAGCGGCGGCAGTGCCCGGCCGACGACAACTCCGATCATGGTCGCGGCGCTGGAGGCCTGAGACTATGTGCGCCGCGGCGGGAGCGGAACGAACCCGCTGGTGCGGCGCATGTAGTCGGCGTACTCGGGCCGGCGGCTCGCCATGTGCCGGTCGCCGAGGCGCATGCCGCTGCCGACCGTCAGCAGCAGGGTCATGACGATCGGCGAGGCGATGGTCGCCAGGCCCGCCCACTGATCGGCCGCGATCAGGAAGAGCCCCCACCAGACGCACGCGTCGCCGAAGTAGTTGGGGTGGCGCGTGTAACGCCACAGGCCGCCCGACATCAGCTTGCCCTTGTTCGCGGGATCGGCCTTGAAGCGCGCCAACTGCCGGTCGCCGACCGCCTCGAACACGAAGCCGATCAGCCACAGCACGACGGCGACCGCGGACTGCGGCCCGGGCGCGCCCCGGCCGTACATCGCGACCTGGACGGGCAGCGAGACGAACCAGACCAGCACGGCCTGGAGCAGGTAGACGTGCGTGAAAGCGTAGAGCTGCCGCGAGCCCTCGGCCTTCGAGAGCAGCGCCTCGTAGCGCGGGTCTTCGGGCTTGCCCCGCGAACGCGAGCCGATGTGCAGCGCGAGCCGCAGGCCCCAGACGGCGGTCAGCGCGAGCGCCAGCGACCGGCGCCCTGTATCTCCGTGACCCGAGGAGAGTCGGAAGCTCACGGCGGCGATGGCGGTGAATCCGAGGCCCCAGACGATGTCGACGACGCGGTGCTTGTGCATCGCGGCACCGATCGCGAACGTGATCGCGAACAGCGCCAACGAGGTCGCGGCGGTGATGAGCAGGCCGTCCGCCCACGCGGTGAGATCAGTGCTCGACATCGGTGGTCCTCGGCACGATCGGTAGTCCTCTCAGGAAGAGCTTGATTCCCTGCATGCGGATTCTGGCCGCGGCGAGCAGGGTCGGGCTGGGTTGGCGCACGGCGTGTCGCAGCAGCGTCCCGACGGTGGCCGGCCGGCCGTGGCCGCGGAGGACTGCCACGAACGGCGGTCCGTCCGGCGGCTCGTAGCGGATGCTCACGTTCAGCTCCTCATCTGGTTCGGGCACTGACATGCGGTAATGCCCGGCGACCGGGAAGAACGGCGAGACGTAGAACTCCTTCTCGGTCTCGGCGCGTCCTGCCTCGTCGGTGCGCAGCAGATAGCGGTGCCGGCCGCCGTAGGTGTTGTGCACCTCGGCGACCACGCACGTGAGCGTCGTATCCGCGTCGTAGCACCAATAGACCGTCAGCGGATTGAAGACGTGCCCGAACGAGCGCGATCCGGCGAGCATCAGCACTCGTCCGCCGCGTAGGTCGATGCCGTGCTCGGCGAGGTAGCCGTGGCGTGGATCGGAGAGGTGGTCGGCGTCCCGGAACTCCGCGAGCAGGCGGAAGCGGGGCAGCCGATCGAGATCGACCAGCCACATGACGGTCCGATAGGTGAAGTCGTTGCGGACCGGCTCCCTGCGCACATGCCGGACGGTGCAGTCGTAGATGCGCGCGTCCGCCGCCATCTCGCCGTGCCTCCCTCGCCTCACCAGCGCACGCCGAACGCCGCCGCTGCCGTGACGCCCGACGCGCATCCGTCCTCGTGGAAGCCCCAGCCGTGATACGCGCCCGCGTACGCGGTGAGGCCGGTCGTCAGCTCCGGCAGCCTGGCCTGCGCGGCGACGGACTCGGGCGTGTAGACGGGATGCTCGTAGACCATGCGGGCGAGTACGCGCTCCTCGTCGATCGCCTCGGTCGCGTTGAGGGTGACGAGGTAGTCGAGCTCTGCGTCGAAGCGCTGGAGCCGGTTCATGTGGTAAGTCACGACGGCGCGCTCGGTGCTCGGCCCCACCTCGGACCCGCAGTGCGGCACCAGATAATTCCAGCAGCTCCGCGCGGCGGAACGCCGGGGGAGCAGCGAGTCGTCCGTGTGCAGCACGGTCTCGTTGCGCGCGTAGCCGATCGCGCCGAGCACGGCCTGTTCGGCCGGGGTCGGGTCGGCGAGCATGCGCAGCGCCTGGTCCGGATGCGTGGCCAGCACGACGTGCTCCACCTCGTGGCGCGAGCCGGCCTCGTCCCAGAGCGTCACGCCCGAGGCGCCGCGCTGCACGGCACGGACCGGCGTCGACACGTTGACCGCCGACAGCCCCTTGACCGCCCGCTCGACGTAGCTGCGCGAGCCGCCGACGACCGTGCGCCAGCGCGGGGAGCCGGTGACGCTGAGCATCCCGTGGTGGTCCAGGAACTCGAACAGGTAGCGCGCCGGATAACGAAGCACCAGCTCGGGGCCGGTCGACCAGACCGCCGAGACCAGCGGCACGAGGAAGTGGTCAGCGAAGTAGCGCGAGTATCCGCCCTGGTCGAGGAACGCGCCGAGTGTGTCGCCGCTCAGCGGCTCGGGGTCGGCCGGCGCCGCGAGCAGGCGGCGCGCGTGCCGGTGGAAGCGCTTGATCTCGCCGAGCATGCGCAGGAAACGCAGGTCGCGTACGTTCCTCGGCCGCGCGAAGACGCCCTGCAGCCCCTTCGCGCCCGCGTATTCGAGGCCGCAGGCGAGGCAGCGCACGCTCATCGACATGTCGCTGTCCTGCGTGGCCACGCCGAGCTCGCCGAACAGCCGCAGCAGGTTCGGGTAGGTGCGCGCGTTGTGCACGATGAAGCCGCTGTCCACGGCCAGCGCCCCGGCCCGCGGATCGGCCAGATCGTGGGTGTGCGCGTGCCCGCCGAGGCGGTCGTCCGCCTCGAAGAGCAGCACGTCGTAGCTCCGCTGCAGCAGATACGCCGCCGTCAGCCCGGCCACCCCGGAACCCACCACCGCGACCCGCGCTCGTGTCGGTGCCATCGGCCCGCCCGCTCCCTCCGCCGTTCACCCGGAATGCTTTCCGGGTGTTCGGCGCGGGCGGCCGAACGGATTGGTCCGCGGCGGGGGCGGATTCAGGCGGCGGCGCGCTCCCGCGCCGGGCGGCGGGCCCGCGCGGCGCGGACCTCGGCGATGCTGTTCGCGTCGTGCGCGGCCAGGAACTCCGCGACGGAGGCCGACCAGCCGAACTCCTCGGCGCGCGCCCTGGCCCGCGCGCGGCGGGCCGCCTCCGGCCGGGCGAGCAGCTGCCCGACCCCCTCGACGAACGCGTCCCCGGTGGCCGCGACGCCGCCCTCGCCGACCACCTCGCTCACCCCGCCCTCGGTGTTGGCCACGACCGGCGTGCCGCAGGCGAGGGATTCGAGGGCGGACAGGCAGAAGGTCTCCAGCGGCCCCGGGGCGAGCGCGATGTCCGCCGAGGCCAGCAGCGTGGCCAGCTCGGGGCGGCCGTGCACGAAGCCGAGGAAGCGCACCGGCAGTCCGGCGTCCCCGGCCCGCCGCTCCATCCGCTCCCGGATCACCCCGCTGCCCGCCACGACCAGCGCCGCGGGCACCCCGGCGCCCCGCAGCAGCTCCAGCGCGTCCAGCGCCCGCTCCGGCTGCTTCTCCGGCGCCAGCCGGCCCGCGTAGACGATCAGCACCTCGTCGCGCTCCGCGTAGCGGTCGCGCACCTCGAGGCTGCGCCGCGCCGGATTGAACAGCTCCAGGTCCACGCCGAGCGGGATCCGCAGCAGGTTGTCGATCCGCAGCCGCTCGAACTCGGCGGCGGCGTAGCGCGTGCAGCACACGATCCGGTCGTAGTCCCGCGCCGAGCGCCGGTTCACGAAGTCGCCGAAGGGCACGGCCCCGCGCGCGAACACCGGCGGCAGCGTGGCCCAGCGGCCGGTCAGGCTCTCGTGCGAGATCATGATGGTCGGGATGCCGCGCCGGCGGGCCCAGGTCCCGGTCCAGCGCAGCGTCGAGCGGTCGGACACCTCGAGCCGGTCCGGCGCCAGCTCCTCCAGCAGCCTGATCACCGGCGCGCGGCGCACCAGCAGCCGCCGGTTGCCCGCGGTCGGGGTGCCCGGCAGGGTGATGACCCGGCCCTGATCCGTCATCACGTCGCCGTGCGTCTCGCCGGGCACGATCAGGACCGCCTCGTGCCCGGCGTCCAGGTAGCCCCGGCCGAGTCCGTGCAGCGCGGTGCGCAGTCCGCCTGACTCCTCGGAGACGAAGTTCGCGACGCGCACGATCCTCATGCCTGGCAGCTCCCTCACCCGTGGTCCGTGACATGTGCCTGCACTCTGACATGGGCAGATGTAGGGCGCGTGGACGCCAGGCGAATCCGCGGAAGCGGCCCCGGACCGAGACCGCCGCGGGCTAGGCCGCGACCGCGTCCGGAATCCGCGAGTCCAGTAGCCGCCGGATCTCCCGCACCGCCTCGCGTCCCGCGCGGTTCGCCCCCACCGTGCTGGCCGAGGGCCCGTACCCCACGAGATGCAGCCGAGGCTCGGCCACCACCCGCGTCCCGTCCATCACGATGCCGCCCCCGGAACTCCGCAGGTGAAGCGGCGCCAGGTGATCGAGCGCGGCCCGCCAACCGGTGCACCAGAGGATCACGTCCGCCTCGACGAACCGGCCGTCGTCCCATCCGACCCCGTCCGCCGCGATCCGATCGAACATCGGCAGCCGCGGATGAATCGCCCCCATGACCGGCAAGCCCGTCACACTCACGACGCTCTCCGGCACCAGCCCGGCCCGCACCCGCCGATCCACCATCGCGACGACCTCGCGCCCGTACTCCCGCGTGAAAGGCTCGTCCCGAAACACCGGCGGCCGCCGCGTCACCCAGGTCGTAGCGGCCCCGGCCTCGTCCAGTTCTCCCAGCAGCTGAACCGCCGTGATCCCGCCGCCCACCACGACGACGCGCTTGCCCGCGAACGCCTCGGGCCCCGGATAGTTCGCCGCATGCAGCTGCCGACCCCGGAACGTCTCCCGCCCCGGGTAGTAAGGCCAGAACGGCCGATTCCACGTCCCCGTGGCGTTGATCACCGCGCGAGCAGCCCAGGTCCCCGCATCGCTTTCCACCAGCAGCCGATCGTCTTCCCCGGGTCGCACCGCCCGCACCGTGACCGGCCGCAGAACGCCCAGCTCGAACCGCTCCTCGAACTCCGCGAAGTACCGGGGCACCGCCACCGAAGCCCGCTCCTGCGGCGCCGGCGCCTCGAAGCCCATCCCCGGCAGATCGAAGATCCCGTTCACCGTCCCCATTCGCAGCGAGGGCCACCGGTGCTGCCAGGCCCCGCCCGGCGCCGAGTCCCCGTCCAGCACCACGTACCCGGCCCCCGGCGCGAACCCGCCCCGCCGCAGGAAGTACGCGCTGGACAGCCCGGCCTGCCCCGCCCCGATCACCACGACGTCCGTCGCCCGCACCGCCTCGCTCACACAGCCTGGAACAAGGCGGGCGGCCTGGATCTTCCCCGGCGCAGGCGCTCACGCGCGCTCGCGGGCGACGGCACGCGAACACTCACACAGCCACGACGATCTTCCCGCCGCCGTGCAGCCCCGCCTCCAGGAGCCGGTGCGCCTCGACGACGTCGTCGAGCCCGAAGACCTTGCCGATCGCGGGTCGCAGCGCGCCGAGCCGGACCCCGGCGTTCATGAACGCGGCCATGCGGGCTACGACCGCGTCGTCGAGCGTGTGCTCGAAGCCGCGGTAGCTGTGGATCGTCAGCGGCGCGGCCATCGGGAACGGCGTCGGCCGGGGATCGAGGAATCCCGCGACGACGAGCGTGCCGCCGGGTCGGGTCGCGTTCACGAGGTCCTGCTGACCGGGCCCGCGGACCAGGTCGAGCGCCATATCGGCGCCGATGCCGCCGGTGGTCTCGCGGACGGCTTCGGCGACGTCCGTCTGCTCGGTGGCGATGACCTCAGCCGCACCCGCGGCGATCAGCTCGTCCTTGCGTGTCGCGCTCCGCGTGAGCGCGATCGGGACGGCGCCGATCTGGTTCGCGACCTGAATCGCCGCTCGGCCGACGCCGCCCGAGGCGGCCGTGATCAGGACCCGGTCGCCCGGCCGCATTCCCGCCTTCTCGATCAGCGCGCCGTACGCGGTCGAATACGCGACCCAGATCGCCGCCGACTCCGCGATGTCGAGGCCGGCCGGACGCGGGATGACGCGGTTCGCCGGGACTGTGGTGTACTCCGCGTAGCTGCCGCGCGCGGCCGCGTCCGGGATGGCCGTGATGATGATCGGATCGCCCGCGGTCAATCCGGCGACCCCCGCGCCGATCGCGTCGACGACGCCGGTTCCCTCGACCCCGAGCCGGGCGTGCGGCAGCGGGACGATCGCGGGAAACGCGCCGGAACGCAGCATCCCGTCCAGCGGGTTGACGGCGAACGCCTCGATCCGGACCCGGACCTCGCCGGCCGCCGGCTCGCCGACCGGCTCCTCGACGACCCGCAAGACCTCCGGCCCGCCGAACCCGTCGAACACGACGACTCGTGGCATGGTGACTCCTCCGCGCTCAGTGCTTCTCAGTGCCTGGTCGGGCACCGCTCACGAACGACGTTACGGAGCCGTCGGGTACCTCCTGGTACCTTCGATTCCATGCACAATGAGGCCGGGCACGTCTTCCTCGCCGACTGCCCCACGCGCCTCGCGGTGGACATCGTCTCGGACAAGTGGGCCGTGCTCGTGCTGTTCGGCCTCAGCCTCAAGCCGCGGCGGCACGGCGAGCTCGTCGACCTGATCGGCGGCGTCTCGCGGAAGGTGCTCACCGAGACGCTCCGCAGACTCCAGGAATACGGCCTGGTGGACCGCCGAACCGACGGCGGCGGCCGCCGGATCGAGTACAGCCTCACCGAACTCGGCCGGACCCTCGTCGAACCCATCGAGGTCCTCACGGACTGGGCCCGCGACCACGGCGCCGCCGTCGCCGCCTTCCAGGAGGCCGCCGACCGGGCGGCCGGGGCGGCCTCCTAGCCCCCGCTCGGTCTCAGCGGTTGCCGAGCAGGTCGACGTCGCCGTCGAACTGCCACAGCGGATTCGGCTCGATCTTTCCGGACAGGTCGATCAGGAAGTAGCCGTTCACCTCGACCGGTCCGTCCCCGTCGGCGATGTAGCGGCCGTTCGCGGTGACGTCGAGCTGGTAGATGGCCTGCGCGGTGACGTTGTCGCCGGGGACGGACCAGTACACCGTGCAGCGCCAGTCGTTGCCCGAACCCTCCTGCGCGCCGAGCCCCTCGCTCTTGAGGCAGGACGCCGAGGTGTGCAGCTGCTCCTCGGTGACGTCCGGATGGTTCATCTGCGCCTGCTGGAGGCGGTAGATGTGGGCGAACGCCGTGGCCAGGGACTGCTGCACCTTGGTCTGGCTGATGCCGGAACCGAGCGCGCCGGGCGCCGCGACCGCGACGACGCCGGTCGTCACGGCCAGCAGCCCGGCCAGCGGCAGGACGCCCAGCGTCAGCACTCTGCGTCCCGCGCCGTCGTTGTTGGCGTTGGTGAAGTCGCGGCGCAGGAACAGGACGTAGGCGAGCGCCGTCGCCACGACCGCCCAGACCAGGCTGACCGCGACGCCGATCAGCAGCGGACCGGTCTGCCGGGGGTCGGTGAACAGGCCGTTCCAGGAGATGAAGGCGTAGCCGGGAAGCGCCAGCCGCAGCGCGACCGGCAGCGGCAGCATCTGCGCCACCTGCATCCCGAGGGCGGCGACCATCGGCAGCAGCAGTCCCATCGGGGAGCGGCCCAGCGCGACGGACCCGAGCAGGCCGATGGCCGCCAGGGCGAGCGTCGGCGCCAGCACGCAGATCCACGACAGCAACAGCTTCCCCGCCGCGTCCGCGCCGCTCATCAGGTGGCCGTCCAGGCCGACCAGCGGCTGGTTCCCCTCCGCGACCAGGCCGCCGACCACGCTGGACGCGGCCAGTCCGACCACCCCGAGCAGGATCACGCAGAGGCTGGCGACCGCCTTGGCCGCGAAGATCCGGCGGGGCGAGCGGATCGCGACGACCAGGTGGCGCCAGGTGCCGAGCCGGTCCTCCGAGGAGAACACGTCTCCCGCGACGACCGACGTGAGCAGCGGCAGCACCCAGGTGCCCGCGACGCCGAGCACGACCAGCGGCCCGGCCCAGCCCGTGGCATGCATCTGACGGCCGAACAGGGTGTCGGACGGCAGCGTCGCCTGCTGGTCCACCGCGTAGACGACCGCGGCCGGACCGAGCCAGCTGAGCAGGATCAGCAGCCGTACCCGCCATGAGGAGAACTGCTTGGTCAGCTCGAAGCGCAGGATGCGCGCCACCTCGACCGGGGGAGTGTTCGCGGTCCCCGTCCCGGCCGCGTGGGTTTCCGCGACGGTCGCGGTCATCGGCCGGACTCCTTCTCGGTGAGGGCGAGGAACGCCGCCTCCAGCGGCGAGACGACGGGCACCAGTTCGCGCACCGCGATCTCCGCGCCCACGATCCTGGCCACGAGCTCGTCGAGCGCCGCGACCCGCGCGCGGACGACGACGAGGCCCGTATCCGGCCGCGAGGCGGCGCCGTCGGGGCCGTCGAGGACGGTGATCCCGGGCGCCTCGAGAGCGAGGGCGCGGGCCGCGGACGGATCCGAGGCGCGCAGCCGGTAGTCGAGTTCGCGGTCGTCGTCGGAGAGCTTGTTCACCGGCCCGGAGAAGACGACGCGGCCGGTCGCCAGGATGGTGACCTCGGAGCACAGCGCCTCCAGGTCGTCCATCCGGTGGCTGGACAGCACCACCGTCACTCCCTCGGCGGCGAGCGCGCGCAGGACGCGGTGCACGTCCCGCTTGCCCGCCGGATCGAGCCCGTTGGAAGGCTCGTCGAGCACCAGCAGGCGCGGTTTCGTCAGCAGCGCGGCCGCCAGCCCGAGCCGCTGGCGCATGCCCAGGGAGAAGCCGCGGACCTTGTCGTCGGCGACCTCGGCGAGGCCGACCTGCTCCAGGGTCTCGTCGACCCCTGCCATGCGGCCCTCCGGGCGCAGCGCGACGAGCGCCGCGAGGTTCTGCCTCGCGGTGAGCGTGGGGTAGAGCCCCGGCCCGTCGACGAATCCGGATACGCCGTCGGGCGCGGAAGGCGAGCGTCCCACGGCGGTGCCGAGGATCTCGAGCTCCCCCTCGTCCGCGACGGCCAGGCCGAGCAGCAGGCCGAGCAGCGTGGTCTTGCCGGCGCCGTTGGGGCCGACCAATCCGTGGATCGTGCCCTCGGCCACGCTCACGTCCACGTGGTCCAGCGCGACGATCTCGTCGAAGGCCTTGGTGAGGCCGCGGCCGGTGACCGCGACGGCCGTGTCCATCCGTCCCTCCTCAGATGACGAGGACCCGGACGCCGTCCCCGCCGCAGCGCACGGCGGGGACGGCGTCCCGATCGGTATCGGTGATCGGGTTTCTGATATCGGCTCAGGTCAGCTGACGTTCACCGCCGAGTCGTCGAGGACGAACGAGGTCTGATACTCGAAGTCCTCGGCGCCGGTGAACTTGAGGGTGACGGTCTGGCCGGCGTACGAGGCCAGGCTGAAGGTGTGCTGAGCGTATCCGGTGTTGTGGTCGAGGTTGGAGTAGGTGTGCAGGGTGGCCAGCACGGTGCCCGAGCTGTTCAGTACCTGCACCTTGAGGGTGTCGTACGCGGTGGACGTGCTGGTCTCCGCGGTGTCGACATGCAGCCAGAAGCTGAGGTTGTAGTTCGTGCATCCGGTCGGCAGCGTGACCTTCTGAGCGAGCGTGTCGGTGGTCGTGGCGCCCCAGCCGTCGAGCCAGGCGTCCCAGGTCCCGCCGTGCGGCGGCTCCGAGGAGCTGTCGCTGATCACGTTGATCGGCGAATGCGTCGATGTCACCGTCCACGGGGAGGGGCTGGAGCTGCCGTTCTCGAAGCCCGGATTGCCGAGCAGCTGGGCCGAGGTGCAGCCGCTCCCCGAGGGGGTGGCGCTCGCCTCGTTGCTCTGCTGGCCCTCGCCGATCGGGTTCGTCGCGCTGACCACGTAGTAGTACGTCTGACCCGCGGTCAGACCGGAGTCCGTGCACGAGTTCACCACGCCGAGGTTGGCGCAGCCGCCCGAGGTCACCAGCGACTCGGTGCCGCTCGAGGTGCTGCGGTAGACCTTGTACGCGTTGATGTTCTCGCCGCCGTCGCTCGCCGGGGTGGTCCACTTCAGGGAGACCGAGCCGCTGCCCGCCGTGGCGGTCAGGTTCGTCGGCGGTCCCGGCGGCGTGGCCGCGATCGGCGATGCGGTGACGGTGACGGTCGAGGTGGCCGCCAGAGCCGGCGACGAACTGTCCGTGACCGTGAGGGTCGCGGTGTACGTGCCCGCCGTCGAGTAGGTGTGGCTCGGGTTCTGCGTCGTGGTCACGGCCGAACCGTCACCGAAGTTCCAGCTGTAGGAGTACGCCGGTTTTCCGCCGGTGGCCGTGCCGGTGAAGTTGACGGCCAGCGGCACCTGGCCGGACGTCGGTGTCGCGGACGCCGACGCGGCGAGCGGATTACCCACGGCACTGACGTTCGTGGTCACCGTGGACGTGGCCGTGTTCGCCGGGGAGGCGCTGTCCGTCACCGTCAGCGTCGCGGTGTAGGTGCCCGCGGAACTGTACGTGTGGCTCGGGTTCTGCGCCGTGCTCGTGGCGCCGTCGCCGAAGGTCCAGTTGTAGGTGTACGGCGCGGTGCCGCCGGTGGCCGAACCGGTGAAGTTCACCGCGAGCGGCGCGTTGCCCGTCGCCGGGGTGCCGGTCGCGCCGGCCGAGAGCGGCGTCGAGCCCTGGACCCAGAAGTCCTCCAACGGGTCGCCGAGGGCGGCCTGGTCGTTGGTGGTCATCGGGAAGGTGTTCAGCCCCAGGCTGTCGCTCGGGTTGATGATGCCCGACTTCACGTTCTCCATCGTGCGTTCCATCGCGGCGAGCACGTTGCTGGTGGTGTAGGCGACGTGGCTCAGGTAGTGCTGCTTGACGTACTGCGACGGACCGATGACGAGCAGCGGCACCCGGTAGGTGTTGGATACGTGGTCCGGGCCGTTGTTGCCGTTCTGCGTGTCGTCTTCGGTGACGATGACAAGCGTGTTGTCCTTGTACGTCGCGTTGTTCTCGATCGCGTTGACGACGTTGTTCGTCGCAGTGTCGTTGCCCGGGATGTCCTGGTACGTGCCCGGGTGGTCGTTGAACAGTTCGACGTAGCTGTACGCCGGCAGGCCGTTGGTGTTGACGAAGTTGATGTAGTCGTTCGCCACGGTGCTGTCGGGGATGCTCTGGTTCGAGCACGTGTACTCGTTGTAGTGCAGCTCCTCCGGGATGGTCGTCCCCGGACGGTCCGGCGGAAGGACCTCCACCTTGCCGTCGGCCGGGTTCTTCCAGTAGCCGCTTCCACTGTTGAGCATCCAGTAGAAGTCGCCGTTCATGACGAACGTGTACGGGCTGCTGCCGCTGCTCGTCCCCTTCGGGGGCGTGCACGCGTTGGTGCCCTCGTCCGTCGGACCGTTGGCCCCGGTGAGGAAGCGGTCGAACTGCGTCCCGTTGGACGGGTAGGACTGCTGCTGGCTGCTCGACGCGGACTGTCCGGAGAACAGCCACCAGTGGTTCGGGCCCGACGGCGGCTGCGTGCCCGTGCTGTACGTGTCGGAGAGCGCGTACTCCTTGGCCAGCGAGTGCAGGTCCGGCACGGAGCTGATGTGGTTGGTGGACTCCACCTGGCCGTTGCAGCCGGCGATGACCGTGGTAGCGCAGTCGCCGAGGTAGTCGTCGAAGGTGTGGTTCTCCCGGTAGACGATCACGAAGTGCTTGAACGGCGGGAAGTACGGCGCCAGCGGATTGACCGCGGCGGCGGGCTGACCGACCACCGTCTTCGTGTTCGAGATCGTCTTGACGACGTCCTTGTTCGTAATCTTGAAGTTCTTCGGCTGCGGGAACTTCGCGAACTCCACGCCCGGCGCGGCGAAAGTCGCGCCGGAGCAGTTGAAATTGTCCGGCCGGTACGTCTGCGGACGGTGTCCGGCCGGGAGGTTCTTGGCATTGCTCGGGTCGGTGTTGGGATTCCAGCCGATCAGGGTGCAGGAACCGACACCCGTTTTCGGGTGAATGGCCGGGGCGCCGTCCGCCCAGCTCAGCGAGGCGATCCCCGCGATCGCGAGACTGGCCAGCACGGTGATGCCGACCGTCCGCTTTCTCCAGCTTTTCATTGAGCCTCCGCACGGTGGGTCATGCGAGGTCAAATTGACCATCGTCGCCCGTAGGATCCCGGTGAAATCAGATCCCTGCAAGAAGCCTGGAGCGTCAGTTTTTCACAGTTCTTTCACAGTTCCGAGTCTCCGAAAGCTGTTCATCCCGCGTTGGTTCGGAAGCCCGGACACATTCGGTGCCTGCTGCCGTCACGCGCGGACCGGCGACCCGCTCAGCCGTCCGCGCCCTGGTCCCGGGGACCAGGGGGACACACGGGTTCGCCCGATCCCGCTCCACCGGGATCCTGGACCCAGCGCATGACGCTCGAGCCGACACCGTGAAGGAGCCCCTCCCATGGCGACCATCCGCTTCACCGAGACCACCACCGCGACACCCGAGCAGTTCGTGGCCGGACTCACCGACTTCGGCCCCGGACGCCGGGAGCTGTTCCGCAACAGCTCCGACGACTACCTGAAGGTCCACGCGAGGGGCGCGGACAGCGCCGACGTCACCGAGGGCGCCAGCGGCGTCTGGGAGCGCCTGCACTACGACTGGTCCGACCCGCGTCGCGTCGTGATGACCACCGTCGACTCCAACCTCTGGGGCGGGGCCTCGAGCCACACCTACACCCTCACCTCGCAGCCCGACGGCACCACCCGCCTAGACGCCCTCGTGATCCGCGAGGGCAAGAACCTCAAGGGCCGCGTCCTCGGCGCCCTGCTCGGCACGGTCGGCAAGGGCGCGCTGAATAAGGCCCTGAAGAACACGATCAAGGCCATCGAGGCCCGCAACGGCTAGCCCGCCGCGGACAGAGTTTCCGCGCACGCCGCCGACAGACGCTCGTCGCGGCCGACCTCGTCGCTGTCCGTCACCCCGGGGACGTGGAGGTGACGGTACGGCTCGGCGAGCTCGGCCCGCAGCGTCGGGTGGAAGGACGCGGCCGCCGACCCGAGATCCCGCACGCACTCCGCGATCCGGAGCCGAGCCTGCGGCGCCTCCCGCCACCCGACTTCGAGCGCGTACTCAGCCGCGGAGTAAGCCCCCGGCCCGAGAACGCTGATCAGCGCGAGCGCCCCCTCCACCCGAGTCAGCTGATCCTCCGCCGACTCCATCAGCGTCCGCAGACGCCCCGCCAACGGAGCCGCCTGAGCCCCGAACACCCCCGCGACCTCCGCGGCCGCGGTCACGATGGCCCGGTCAGCGGGCGCCCCGTCCGCGAACCAGTCCGTCTCCAGCAGCCGCGGCTCCAGCAACGGCAGCAGCTCCTCGGCCGCGGCCCCCAGGCGCCAGGCCGCCTCGACGGCCCGCACCACCACGTGCCCGTCGAGCTCCTTGTCCGCGGCGATCCCGGCCACCAGTTCCCGAGCAGCCGCGGCCCCGGGCCCAAGCGACGCCAAGGTCTGCAGCGCCACCTCCATGACCAGCCGCTTGCGCCCGGCCACGGCTGCCTCCAGCACCCGCATCACCTCCGGGACGGCCTCGACGGCCCCCAGCTCCCGAACCCCCGCCAACAGTCCGAAGAGTCCAACCTGCGCATCAGAGCCCAGCTCATCGCCGTACAGCCGCAACTGCTCCCGCAGCACGGGCGCCAGCCGGCCCGCGTGAGCCCGGTACCGCCCCAGGGTCCCGCCCAGAACCCGAGCGCCGAGGTCCTGAGTCAGTGCGGTCTCCACGACCGGCAGGACCCGCTCATCGCCGAACCTGGCCAGCGCGACGACCAGGTCCCGGCATTCCTTGCGCGCCTGCGGATCGGCGCTGTCCCAGGCATCCGCCCCGAGCACCGCGAGCCGCCTGGCGAGCGCCTCCGTCGCGGGCCCGACGAGATCGAACTTGTTCTTCAGCGCGATCAGCGCCATCCGCGCCACCTGAGGCTCCGCCGCCGAGATCTGCTCACCGATCAGCGCAACAAGGTTCGAATACTCGCCCCGCCACCCCCGCATCAACTCACCGGCGGCCCGCAGCGCCTCGATCCGCCCCTGCGCATCCCCGCACCGCAGTTGCCCCTCGATCAGGGCCACCCGCCCGGCGACGTGCTCCTCCAGCGCCCGATCCAGCCCCCGGAACAGCGCGCCGTCCGCGACCTCGCCGACCTCGCCGACCAACCCGACGGCCCGCTGAACCACGTCCTCGTCAACCGGGCCGACCCGAAGCCGCGTCAGCTCGACGAACGCCGCGAGCCGGACGTCTGCGCCCGCCGCGGCATCACCGAACATCCGCTCCAGCCAGAGCCCGGCCGCCGCCTCCCCGTCGGCCAAACACGCCGCCACCGCCCCCACGGCAGCCCGGCGCACCGCCGCGTCGTCATCCGCCAGCCAACCGAGGATCTCGTCGGCTCGCCCCCGAACCGCCTCGCGAGCCTCCTCCGCAGCCCCGATGCTCGCGATCAGCTCGACGATCCACCCGCGCCCCGCGACACCGCTGTCCGCCGCCAGCTCGAACAGAAACGGCAGGCAAGCCAGCGTCGAGTCGTACACCTCGCCCCGCCGATGCACCGCCCCGCCCAACTCATCCAACGCCGCCCCGCACTCGGCCTCGTCATCCGTGGCGAGCCGCCGCAGCATCCCGGGCACATCCTCAGCCGAACCGTAAGCGTGCTCCAGCGCGGCCCAGTCGACATCCATCAGTCCAGCGAACATGGCCCCACAGTATGCGCCGTAGCGGGCCGTCACCGGACTCGCGCACTGTTCCGTCCAGAGTGCGGGTCAGTGTTCCTTCTCTGCTGAATTCCGCGCTTTTACGCTCATCGCGAGGTGCAGCGCGCCCGCGGCGGCAACGCCGAGACGCGGCGCCGAACCGAAGAGCGGGGGCACGGGGACTTGCGCATCGTGAAACAGGGTTCGTCTAAAGCCGTCAAGGCCGCGCTGGCCGGGGTGGCGCTGGCGGCCGGGGCGCTCGCGGCCTGGGCGCTGTGGCCCGGGCCGACGGCCGCCGCGGCGCCGCAGGCGCGCCGGTACCTGGACGCCTCGGCGTGCCTGCTCACCGGGGCGAGCGGGGTGTCCCCGGGCACGCTCGGCGCGCGGGCCTGGAGCGCGATGGAGTCCGCATCACTGACGAGCCACGTGATGGTCAGCCACCTGTCCAGCGCCGCGCCCGCCGACGCCCCCTCACTTCTCAATACCCTGATAGAGCGCAAGTGCGGCGTCATCGTCGTCACCGGCGCCTCGCAGAGCCAGGTGACCAGCGCGGCGCGGGCCAATCCCGGGCCGCGCTTCATCCTCGTCCTCGACGGCGCCGCGGCCGGCCCGGCCACTGTGCTCCCCAACGCCGTCACCGTCTCGGCCGCTCGCGCCTCGGGACCCATCAACCGGGAAGTCGTCGCCCTCGCGGACGCCTCCTGAACGCCCACTCCCATACCCACCTGGAGCGAGTCATGCGGTTCCGACGAGGCAGGACCTACTGGCGTTTCATGGCGGTGTTCACCGCGTTCGTCATCGGCGCCAACATCTACACGCCCGCCGTCATGGCGGCGATGGCGAAGACGTACACGCCCACGGCGACGATGTACGGATACGCGTCCGCACCGGCGCAGCACGACGGGACCGCCGCCGGCAGGTCCCACTACGTGCCCGCCGCTGCGACCCGGGCGAAGCAGACGACGCCAGGCCACGCAGCCCCGAACGCGGGCCTCGCCCCGCCCGCGATGGCCGCCGGGAAGACGGTGCCGACCGGGGCGGTGAAGACGGCGCCGGGCCACGTCGTCACGCACACCGTCGAACAGCAGGGCACGAACGGCACGCGGAGTCCGAAGGCCGCGCAGGGCACGAAGGCCGCCGCCACCGTCGCCGACGACGCGTCCTACAGTGTCGCGGCGACGTACGACACGGTCCCGATGGCCAATCAGACCGGCCGGGTCGCCGTCACGCTGACCAACACGGGCACCGCCACGTGGTCCGGCGGCTTCGGTCTCGGCGCGAACGTGTACGCGTCGAGCGACACGACCGGGACCGGCACGCCGCTCACCACGGGCCAGGACGTCACGTTCCAGAGCACCGTCGCCCCCGGCCAGTCGGTGACGGTCGAGAGCGTGACCCCGAACGAGAATCCGGGCGCGTACGAGATCTGCTGGGACATGGAGACCCCGAACGGCACGTACTTCTCCGCGAACGGCGGCAGCACCTACTGCGCGGCCTACTCGATCCAGCAGTACGCGGCCCAGATCAGCGAGCAGTCGCCGCTGCCCGGCACCTCGGAGAACACGCAGACGCCGCAGCTCGGCGCCTCCGCGTCGGTACCCGGCGGGTACCCGGCCAAGCCCGAGTTCTGGTTCGCGTTCGAGGTGGTCACCCAGGCCGCGAACGGCACCTGGCAGATCGTGCAGTCCTCCGGCTGGGTCGCGAACAACGGCTCCACGTGGACCGTCCCGAAGCCGCTGTCCTGGGGCTCGACCTACTACTGGCAGGCCGCGGTGAGCGACGCGGCGTCCCCGCCGAACGTGGGGAGCACGTCGGTGACCTGGACGACGCCGATCTCGTTCGTGGTCGGCGACGCCCAGCCGGCCGTCTGGAACCGCTTCGGCCCCGTGCCGCAGACCGGGGACGGCAATCCGGTGATGACCTCCGACCTCGGCACCGCCAGCTACACGGGCTCGGGCAAGACCGTGGACCCGAAGACGGCGAACGTCACCCAGCAGGCCACCGACGCGAGCGTCGCGGGCGCGGGGCCGACGCTGTCGGTCATGCGGACGTACAACTCGCTGGACCCGCGCACCTCGCAGGCGTTCGGCGCGGGCTGGTCGTCGTTGCAGGACATGTCGCTTGAACCCGATCCGGACGGTTCTGGCGCGCTGATCCTGACGCTCGCCAACGGGCAGCAGTCGCGCTTCGCGGTGAACGCGGCCGGCGGCTACGCGCCGCCGGCGAACATGTACGCGGTGGTCACGGCGCTCAGCGGCGGCGGCTTCTCGGTGACCGACCAGACGGACACCACATACAGCTTCGGCCAGGCTTCCGGCTCCGACTGGCTGCTGTCGAAGATCACTGATGACGAAGGCGGAACGGAGACCTTCGTCTACACGGGCGGTGCGCTGACGACGGTCACGAACAACGTGTCCGGGCGCGCGCTGCACCTGACCTGGTCCACGCCGAGCGGCGCGGCGTCCCCGCACGTGGCGTCCGTGTCGACCGATCCCGCGACCGCGGGGCAATCGAACACCGCATTGACCTGGTCCTACGGCTACAACGGCGACCTGCTGACCTCGGTGTGCCCGCCCGGCACGACGACCGCGTGCACGCAGTACACGTACGCGGCCAAGGGATCGCACGCCCCCACAGCGGTGCGCAACGCGAACCCGAGCGCCTACTACCGTCTCGACGACGCGTCGGGCGCGACCTCGGCGGCGAACGAGGTGCCCGTCAACGACCTGACGACGGTGAACCCGCCGGCGACGGAGATGAACACGGCGCTCGGCGCGTCCGGGCCGGTCTCGGGGGTGAGCGCGACCGGCTTCAACGGTACGAATTCGTATATACCGATGGACGGCACGTGGTGCACCGCGGCCTCGCAGACCAGCTCCTGCATTCCGGTCACCGGAAGCAACCGCGTCGTCACGCCCTCGACGACGAGTCTCGGCTTCAGCGTCTGGTTCAAGACGTCCACCGCCTCGGGCGTGCTGCTCGGCCTGACCGCAGTGCTGCCCGGCGCCTGCACCGCGTGCTCGTCCACGAACGCGACGCCGGTCCTGTGGATCACGAGCGCCGGCCACCTGGAGGGCGCGGGCTCGCTCACGTCCACGTCCGCCGTGAACGACGGCAAGTGGCACCAGGCGGTGCTCATCCCCGGCCAGGCGCTGTACGTCGACGGCGCGAAGGTCGCCTCGGGCAGCGGCGGCTTCTCGACGGTCGCGGGCACATACGCACTGCTCGGCACGGGTATCGTCCCGACGGGCTCGACCGGCAGCTGGCAGTACTTCAACGGCTCGCTCGCGGACTTCGCGATCTACCAGAACCAGTTGCCCGGCGTCGGGACCGTCGCCGCGCAGTACGCCGCGGAGACCACGCCGGCCGCCGAGCTGACGAGCATCACGAGCCCGGGCGGGCACACCGAGATGACCGCGACGTACGACACCGTCAACGACCGGGTGGCCACCCTCACCGACGCGCACGGCGGGACCTGGGACTACAGCACGCCCGCCCCGCAGTCGCTGTCCGCGGGGTACGACGACGCGGTCCTCGCCTCGGCGCCGGAGGACTTCTGGCCGCTGAACGACGGCGCCGGGCCGCTCGCGCACGACCTGGTCGGCGGGGCGGCGACCGCTGCGGTCGCCCGGCCCTCGGCCACCTACAGCAACGTCACGCTCGGGGCGACCGGCCCGACCGGCTTCGCCGACGGCACCGCCGCCGCCTTCACCGGCAGCGGATCGCAGGTCAGCATCCCGGGAGGCTACTTCACGGGCGCCGGCGGAGCCGGGCAGACGGTCGAGCTGTGGTTCAGCGCGACCGCGGCCGGCACGCTGCTGTCGACCGGCTCGGGCACCGGCGGAAACCCGCCGACGCTGTGGGTCAACGCG
>DASTAE010000248.1:0-3576 GCA_035712985.1 Actinospica sp.
CGCACGCGCGGATGTGCTCGGTGAAGCGGAACGCCGCCGAGATGGGGATCGACAAGGGCCCGGCGGCCGAGTTCGATCCGAGCCTGCTCGGCCACGAGAAGGAGAACGACCTGCTCGGCAAGCTCGGCGAGTTCCCGGTGATCATCGCGCGGGCCGGCGAGCTGCGCGAGGCGCACCGGGTGGCGCGGTACCTGGAGGAGCTGGCAGGCGTCTACCACCGCTTCTACGAGGACTGCCGGATCCTGCCGAAGGGCGATCTGGAGCTGCCGATCGAGCTGACCCGTGCCCGGCTGTGGCTGGCCGAGGCCACCCAGACCGTGATGGCGAACGGTCTCGGGCTGCTCGGCGTCTCAGCGCCGGAGCGGATGTGAGCACGGTGATAGCGAACAGCGAAGGGAACCACCGATGAGCCGAGCAGCGCACCCGGCGGGGCCGCGGTACGCCGACGTGCTGCCCGCGGGCGGGGTCGGCGCGCCGCCCGCCGACCTGAACGCGCTCGACCCGAAGGTCTGGCCGATCACGGCCGCCCGCGACGAGGAGTCGGGGCAGCTGACGCTCGGCGGCCTCGGCGTGCGCGAGCTGGCGGCCCGTCAGGGCACCCCGGCCTACGTGCTGGACGAGGCCGACTGGCGCCGGCGCGCGCAGACCTGGCTCGCCGCGTTCGGCGAGTACAGCAAGGACGAGCCGCCGGTGCACTACGCCGGCAAGTCCTTCCTGTCGAAGGCGGTCGCGCGCTGGGCCGGCGAGGAGGGGCTCGGCCTGGACGTCTGCTCCGGCGGCGAGCTCGCGGTCGCGACGGCCGCCGGGTTCCCCGGGCACCGGATCACCTTCCACGGCAACAACAAGACGGTGGACGAGCTGTCCCGGGCGCTCGACGCGGGCGTCGGCCGCTTCGTCGTGGACTCGCAGCAGGAGATCGAGCGGCTGGCGTCGCTGGCCGCCGAGCGCGGGATCGTCGCCCGGGTGATGGTCCGGGTCACGGTCGGCGTCGAGGCGCACACCCACGAGTTCATCGCCACCGCGCACGAGGACCAGAAGTTCGGCTTCTCGCTCGCGGGCGGGGAGGCGGCCGAGGCGGTGCGCCGGGTCTTCAAGCACCGGGCCTCGCTCGAGCTGGTCGGCCTGCACTCGCACATCGGCTCGCAGATCTTCGACACCGCAGGCTTCGAGACCGCCGCGCACCGCGCCGTCGGCCTGCTGGCCGCGATCCGCGAGGAGCACGGGGTCGCGCTGGCCGAGCTCGACCTCGGCGGCGGCCTCGGCATCGCGTACACCAGCGAGGACGACCCGGAGGACGCGTTCACCATCGTGGCCGCGCTCAAGGCGATCGTGGCCCGCGAGTGCTTCGGCTACGGCCTGCCGACGCCGCGGATCACCGTCGAGCCGGGCCGCGCCATCTCCGGGCCGCCCGGGGTGACGCTCTACGAGGTCGGCACGGTCAAGCCGCTCGAGGGGCTGCGCACCTACGTGTCGGTGGACGGCGGGATGAGCGACAACATCCGGACCGCGCTGTACGACGCCGAGTACACCTGCGTGCTCGCGTCCCGCACCTCCGAGGCCGAGCCGATGCTGGCCCGCGTGGTCGGCAAGCACTGCGAGTCCGGGGACATCGTGGTCAAGGACACCTGGCTGCCCGCCGACGTCGGCCCGGGCGACCTGCTCGCCGTGGCCGCGACCGGCGCCTACTGCCGCTCGATGGCCTCGAACTACAACCACGCGCTGCGCCCGCCGGTGCTCGCCGTGCTGGACGGGGCCGAGCGGGTGCTGGTGCGCCGGGAGACGGAAGAGGACCTGCTCGCGCTCGACCTCGGCTGAATACACGGTTGTCGCGCGCGGTACGGACCGCAAGACTTACGGTCTCACCCAGTGGACGTCGTGGGACTTCCCGCGACCGACAGGTGAGACTGGTCGAACACACGCTGGATACGAGAGGTATCGAATCATGAGCGAGCGCCCACTCAAAGTGGCGTTGTTGGGGTGCGGGGTCGTCGGCTCCGAGGTGGCCCGGCTCATGACGACGACGTCCGAGGACCTCGGCGCCCGGATCGGCTCGCCGGTCGAGCTGTCCGGCATCGCGGTGCGCCGCCCAACCAAGGCCCGCGACCTCCCGGTGGACCCCGGGCTGTTCACCACCGACGCCCGCGAGCTCGCGGCGCGCCCGGACAACGACGTGGTCATCGAGGTCATCGGCGGCATCGAGCCGGCCCGCAGCCTCATCCTGAGCGCCATGGAGGCCGGCGCCAGCGTGGTCACCGCGAACAAGGCGCTGCTGGCCGAGCGCGGCGCCGAACTGCACGCGGCGGCCGACAAGTACGGTGTGGACCTCTACTACGAGGCCGCCGTCGCCGGGGCCATCCCGCTGCTGCGCCCGCTGCGCGAGTCGATCGTCGGCGACAAGGTCGAGCGGGTGCTCGGCATCGTCAACGGCACCACCAACTTCATCCTGGACCGGATGGACTCCACCGGCGCCGGCTTCGACGAGGCGCTGGAGGAGGCCACCGAGCTGGGCTACGCGGAGGCCGACCCGACCGCCGACATCGAGGGCTTCGACGCGGCCGCCAAGGCCGCGATCCTGGCCTCGCTGGCCTTCCACACCAAGGTCACCGCCGCGGACGTGTACCGCGAGGGGATCACCCGGGTGACCGCCTCCGACGTGGCCTCGGCCCGGGAGATGGGCTCGGTCGTCAAGCTGCTGGCCATCTGCGAGGTGGACAAGGCCCGCGAGTCGGTCACCGCGCGCGTGCACCCGGCGATGATCCCGCGCTCGCACCCGCTGGCCGGGGTGCGCGAGGCGTACAACGCGGTCTTCGTCGAGTCCGAGGCGGCCGGCCAGCTGATGTTCTACGGCCCCGGCGCCGGCGGCACCCCGACCGCGAGCGCGGTGCTCGGCGACCTGGTGGCGATCTGCCGGCACCGGGTCAACGGCAGCCGCGCCCACGGCGTGTCCTTGTACGCCGACCTGCGGGTGAGCCCGATGGGCGAGGCGCGCACCCGCTACCACGTCTCGCTGGACGTGGACGACAAGGCGGGTGTGCTGGCGCAGGTCGCGCAGATCTTCGCGCAGCAGGACGTGTCGATCCAGACGGTCCGTCAGGAGGGCCGCGGGGACGACGCGCGGCTCGTGGTCTCCACCCACGCGGCCACCGACGCGGCCCTGAGCGGCACCGTCGAGAAGCTGCGGGCGATGCCGACGGTCCGCGCCGTCGCCTCGGTCATGCGCGTTGAAGGCGAATAAGGAGTCGAGATGACAGCGAGCCAGCCGATCCGGCGCCCGTGGCGCGGACTCATCGAGGAATACCGCGACCGCCTCCCGGTGACGGCCGACACCCCGGTGGTGACGCTCGGCGAGGGCGGCACCCCGCTGGTGCCCGCCCAGGCGGTCTCCGAGCTGACCGGCTGCGAGGTCTACCTCAAGGTCGAGGGGATGAACCCGACGGGTTCCTTCAAGGACCGCGGCATGACGATGGCCATCTCCAAGGCCGCCGAGGCCGGGGCCAAGGCCGTCATCTGCGGCTCGACCGGCAACACCAGCGCCTCGGCCGCGGCCTACGCGGTGCGCGCCGGGATGATGTGCGC
>DASTAE010000249.1:0-30662 GCA_035712985.1 Actinospica sp.
GTGCGGTCCGCGGCCAGCTTGGCGGTGCGGGCGGCGGAGGACTCGACCTTCTCCATCACCTCGAGCACCACGTCCTCGAGGTCGGCCTGCCGCCTGGCCAGCGACTCGAGCTCGTGCTGGATGTTCTCCAGATCCTTGGCGCTGCCGGTGCCCGACGCGAGGATCTTCCGGTCCCGCTCGGCGCGGGCCCGCACCTGGTCCACGTCGGCCTCGGCCTTGGCCTGCTCGCGGGCGAGGTCCGAGTCGGCGGCGGCGGAGACGGCGTGCACGTCGCGCAGCTGGCCGAGCCTCGTCTCCAGCGCCTGCAGCTCGCCGAGCTGCGGCAGGGTGCGTCGGCGGTGGGCGAGCTGGTCCAGCTTGGAGTCCAGCGCCTGAAGATCGAGCAGGCGCAACTGGTCGGCGGGCTCGGCGTTCACGTGGCGGTACTCCTCAGCTCGGTCACTATGTACATGTGCTGCTTCGCAGGGCGCTCGGCCCCCGGCTCAGCAGGTGTGCGCGGTCCACGGGTCGGTGACGATGGTGCTGACCCGGGTCTCTACGGTACCGCCTGCCAGCAGCGCCGCCGCCACCTCGAGCCAGGGCCATTCGCTGGCGTAGTGCGCGACGTCCACGAGCGCCGGGCCGCCGCCGAAGCGGGCGTCCTCCATCGCCTCGGACGCGGGGTGGTGCCGCAGGTCGGCGGTGACGTACGCGTCGGCCCCGGCCCGGCGCACGGCGGCGAGCAGCTCGCGGTCGTCGCCGGCTCCCCCGCACACCGCGACGCGGCGGATCGGCCGGTCCGGGTCGCCCGCGGCGCGCACCCCGGAGGCGGTCGCCGGCAGGGCGCGGGCCACCCGCGCCGTGAAGGCGGAGAGCGGCTCGGCCTCGGGCAGTTCGCCGAAGCGGCCGAGGCCGAGCAGTCCGCTCGCGTCGCCGGGCAGCGGCAGGATCGGATCGCCGACGTCCAGGCCGAGCGCCGCGGCGAGCGCGTCCGACACGCCCGGCCTGGCCACGTCGGCGTTGGTGTGAGCCGTCAGCAACGCGCAGCCACCGCGAATCAGCCGGTGTACGTTGCGTCCCTTGAAGTTCGTGGACGGAACCCCGTTGACCGCCTTGAGCAGCAGCGGGTGGTGGGTCACGAGCAGCGCGGCGCCCCAGTCGAGCGCCTCGTCGAGCACGGCGTCCACCGGGTCGACGGCGAAGAGGACCTTGTCGACCTGCGCCCGAGGATCACCGCAGACCAGTCCCACGGCGTCCCAGGACTGCGCGTGGGCGGGCGGATAGGCGGCGTCCAGGACGGCGAGGACCTCGGCGAGTTCGGGCATGGCGAAGGAGTCTAGCGGGCCGGAGAATCTGCGGATCCTGCTCAGAACTCATGAGGAAAATCTTATTTTTCACCGCGCTGACGGCTATTTCAGCGCCCGCCGCGCCGCGCTAACGTGAAGGCGAACCACCGTTCACCGGGCTCCGACTCCCACTCGGAGCCCAGCTGCCCCGCGGTGGCGCTCCCTTCTGTTCCGCCTACCCACAGGAATGGATCGTGAAAGTAAACCTTCGAATACTCGGCCTGCTCGTCGCCCCGCTCCCGATCTTCGCGCTGGCCGCCCCCGCGGCGAACGCGACGGTCACCCCGGCCGCGGGCCGCGTGGTCCTCGCGGACGCGGCGGCCGCCGACATCGCCGGCACCCACGCCAGCCGGACCGGCGCGGCCTCCTCGACCCAGAAGGTCGGCCTCGAGGTCAGCCTCAACCTGCGCAACAAGGCGAGCCTGGACGCCTTCGTCCGGGCCGTCTCCGACCCGAAGTCGGCGTCCTACAAGCACTACCTGACGGTCAAGCAGTTCGTCGCCGAGTACGCGCCGACGCAGGCCCAGATCGACCAGGTCACCTCGTACCTCAGGTCCGAGGGCCTGTCGGTCGGCGCCGTGACCGCCAACCACCTGACGGTCGCGGCCTCCGGCACCGCGGCGCAGGTCGAGAAGGCCTTCGACGTCTCGATCGGCACCTACAAGACCGCCACGCAGTCCTTCATCGCGAACAACGAGGCGCCGTCGCTGCCGGCGAGCATCGCGTCGGTGGTGGACCACGTGGCCGGCATGAACACCGCGGCGCTGCACGTCTCGCTGGCGCACAAGGCGGCCGCCTCCGCGGCGGTCACCTCGCACGCGGGCACGACCATGACGCCGACGACGGCGCGTGAGGCCTACAACCTCACCACCGACATCTCGACGGACAGCTACAACGGCTCCGGCAAGACGATCGCGCTGGCCGAGTTCTCGGCGTACACGGCGTCCGACGTCGCCAAGTACAACAGCACCTACAGCCTGGGCGTCACGGCGGCCAGCGTGGTGAAGGTGGACGGCGGCACGACCGACACCTCCGGCGAGGACGAGGACGAGCTCGACATCGAGGTCGACTACGCGCTCGCGCCGAAGGCCACCATCAAGGTCTACGAGGCGCCGAACTCGGACGCCGGCGAGGTCGCCCTGTACTCGGCGCTGGCCAGCGCGGACACCACCGCGGTCTCCAGCAGCTGGGGCGAGCCGGAGTCCGAGGACAGCAACCTGTCCTCCGACGACGCCGACTTCGAGGAGATGGCGGCCCAGGGCCAGTCGATGTTCGCGGCCTCCGGCGACTCCGGCGCCGACGACAACGGCTCGAGCCTCTCGGTCGACTACCCGGCCTCCGACACCTACGTCTCCGGCGTGGGCGGCACCGACGTGACCGTCTCCTCCGGCGCCTGGTCCAGCGAGACCGCGTGGTCGGACAGCGGCGGCGGCATCTCGGTCGAGTTCAAGACGCCGTCCTACCAGACGGCCGTGAACTCGGGCAGCTACCGCGACGTGCCGGACGTGGCCGCGGCCGGCGACGAGGCCAGCCCCTGGTACATCTACACCGAGGGCGGCTGGTACAGCGTCTGGGGCACCAGCGCCGCCGCGCCGAACTGGGCCGCGTTCATCGCCGACTACGACACGGCGGCCACCGACCTCGGCGGCTCCAAGTTCGGCTACGTCAACTCGTTCATCTACCCGATCGGCGAGGGCTCGCTGTACTCCACGGTGATGCACGACGTGACCAGCGGCAGCAACGGCGGCTACAGCGCGGGCACCGGCTACGACAAGGTGTCCGGCTGGGGCTCGTACAACGGCGGCAAGTTCATCGCCGACGAGCTGTAGGCGGTAGCGAACGATGAGAAGAGCGGGCGCCACTCCCTCGGAGTGGCGCCCGCTCGGCTTTCGGATCAGGCGGCGTTCTTCTTGGCGCGCACCAGGAACGGGACCACCGCGGCGGCCAGGCCGAGGATTCCGCAGACGATGAACGCGGTCCGGTAGGCGTCCGCGGTGGGCAGCGACATCCCGGCGAGCGGGGTGTGCGCGAGCAGCGCGGCGCTGATGGTCTTCGAGCTCAGGATCACTCCGGCCACGGCGGTGCCCACCGCGCCGCCGACCGTGCGCAGCACGGCGTTGACGCTGTTGGCGATTCCGGCCTGCTCCGGCGGGACGGCGCCGTTGATGTAGGCGGGCATCGCGGCGTAGGCGAGGCCGATGCCGAGGCCCATCACGCCGGAGGCCGCGTACACGTCGCCCTGGTTGCCGTGCTGGAAGCCGAGGAAGAGCAGCGCGGCGCCCGCGAGCAGGCCGCCGAGGGCCATCGGCAGCCTCGGGCCGGTCGTCTGGATCATCCGGGCGCCGATCGGGGCGCCGAGGAAGGAGCCGATCGCGGAGGGCAACAGCAGGATGCCGGAGTGCAGGATGGTGGCGCCGAAGCCGTAGCCCACCAGGCTCGGGGTCTGGGTGAAGTCGGCGAGCATGGTGAACGAGGCGTACATGACGAAGCCGACGCAGAAGCCGGAGACGTTCGGCACGGCGACCGCGGGCTTGGCCAGCACGCGCACGTCGACCAGCGGGTGCTTCGTGCGCAGCTCGACGAGGATCCACAGCAGCAGGCCGACCGCGGCACCGGCGAACAGGCCGATGACGGAGGCCGAGCCCCAGCCCCAGGTCTCGCCCTCGGACAGCGCGAGCAGCAGGGCGCTGAGCCAGACGCCGAGCAGCGTGGTGCCGAGCGGGTCGATCGAGCCGTCGCGGTCCTCGACCGGGTCGTGCTTGATCGCGGCGAGCACCGCGACCAGCGCGACGACGCCGAGGATCAGGCCCATCAGGAAGACCTTCTGGTAGCTCCAGTGCTGCATCAGCCAGCCGGTCGCGACCATCGCGAGGCCGGAGCCGACGCCGAGCGAGGCGGAGACCAGGGAGACCGCGCCGGTGACCTTCTCGCGCGGCAGCTCGTCCCGGATGACGGCGATGGCCAGCGGCAGGATGCCGCCGCCGAAGCCCTGCAGCACCCGCGCGACCAGCAGGATCGTCCAGCTGTGCACGGAGTAGGCCAGCGCCGAGCCGAGCACCAGGCCGCCGACCGAGAGCACCAGCACCCATTTGCGCCCGTAGAGGTCCCCCATCCGGCCGAGCAGCGGGGTGAGCACGGCCGCCGCCAGCAGGTTAGCGGTCATCACCCAGGCGACCGTGGCCGTGGTCAGGTGGTAGGCGCTCGCCAGTGTCGGCAGGATCGGCACGACCGAGGTCTGCACGACGGTGAACGCCAGCATCGCCAGCACCAGCGCGGTCAGGATCAGCCCCGGCTTCGCGCCCCGGACGGGCGCGGCCGGATCGGCCTGCGCCGTGAGGCGCTCGGGCACGGTCGCGGTCATGGTGGTTCCCTTTACTTCAGCGACAAGAAGGTTCAGTGACTGAAGCAACTCTAGGGCGGAAATGCGCGGGCCGTCAAATATTTCAGTTGCTTAACCTTTGAGCTACCCTGGAACCATGACCCGCCGCGACCCGCTCGACCTCGAGGTGATCACCGCCCTCGGCGAACTGACCACGCGCTTCTTCGCGGACTACGACGCCGCCGCCGGAGCGCACGGACTCTCCGGCGCCCAGGCCCGGCTGCTCGCCCTGGTGGTGACCGAGCCGCGGCCGATGAGCCGGCTGGCCGTCGGGCTGCGCTGCGAGCCCTCGAACGTGACCGGCCTGGTCGACCGGCTGGAGAAGCGCGGCCTGGTGCGGCGGCGGGTCGACCCGCAGGACCGCCGGGTCAAGCTGATCGCCCCGACCGAGGAGGGCACCGAGCTGTCCGCCAAGGTCTGGGCCGACTTGAACTTCGCCGCCGAGCCGCTGCGCGGGCTCGAGCACCCGGAGCGGATCGCGCTGCGGGATCTGCTGCGCAAGATGCGCGGCGGCAGGGCCGACTGAGGGACTTCGCCTCCTGGACGGCCTAAGACCTCCTGCCGAACGGACTAATCGTAGTTTTCCGGGCGCGAGCCGCTGGAACATGACGGTCGATCAGAGTCTCGGCCGACCGGCCGCAGAAGTTCGGAGGATTTCCATGACCCGCACCCTCGTGCGTCGGCTGGCCACCGCCGGCGGCGCGCTCGGCATCGCCCTGGCCCTCACGGCAGGACCCGCCGTCGCGTCCGCCGCCCCCTCGGCGCCGACGTCGAAGGTGACCGCGACCGTCACCACCAACACGGCGGACAACGACCATACCGACTGCCCGCACCGCGGCCTGCTCGGCGACGTCATCGTCGACGTCGTCCACATCGTCGCCGACCTGCTCGGCGGACTGCTCTAGCCCCGCCTCCCCCTGCGTGCCGCCGCCGCGACCCCGCGGCCGCACGCGCCGAACGTCCAGGCCGCGCGCCCGGACCCGCACGCGTCCCCCGTCTCCCGGCGCAATCCGCCGGCGGCGGGGGTTCGCGCGTTCCGGGGCGCAAACTCACCCCGAAGGGTGATTCCGACGGGGGCCGCGCGCTCAGGGCCGAGATTGTTACCGACTGGTAGTATCTGCGAACGATAGGATCGGCGGGCGTGAGGGCCGCCGCGTGGCGCGCCGGAGGGCGACAGGACACCAAGGAGCCGGGCGTGACACGAGGTGCCGCGTTCGACCGGGACGCGCTGCGGATCGCACTGCTCTGCTACCGCGGCAACCCGTATTCGGGCGGCCAGGGCGTCTACACCAGGAACCTCGCCCGCGAGCTCGTCGCGCTCGGCCACACCGTCGAGGTCTTCGCCGGGCAGCCCTACCCCGTCCTCGACGAGGGGGTCGGCTTCACCCCGGTCCCCAGCCTCGACCTCTACCGCGAGCCCGACCCGTTCCGCACCCCGAAGCTGGGCGAGTACCGCGACCTGATCGACCTGCTCGAGGTCGGCACCATGTGGACCGCGGGCTTCCCCGAGCCGAACACCTTCTCGCTGCGCGCCGCCCGGCTGCTGGCCCGCCGCCGCGCCGAGTTCGACCTCGTGCACGACAACCAGTGCCTCGGCTACGGCCTGCTGCGGCTGCCCAGGCTCGGCCTGCCGACCGTCGCCACCATCCACCACCCGATCCAGGTGGACCGCGCGCTCGACCTCGCGGCGGCCACGGGCCTCAAGCGGATCACCACCCGCCGCTGGTACGCGTTCACCCGGATGCAGGGCCGGGTCGCCCGGCGGCTGCCCGAGGTCATCACCGTCTCGTCCAGCTCGGCGGCGCAGATCAGCGAGCACTACGGGGTGCGCCCCGAGCGGATCAGCACGATCCCGATAGGCACGGACGTGCGCCGCTTCAGCCCGGATCCCGCGGTGCCCAAGGTGCCGGGCCGGATCGTGACCACGGCCAGCGCCGACTCCCCGCTCAAGGGCCTTGGCGTGCTGGTCGAGGCCTTCGCGAAGGTGCTCGCCGAGCACGACCACGCCGAGCTGACCGTGATCGGCAAGCCGAAGCCGGGCGGCGCCGTCGAGCAGGCGATCGAGCGCTACGGGCTCGGCGGCCGGGTGCGCTTCGTGTCGGGGCTGAGCGAGGAGGAGCTCGTCGCCGAGCTGCGCTCCGCGGAGGTGGCCTGCGTGCCCTCGCTCTACGAGGGCTTCTCGCTGCCGTCCGTGGAGGCGATGGCGGTCGGGCTTCCGCTGGTGTCGACGACCGGCGGCGCGATCCCCGAGGTCGCCGGGGTGCACGGGGAGACGACGCTCGCGGTGCCGCCGGCCGATCCGGAGGCGCTGGCCGTCGCACTGTCCAAGCTGCTGGGCGATCCGGACCTGCGCGCGGTGCTGGGCGAGGCGGCGCGGGAGCGCGCCGTCACCCGGTTCACCTGGCAGGCCGCCGCGATCGCCACCGCGGAGCGCTACCGGGCCACGCTGACCATGGAGAAGAACGCATGCTGACCGTCGACTTCGAACGCTTCCCGATCGTCCCGGGCGAGCGGGTGCTCGATCTCGGCGCGGGCGCGGGCCGGCACTCCTTCGCGCTGCTGCGCCGGGGGGCGGACGTCGTCGCGCTCGACTATTCGATGGCGGAGATGCGGGACGTGGCCGCCATGTTCGCGGCGATGGACGAGGCCGGCGAGGTGCCGAAGGGCGCCGCCGCGATGGCCGTGCGCGGCGACGCCTACCGGCTCCCGTTCCCCGACGCCAGCTTCGACAAGGTCGTCGCGGCCGAGGTGCTCGAGCACCTCCCCGACGACGCGCGCGCCTTCGCCGAGCTCGAGCGCGTGCTCAAGCCGGGCGGCAAGCTCGCGGTGACCGTGCCGCGCTACTTCCCCGAGAAGGTCTGCTGGGCGCTGTCCGACGCGTACCACGAGGTCGAGGGCGGGCACGTGCGCATCTACAAGCGCTCGCAGATCATGCGGCGGCTGCGCGAGGTCAAGCTCGCGCCCTACGGCTCACACCACGCGCACGCGCTGCACTCGCCGTACTGGTGGCTCAAGTGCGCGGTCGGCGTGGACAACCAGGACTCGAAGATCGTGCGGACGTATCACAAGATGCTGGTCTGGGACATCATGAAGGGCCCGAAGACCACCCGCATCGGCGAGTCGATCCTCAACCCCATACTCGGCAAGAGCCTGGTCGTCTACGCGAACAAGAGCCGATGAGCGCCTCGATCCTGGCGCGCGCCGGGGTCCTTGAGCTCTCCCTGATCGAGCGCACGGCGGCCGGGATCGCGGCCGTCCAGCGCCCGGACGGCTCGATCCCGTGGTTCCACGGCGACAAGACCGATCCCTGGGACCACGTCGAGTCGGCGATGGCCCTGGCCGCGGCCGGCCGCACCAGCGCCGCGGAGCTCGCGTACCGCTGGCTGGCGGACCGGCAGAACTCCGACGGATCCTGGTACGCGAACTACACGGACACCCCGGAGGGCGCCGCCGAGCCCTCGGACAAGACGAAGGACGCGAACTTCACCGCGTACATCGCCGTCGGCGTCTACCACCACTGGCTGATCACCGGCGACGACGCTTTCCTCGCGGACCTGTGGCCGAGCGTGCGCCAGGCGGTCGAGTTCGTCCTCGGCCTGCAGCGCGCGGACGGCGCGATCCGCTGGAATCCGGACTCGGGCGAGGCGCTGCTGACCGGATGCAGCTCGATGTACCAGGCGCTGCGCTGCGCCGTGGCGATCGCGCAGCGCCTGCGCGAGCCGCGCTGCGCGGCGGAGTGGACCGCGGCGGCGCTGCGGCTCGGGCGCGCGGTCGCGGCCGCGGGCGGTTTCGGCGGGCAGCCGTCCTCCGGCGTGTTCGCCGAGAAGGACCGCTACTCGATGGACTGGTACTACCCGGTGCTCGGCACCGCGCTGCGCGGCGCGGCGGCGCGGGCGCGGCTCGACGCGGGCTGGGACCGGTTCGTGGTGCCGGGACTCGGAACCCGCTGTGTGGACGACCGACCGTGGGTGACCGGAGGTGAGACCTTCGAACTCTGCATCGCCCTGTGGGCCGCGGGCCGCGCGGACGGCGCCCGCAGGCTCCTGACGGACGTGGGCCACCTGCGCGATCTGGACGGGCTCTACTGGACCGGCTACGTGTACGCCGACAACGCGATCTGGCCCGAGGAGAAGACCTCGTGGACCGCCGGCTCGCTGCTGCTCGCGCTCGCCGTGCTGGGCGGCGAACCGGCGACGTGCGCGGTGTTCGGCGCGGACACCCTTCCCGCGGGCCTGTCGGGCGCCGAGCGGCGTCGCGACGCCCCGAATCGGCGGACCGACACCCGGGGGCACGCGTTAACGGGACCTGCGTGACGAGAGCAGCTTGAACTGTTTGAGGGCGAGGAGCGTGTCCTCCGGTGTGAGCGCATCCACGGAGATCCGGTCCATCACCCTGGCGTACTGCTCCACATCCTCGGGGCGGTCGAGATATTGAGCACCTGTCAGGTGCTCGAGGTACACGACGTCCGGGAGTTCCTGCTCGGCGAAGCGGAGCATGGCGAAGGCGCCGCCCTCGGCCGCGTGCGCGCCGACGGAGAACGGCAGCAGCTGGATCGTGATGTTCGGCTGGTCGGCCTTCTCGATCAGATAGTCGATCTGCGGCCCCATCGACTCCACGCCGCCCATCGGCCGGCGCAGCGCCGCCTCGTCCAGCACGGCCCAGAACACCGGCGCCCCCGGGCGGTTCAGCACGTCCTGGCGGCGCACCCGCACCTCCACCCGGCGCTCGACCTCGTCCTGGCTCAGGCTCCGGTTCGCGCGCACCACGGCGCGCACGTACTCGGGGCACTGCAGGAGTCCGGGGATGTACTGCACCTCGTAGGTGCGCACGATCGAGGCGGCGGTCTCCAGGCCGACGAAGGCCTCGAACCAGTTCGGCAGGGATTCGCTGTAGGTGTGCCACCAGCCGAGCGTGTTGGCCTCGTTGACCAGGTTGAGGATCTGCTCGCGCTCCTTGGCGTCGGTGACGCCGTAGAGGGTCAGCAGGTCGGCGACGTCGCGCTCCTTGAAGGAGACCTTGCCCGTCTCCATCCGGCTGATCTTCGACTCGGTGCCCCGGATGTGGTACCCGGCCTCCTTCATGGAGACGCTCTGAGCCTCGCGAAGCTTGCGCAGCACCGTTCCGAGCAGGATACGACGCACGGTGGAACTGTCGCCCGCGCCGTCCATGCGCCTGTGTTCTCCCGCCCTCGAGTGCCTGTGCCCGCAAGTTTGCCACCTGGTCAGGGCTATTTGAAGAGGCTTTGCCGAAGATGCCGTACACAGGGTCGCTTCGGCGCTACGATGCAAGTGCATCGGCACACGCCCCATCGGCATTTGCATCGACGCTTGCAATCTGGAGGGAACAGGCGAATGCTGATACAGATGCAGATCGTACGGGCCCTGCCCGGGATCCCGCGCAATTGCACCGCCTGCAACACCGGACCTGACGACCCGTCCCCCGCCACGGGGATCGGCGGCGGTCCGCAGGACTGGCCCTCGACCACTACGGATGCACCCATGGCGCTCGCGACACCCGCGGACACCCGCGGAGCGGCTGTCCCGGCCGACTTCGTCCGCACTGCCGTGTTCCGGCTCGCCCCGGTCCTCGAATCGGCCGGCCGGGCCCGGCGCTCGGCCCGCACGATGCTGCAGGACTGGCGGCTCGGCCACCTCGTCGAGGACGTCGACCTCGTGGTCTCCGAGCTGGTCACCAACGCGCTGCTGCACACCGGCGCGGGCGAGGACGGCGGCGAGCTCATCCGCCTCGAGCTGGACCTGAACGCGCACCGGCTGACCCTGCGCGTGGTCGACTCCAGCCCGCTGCCGCCGATGCCGGAGCAGGCCGCGGACACCGCCGAGTCGGGCCGCGGGCTGCTGCTGGTCGAGGCGCTGGCCGCGGAGTGGGACTGGGAGGACCTGCCGGACGGCAAGGCCGTCTGGGCCGCATTCGACCTCTGAGTCGCGGCCGTTCCCCCTTCGCACCCGAACCGTCTTCCCGCACCGCTTCACCGCGCCTTCCGCGCGCCCGCACATTTAATTCATACCTTTATGTAGGTAGTCTCAGGCGCTCGGATTCCCTTCATGCGCGCCGGTATGCGATCCCATACGCTCCTCCTTGTGCAACGGGAACTGCAGCGGAATTTGCGGAATCTTTGGCTGATTCAGCTGCCGATGCACTTGCATCAGCGCTATGGTCCAAGAGCAGGGAAACAGACAGCACTCGTAGATCAGCGAAGAGAACAGTGAGGAGCCCAGCAATGTCCTTCACACCCGCGAACGGGACCGCGGCGACCGAGCTCGTCGGCGCTTCCTGGCGTAAGAGCAGCTACAGCAACTCTCAGGGCAACTGCGTGGAATTCGCCGCGCTGCCCGACGGAAGTGTGGCCGTGCGCAACTCGCGCGACCCCGAGGGTCCGGCCCTGGTCTACACCCGGGCGGAGATCTCCGCGCTGCTGGCCGGCGCCAAGGACGGCGAGTTCGACGACCTGTCCTGACCCGGAGGCCGGGCCGGACGGCGAACGCCGCCACAGACCGGCTTGCCCCGCTCCTGGACCGCCGGAGCGGGGCAAGCCGCTTTTCCCGACCGTATTCGAGCTCGTAGAAGCGCCGCGGCGCCCCCGATAACCCGGCGATTCCTGTTCCGCGCGGCGCTCTGACGAATTATCATGTCAGGACACACAACGGTGCAGGCGGTAGCCACGGCACCGCGCTGCCCGGGAGGCGCTGATGACGGGATCCCCCGAATCCGAGTACGAGAGCACCCAGCCCCCGGCCGCGGATTGGTCCATGTCGATCGCCGCGGACTGGGATCCGCCGGAGATCGACCCCACGGTGCCGCACCCGTTCCGCATGTACAACTACCTGATCGGCGGCAAGGACAACTACCAGGCCGACCGGGACGCCGTCGCGGTGCTGCTGAAGGCCAGGCCGGACGCCGTGATCAGCGCGCGGGCCGTGGAGGCCTTCAGCCGCCGGGTGATCCGCTACCTCGCGGGCGCCGGCATCACCCAGTTCCTGCAGCTCGGCACCGCGATCACCGTGCAGAACAGCCACGACCGGATCGCGCAGGACATCGACCCGAACTGCCGCTTCGTCTACGTGGCCGACGATCCGATCACCCTCGCGCACGCCCGCGCGCTGCTGGTCGGCCGGCCGGGCAGCGACGTGACCGTGGTGGCGGGCGACTTCCGCGAGCCGCGCTGGGTGCTGAACGACCCGAAGGTCGTCGGCCACCTGGAGCTCGAGCGCCCGCTCGGCGTGCTGCTGTTCGGGATGATCGACTACATCAGGGAGGCCGCCGACGCGAAGGTCGCGCTGGCCACGCTGATGGACTGGCTGCCCGCGGGCAGCATGGTCGCCTTCCAGCACGTCCAGGAGGTCGGCGTCGCCGAGATCGACGAGGGCGTGCACCTGCTGTCCGCGCAGGAGAAGCTCGGCCTGACCCCGCGCTCCGAGGAGGAGGTCGCGGAGATCATCTACGACTTCCGCGACCTGCTGATCGAGCCGGGCCTCGTGCAGCTGCCGCTGTGGCGCCGGGCGGACGCCCCGCCGGAGGACCCCACCTGGGACGACGGCCCCGGCCCCGAGATGGCCGAGCGCGCCGCGACCGTGGGCGGCGTGCTGTACAAGCGGAAGTAGCCGCTACCGGCGCACCAGCAGCCGCAGCGAGCCCTCCCCCGGGATCTCCTCGAAGCGTCCGGACTCGAGCGCCCGCAGGTAGATCCGGTACGGGGCCTGCCCCCCGTCGTTCGGATCGGGGAAGACGTCGTGGATCGCGAGCACGCCGCCCGGCGCCAGCTTCGGGGCCCAGCCCTCGTAGTCCGTCTGCGCGGCGGCGTCCGTGTGCCCGCCGTCGATGAAGACGAAGCCAGCGGCCCCCTGCCACAGCCGGGCCACGTCCCCGGACCGGCCGACGACCAGGACCACCGCGTCCTCCACCCCGGCCAGCGCCAGCGAGCGCCGGGCCAGCGGCAGCGTGTCGATGAGCCCGACGGCCGGGTCGACAAGCTCCGGGTCGTGGTACTCCCAGCCCGGCTGGTGCTCCTCGGAGCCGCGGTGGTGGTCCACCGTCAGCAGCATCCGGCCGCCGGCGCGGGCGGCCCCGGCCAGCAGGATCGCCGACTTCCCCTGGTAGGTGCCGATCTCGACGAGCTCGCCCACCGCCGCACCCGCCACGGCCGCCGCGTACAGCGCCCTGGCCTCGGAGTCCGGCATGAAGCCCGGCGTCTCGGCGAAGGCCTTCCACAGGATCGGATCGATGTCCGCGGCGTCAGTCTCGTGCTGCTGCATGTGCATCGGCGATGGCATGCTCCCAGCCTTTCACAGCGGGGGTCGGACTGCGTACTCGCGCCCGAACCGATACCGTGCTCGCATGGGAGAGATCATCCTGCTGCGCCACGGTGAGACCGAGTGGTCCAGGGACGGCAGGCACACCGGCCGCACCGACCTGCCGCTGACCGACCACGGACGCGAGCAGGCCGTGGCCGCCGGAAGGCTGCTCGCCCAGGAGGGCGTCCGCATCGCCGCCGCCTGGTCCAGCCCCGCCCAGCGCGCCCAGGAGACCGCCAAGCTCGCGGGCGTGGCCCTCGACGGCGTCGATCCCGACCTCTGGGAGTGGGACTACGGCGGCTACGAGGGCGTCACCACCGCCGAGATCCAGCGGACCCGCCCCGGCTGGTACCTCTGGCACGACGGCGTCGTCCCCGGAGGCGCCGATGGCTTCCCCGGCGAGGCGGTGGAGCACGTGGGCGCGCGCTGCGACGACGTCATCGCCCGCGTCCTGCCCCTGGTACAGGGCGAGCAGGCCTTGGACGGCGACGTGGTCCTGGTGGCCCACGGCCACTACCTGCGCATCTTCGCCGCGCGCTGGATCGGCCTGCCCGCCCGCGAGGGCAGCAGGCTCAAGCTGGACACCGCGTCCGTCTCCCGCCTCGGCTTCGAACACCACGTCCCGGTCATCTCGCAGTGGAACGAACTGCCCCGCTAGACGTCAGTCCCGGGGATCGAAGACCCCTGCCTCGCGCCGGTAGGCCGAGGGCGCCATACCGGTCCACCGCCGGAAGGCCCGGGTGAGCGCCGAGGGCGTCGAGAAGCCGAGCCGGGCCGCGACCGCGGTGACCGCCAAGTCGGGCTGGGACAGCAGCGTCAGCGCGCGCTCCCGCCGGAGGTCGTCGACCAGGACGGCGAAGGATGTGCCCTCCTCGGCGAGCCTGGCCTGCAGGGTGCGGGGGCTGACCGCCAGGGCGCGGGCGGCCGCCGCGAGGTCGGGCGGCGATGCGTCTCGGAGCAGGTCGGTCACGGCCGTCGCCCAGGGCACCTGCCGGCGGGCGATGCGGCGTTCCGCGTAGGGGCGGAGCATGGAGCGCACCACGGCGTCGGCGTCGGGCAGGGGCGTGCGCAAGGACTCGCTCGTGAAGACGCAGACGTCGGCCGGCTGACCGAACGCGACCTGCCGCGCGAAGGCCCGGTCGTACTCGCTGCCGTCGTCCGGCCTGGCTCGGCGCAGCGCCACCCGGGAGGGCCCGGCCGCGTCGCCCGCGATGGCGCGGACCATCCGGCACAGCAGCGCGAAACAGGCCTCGACCGCGTCGGGGTCCGCGGGCGAGCCGTTCGGCGCGCGCAGGGAGAACGACACCGCCCGCGGCCGCCGCTCCAAGTGGATCCGCTCCCGGCCGAACATCGGATGGAAGCGCTCCAGATCGTCGAGCAGTGAGCCGATGTCGGGGCTGTTGACGGCGATCGGGCCGACCAGCCCGCCGAGCACGGTGATCTCGGCCCACGCCGCGAACGCGAGGCCGGGCCGGTCCAGGCCGGCCCCGCGCAGCGCCTCCCACGCCGCCCCCGCAGGCGAGACGGGCGCGCCGTGGATCGCGGCGAACCGGGCGAGGTGGCCGGCGACGGGATCTGCGGGTGAAGACAAGTGCGCTGCGTCCATGGAGCGGTGTCCCTCCTCCCCCGGATTCGAGGATTGCGGCATGGAACTCGATAGGCCGACAAGGCCACTGCTCACCTACGGTACCTATCCCGCACTCGCGATCGTCACGGCCGCCGCCCTCTGGGCAGCCCTGCGCTGGAACCTGGATCGCAGCGCCGTCATCGGCGTGCTGACCGCGGTGACCATCGTCGCCGCGTTCACGGTCGAGCGGATCAACCCCCTGCATGACCGCTGGTCGATGACCAAGGCGGGCTTCCTCGGCCGCGACCTGCCGTTCATCGGACTGGCCGTCGTCGTCGAGCAACTCGCCACCGCGGGCGTGTCCCTGGTAGCGGCCTCAACCATGCCCCGGGCCGGCTTCGGCCCCCTGGCCCGGACACCCCTGCTCGTCCAGGCGGCGTTCGCCCTGGTGGCGCTGGACCTGCTCTGGTACGGCTACCATCGCGCCGCCCACCGGATCTCCCGGCTCTGGCGCGTCCACGGCCTGCACCACTCGCCGTCCCAGCTCTATGTCCTGATGCACCAGGTCTTCCACCCGTTCGACCTGCTGGTATCCCGCTTCGTGATCTCGCTGATCGTCTTCAAGGCCACCGGGATCTCGCCGGACGCGGTCTTCATCGCGATCGCCGTACTCGGCCTGCAGCAGACGGTCAGCCACGTGAACAGCGACCTGCGCGTCGGCAGGCTCAACTACGTCCTGATCGGCGCCGAGACGCACCGCTATCACCACGCCGTGGAAGAACGCGGCAACTACGGCTCGGTGGTCGCGATCTGGGACATCCTCTTCGGCACGTTCATCTACGACCCGCGCCGCATACCGAGCGCATTCGGCCTGGACGACCCCGATTCCTTCCCGGACCCGCGCCGCTTCCACGCCGCGCTGGCCTGGCCCTTCCGGCGCACCGCCGCGTGAGCCGCCTGAGCCGCTCGAACGGCCTCGTGCCGCCGACGAGGAACGCGGGCGGCCCGAGGACGTCGATCCTCCTCAGCTCGACCGCGTGTTCCTCAGATGCGGCCCGATGTACCCCACGATCACCGCGCCGGTGGGGCCGGAGGTGTCGTCGTAGTAGTGCAGGCGGGGGGCGGTCTGGCCGGAGTTGCCGATCTTGACGTGGGCCCAGAACTCGGCGTAGCCGCTGGGGTCGATGGCCTTGGGGACGCGGAAGCGGCGCTGCTCCGCGAGCCGCGGGTCCTGGCGGACGGTGTCGGACTCGAGGGAGGCCACCTGGGTCGCGGGGTAGATCCGGCCGCCGTGCCTGGAATCCTCGCAGTAGCGCCGGAATCCGCCGCCTTCCCAGGCTCCTGATCTGCGCTGGGCGGCGTACGAGTCCAGCGCGGCCAGGGCCTCGCGGGCCTTGACCGCGAAGGTCGCCGCGTCCTTGTGGCGGTCCAGCACGCCCATCGGGCCGCTGTCGGCGGTGATGAGCAGGTTGGGGTAGTCGCCGAAGGAGTCGGCCAGCAGGTCGAAGGGGCTGGGCTCGGCCTCGGCCGCCTCGGGGCACGGGACGCGGTCGCCCAGGTCCTCGCGGGTCAGGCCGAGCTCGGCGTCGATCTCCGCGTAGTACTTGCGCTGCCTGGCGGCCTCGGCGCGCTGCTCCTCCCCCGCCTGGTAGAGCACGTCCGCGACCTCGCCCAGCGGGGCCGGCAGCGGGGCGGCGGCGGCCTCGGCGCGGATGCGGTGGGTCAGGATGGCCTGGACGGCGTCCATCTCGTGGTCCAGGCGCTCGCCCTTGAGCACGCGGTGCCGCTCGGCGTCCTCGCGGCTGGCCGGGTCCACCCCGGGCTTGAAGGTCCGCAGGGCGGCCATGGTCCAGTGGTATTCGAAATCCCCGTTGAGCTTCCTGCCCGCCTCGTCGTCCAGCAGGTAGAGGGAGGCGATGCCGGGCAGGTACCTGGTCGCCTCGGTGAATCTGAGCCGCCACGGTTCCAGTTCGTCGCCCTCCCCGGGAACGGCGACGATCGCGGGTAACCGCCGTCCGGGATCGCAGAGCACGGTGATGAGTTCATCGATGTCGCGCACGCCCAGATGCTGTGGCGACGTTGTCAACCGCGCCGGTCCGTCGAAGGCCGTCACCGCGTCCAGGACCAGTCCGGTGAGATCCGGCGTGCGCACCCGTTCGTCGATCACCCCGACCCCGTCCTCGGCCCGCGCACTCACCTCGATCAGGAAGTAGCCGCTCTCCTTGAGCTCCTTGTCCGGACGTCTCGAGAGCGAGACGAAGGTCAGCGAGGTATACCAGTGCACACCGGCCCGCGGAGCCTCTTTCAGGCGATACCGCACGGCCTTGAATCTGCCGGGGGCCACGCCCTCGGTCGCCGTCAGCACGGCCCCGTTGCCGACCTTGTAGCGCCCCGGCTCCGTCTCGAAGGGCTCCTCGAAGCCCTCCGCGCGCAGCCAGGCCCCCATGCGGTCGGCCGCGATCTGCGGCCCGTGCGCGGCCTCCTTCCAGTCCACGCCGAACACCGACCGGTACCCGACCCACATGTTGTATCCCCTCCTTCGCTGCGGACGGCGGCGGGCCGTGGTGGGTGCCCGCCGGGCCGGTTGGGCGTCCGGCCTTGATCCTTCCTCCTAGAGTCTTTACCCGATTGTGACCCCTGGACGCTACCCCCCGTCCATTGTTTCGCCGATTTAACTTGTGGTCGGGGCCGGAAAGCACAGTGGCCACGATCGCGCACCCGCGTCACGCGGAAGCGAAATCGTGACCACCGGGGTCGTCTGACGTGCAGTCACCGTTATAAACGCGTGGCCGCGCAGGTCCCGGAACCGGACCCGCGCGGCCGACGAAGAAAAAGCTGAGAATTACAGCGGAATGTTCCCATGCGCCCCGCGGCGCCGCGGGGCGGCGGCGATGGCGGCGGCCAGCGCGCGGCGGGTGGCGCCGGGCTCCACGACCTCGTCGACCACGCCGATCTCCGCGGCCCTGTCCAGGCCGCCGGCGACGATCTCGTGCTCGGCCGCGAGCTCGAGCTCCACCTGCGGGCGCAGGTCCTCGGGCACCTCGGAGAGCTTGCGGCGGTGCAGGATCCGCACCGCGGCGACCGCGCCCATCACGGCGACCTGCGCGCCCGGCCAGGCGAACACGCGGGTCGCGCCGAGCGAGCGGGAGTTCATCGCGATGTAGGCGCCGCCGTAGGTCTTGCGGGTCACCAGGGTCACCCGCGGGACCACGGCCTCCGCGAAGGCGTGCAGCAGCTTCGCCCCGCGGCGCACCACGCCGTCCCACTCCTGGCCGACGCCCGGCAGGTATCCCGGCACGTCCACGAGCACGACCAGCGGCACGCCGAACGCGTCGCACATGCGCACGAAGCGGGCCGCCTTCTCCGCCGAGGAGGAGTCCAGGCAGCCGCCGAGCCGCAGCGGGTTGTTCGCCACGACGCCGACCGTGCGCCCGCCGAAGCGGCCGAGCGCGGTCACGATGTTCGGCGCCCACTTCGGGTGCAGCTCGAGTCCTGGCTCGTCCAGGATCGCGTCGACCAGCGGGTGCACGTCGTACGCGCGCTTGGGCGACTCGGGCAGCAGGCCCGCGAGGTCCCGGTCCTCGACGGCGGCGAGGTCCAGCTCGCCCTGCTCGCCGAGCAGCCGGGCCAGGCGCCGGGCCTCGGCGTACGCGGCGTCCTCGGTCGGGGCGACCACGTGCACGACGCCGGAGCGCCGTCCGTGCGGCTCGGGGCCGCCGAGCCGGTCCATGTCCACGGCCTCGCCGGTCACCGAGCGGACCACGTCGGGGCCGGTGACGAACACGCGGCCGGCCGGACCCATGATCACCAGGTCGGTGAGCGCCGGGCCGTAGGCCGCGCCGCCCGCCGCCGGGCCGAGCACCACGGAGATCTGCGGCACCTTGCCCGAGGCCCGGGTCATGACGGCGAACACCTCGCCCACCGCGTGCAGCGAGAGCACGCCCTCGGCCAGCCGTGCGCCTCCTGAGTGGTACAGGCCGATGACCGGGCAGCCGGCGGCCAGCGCGTGGCCGTAGGCGACCAGGATCGCCTTGCAGCCCGCGCTGCCCATGGCCCCGCCCTGGACCGTCGGGTCGGAGGCGTAGGCGGCCGCCTTCGCGCCGTCGACGAGCCCGGTCGCGGCGACGAAGCCGGAGTCGTCGAACGGCGTGAGCAGCTCGAGGGTGCCCTCGTCGAACAGCGTGGCCAGCCGCTTGAGCGGGCCGCGCGGGTCCTCCTCGCGAGACGGCTTGGCGGGCTTCGTGTCCGTGGTCGCTGTCAAGGAAGTGTCCTTAGTCGCAGGGGCGAATCAGACTTTTCAGACCTTGCGCACCGCGAGAACGACGTTGTGGCCGCCGAAGCCGAAGGAGTTGTTCAGCGCGACGATCGGACCCGCCCCGGTCTCGGTCGGCAGCGCGCGCGGCTCGTCCCGGACGATGTCCAGGTCCGCGTGCTCGTCGAGGTCGGTGATGTTGATGGTCGGCGGGGCGAGCAGCTCGTGCACGGCCTTGACCGTGAACACCGTCTCGATGCCGCCGGCGCCGCCGAGCAGGTGGCCGGTCATCGACTTGGTGGCGGAGATGGCGATGTGCTCGGCGTCCGCGCCGAGGGCCATCCGCAGCGCCTTGAGCTCGCCGGTGTCGCCGAGCGGGGTGGAGGTGGCGTGCGCGTTCAGGTGCACGATCTGCTCCGGCGAGATTCCGGCGTCGGTCACCGCGTGCCGGATCGCGGCGGCGATGCCCTCGCCGGTCGGGTCGGGCTGCGCGATGTCGTGCGAGTCGGCGGAGTAGCCGACCCCGGCCAGCTCCGCGTACACCCGGGCGCCGCGCGCGGCGGCGTGCTCCGCGGACTCGAGCACGACGATGCCGGAGCCCTCGCCGAGCACGAAGCCGTCGCGGCCCTTGTCGTAGGGGCGCGAGGCGCGCTTCGGGTCCTCGTTGTTCTTGGACATCGCCATCATGTTGGCGAACGCCGAGATGGGCAGCGGGTGCACCGCGGCCTCGGTGCCGCCGCAGACCACGATGTCGGCGCGGCCGGAGCGGATCATGGTGAGCGCGTAGCCGATGGCCTCGCAGCCGGTGGCGCACGCGGAGACGGGGGTGTGCACGCCGGCCCGGGCGCCGAACTCCATGCCGACGTACGCGGCGGGGCTGTTCGGCATGAGCATCGGCACCGCGCGCGGGCTGACTCCGCGGGAGCCCTTGGCGAGCAGCAGGTCGTAGTTGTCGAGCAGCGTGGTCACGCCGCCGATGCCGGAGCCGACGACGGCGCCGAGCCGCTGCGGGTCGACCTCGACCCCCTCGAGCCCGGCGTCCTTCCAGGCCTCGCGCGCGGCGATCAGTGCGAACTGGGCGGAGCGGTCCAGGCGGCGCCGTTCGACCGGCTTCATCACCTCGGCCGGCTCCACGTGGATCTTGCCGGCGATGCGCACCGGCAGGTCGGCGGCCCACTCCTCGGTCAGCGGAACGACGCCCGACTGGCCGGCGAGCAGCGCCTCCCAGGTCGAGGCGACGTCCCCGCCGAGCGGGGTCGTGGCGCCGATTCCGGTGACGACCACGGTCTTGTTCACTGATCTAGCCCATCTACTCGAATGCCGACCGAGAGGTAGTCCCGGATCGAACTCCGGGCGGTGCCTGTGCCGCGCTCCGGCCGCCGCGGGTCACGCCGACGGCCGGAGCACGGTGCTGCGCTGCGCGCCGGGGCTCAGCCGGCGTGCGACGCGATGTAGCTGACGGCGTCACCGACGGTCGAGAGGTTCTTGACCTCCTCGTCCGGGATCTTGACGCCGAACTTGTCCTCGGCCGCGACGACGACCTCGACCATGGTCAGCGAGTCGACGTCGAGGTCCTCGGTGAAGGACTTGTCGAGCTGAACATCCTCGACCTCGATTCCCGCGACCTCGTTGACGATCTCGGCGAGCCCCTCGAGGATCTCTTCCTGGGTGGCCATGACCGGCTCCTTAACCTGTGATGCTGCGGTGGATCGGCCGCTACCGTGCGGTCTCGGCCTGGGGACTGGGAAAGCCTACAATCTGCGGGTCCGCGCCCTGCGGAGGGCTACGGGAGCTGGACGACCTGCGCCGCGTACACGAGGCCGGCGCCGAAGCCGATCAGCAGTGCGAGCCCGCCGTGCGGGGCCTCGCCCTCCTCGAGCATCCGCTCCATCGCGAGCGGGATCGAGGCGGCCGAGGTGTTTCCGGTGCGCGCGATGTCCCGGGCCACCGGGACGCTCTCGGGGAGCTTCAGGGCCTTGATCATCGCGTCGGTGATGCGCATGTTGGCCTGGTGCGGGATGAACGCGTCGAGATCCTCGGCGGTGATCCCGGCCTTCTCCAGCGCCTTCTTGGCCACCGGCACCATCTGGTAGGACGCCCAGCGGAATACCTGCTGGCCGTTCATCCGCAGCGCCGGGAAGCCGAGGTCCGGCTGCTCGCGCAGCGCGTCCCAGTCGAAGGTCTGGCCGATGGCGTCGTACTGCGCGCCGTCCGCGCCCCAGACCACCGGGCCGATCGCCGGGGTGTCGGAGGGGCCGACCACGGCCGCGCCCGCGCCGTCGCCGAAGATGAACGCCGTGGAGCGGTCGTTCAGGTCGGTCAGGTCGGACAGCCGCTCGACGCCGATCACCAGCACGTGCTCGGCCGAGCCGCCGCGCACCGCGTCCTGCGCCAGCGCGAGGCCGTGGCAGAAACCCGCGCAGGCCGCGGAGATGTCGAAGGCGGCGGCGTTGACCGCGCCGAGCTCGTTGGCGACGATCGAGGCCAGCGACGGGGTCTGCGCGAGGTGCGTGACGGTGGAGATGACGACCAGGTCGATCCGCTCGGGCTCGATGCCCGCCGCGGCCAGCGCCTTGCCGGCCGCGTTGACGGACATCATGCCGACGGTCTCCTCGGCCGTGGCCCAGCGTCGCTCCTTGATGCCGGTGCGCGTGGTGATCCACTCGTCGGTGGAGTCGATCACCCGGCAGATCTCCTCGTTGGTGACCACCCGGGAGGGCCGGTAGCCGCCGACGCCCAGGATGCGGGCGTGCGCGGGTCCGGCCGGGGACTGGATCTGCTTCGGCATCAGTGCGCGGCCTCGGCCTTCGGGTGGATGCGGACGAGGGGCTGCCCGGGCGAGACCGGGTCGCCGTCCTCGACGAGCCATTCGAGCACGGTGCCGCCGTGCTCAGCGGTCAGCTTCTGCTCCTCGCGCCGGGACACGATGGTCGCCACGTGCTCGCCGGGGGCCAGCACCGCGCCCGCGTCGAGGCCGCCGCGCTGCACGGTGCCGGAGAACGGGGCGACCAGCAGCCGCCAGGTCGGCGAGCCGTCGATCGGGGCGTGCGCGGACTCGGCGTGGTTCTCGACGAACTCGCGGGCCGCGTCGAGCTGGTCCGGGGTCTTCAGGGCGAAGGTCTCCACGCCCTTGAGCGCGCGCTTGGCGATGCCGGTGAGCGTGCCGGCCGGCGGGACCTCGAGGATGCCGGTGACGCCGAGCTCGCGCATCGTCTCCATGCACAGGTCCCAGCGCACCGGGCTGGCGATCTGGTCGACGATGCGGCCGACGACCTCGCGCCCCGAGTGCACGACCCGGCCGTCCCGGTTCGAGATGTAGCGCACCCGAGGGTCGTGCGTGGTGACGCCCTTGGCGAGCTGGCCGAGCCGATCCACCGCCGGGGCCATGTGGCCGGTGTGGAAGGCGCCGGCCACGGAAAGGCCGCGCAGCCGGGCGCCCGCGGGCGGGTCGGCCTCGAAGGCGGCGAGCTGCTCGACGGTGCCCGCGGCGACGATCTGGCCGGGGCCGTTGTTGTTGGCCGGGGTGAGCCCGTGCTCGGCGATCTTGGCGAGCACCGCGTCGACCTCGCCGCCGAGCACGGCGGTCATCGAGGTGCGGGTGACGGCCGCGGCGGCGGCCATGGCCCGGCCGCGCTCGCGGACCAGGGTCATCGCGGCCTCGGCGGTGATCGCGCCGCTGCCGACGGCGGCGGTCAGCTCGCCGACCGAGTGGCCGGCGACCGCGCCGATCCGGCTGAAGGCCTCGGCGGGGTGGGGGAAGAGGGCGAGGGCGGCGGCGATGCCGGCGGCGACCAGCAGCGGCTGGGCGATCGCGGTGTCGCGGATCGTGTCGGCGTCCGCCTCGGTGCCGTAGTGCACCAGGTCCAGATCGGCGACCGCGGACCACCAGGTGATCCGGTCGGCGACGCCGGGGACGTCGAGCCAGGGCGAGAGAAAGCCAGGGGCCTGGGCACCCTGGCCGGGAGCGACGAGTACGAGCACCCTTCCACCTTGCCGCGAATCACCCCCGTACGGCTGCCACGGCAGGCACGAAGATCCTAGGCCCGACCTGTGGAACCCCTACAAAGGCTTCGCGGCCTCGGCGAGGCGGCCCAGCACCAGGGCGATCTGCAGGGTGAACGCGCTGCGCGCCTGCGAGGGCGTCAAGCCTGTGATGTCGGTCACCCGTCGCAGCCGGTAGCGCACCGTGTTCGGGTGCACGAACAGGATCCGGGCGGCCGCCTCGAGGCTGGCCGCCTGCTCCAGGTAGACCGAGAGCGTCTCCAGCAGCGCGGAGCCCGCCTCCGACAGGGGTCTGTAGATCTCCTCCAGCAGGCAGACCCTGGCCAGCTCGTCGCCCGCGATCGCCCGCTCCGGCAGCAGGTCGTCGGCGAGCACCGGGCGCGGCGCGTCCGGCCAGGCCACGGCCGCGCGCAGGCCGGAGAGCGCGGCCTCGGCCGAGCGGGAGGCGGCGGTCAGCTCGGCGACCACCGGGCCTATCACCACGGGCCCGGGCGCGAACTGCCCGGCCAGCGCGCGCAGCACGACGACCGGGTCGCCGGTCACGCCGCCGACCACGGTGATCAGCCGGTCGCCCTGCACCCCGCAGAGCACCGAGAGGCCGGGGCCGTCGTAGCCGGCGACCGGCCGGTGCCGCCCGGCGCGGTGCATCCCGTCGACCACGGCCTCCGGATCGTCGTTCGGGGCGAGCCCGACCATCACGGTGATGTCGGTGCGCGCCGCCCAGCCGAGCGTCGAGGCGCGCGAGAGCAGCGCGTCGTCCTCCTCGCCGCGCAGCACGGCGTCCACGATCAGGGCCTCGAGCCGGGCGTCCCAGGCGCCGCGCAGCTCGGCGGTCTGCGCGTAGATCTGCGCGGTGGCGAAGGCGATCTCGCGCGAGTAGCGCAGCATGCCCTCGCGCAGGATCCGGCTCTCGTCGGGGGTCTCGGTGAGGCCGTCGATGCGGTCCTCGACCACCTCTATCGTGGTGCGCACCATCTGCACGGTCTGCTGCAGGGAGACCGCCCGCGTCAGCTCCCGCGGCGCAGTGCCGAAGACGTCGGCGGACACGGCGGCCTTCTGGTCCGGGTGCCGGAACCACTCGGTGAACGCGGCGATTCCGGCCTGCGCGACGAGCCCGACCCAGGAGCGGTTCTCCGGCGGCATGTTGCGGTACCAGGAGAACTTCTCCTCCATCCGCGCGATGGCCGCGGCCGCGAGGGTTCCGGTGGCCTTCTCCAGCCGACGAACGGTGTCAGCCCGGCTGTCCCTGTGCTGCGTCTCGCGCGAGGTGTCCACGGCTCTACTCTCGCAGATCCGTCACCCGTTCCCGTCCGATGGGGCGAAATCCCTCGTTCAGCGCACGTTCAAACCGGCGGTCTGAATCAGGTCCGCGTAGAGCTGCGGCTGACCGGAGTCGTCGAGCCGCGGCTGCGTCACCCCGTTGACGGTGACCTGGAGGGCGGGGCTGCACCGGCCGCTCGCCTTCGCCGGCACCGTGACGTGCGCGAGCACCGGGCCGGTCGCCGAGTCGCGGAAGTCGAGGGTCAGGTAGGGGCCGTCGATCTCCATCGGGCAGTTCATGGCCATCGGCTCCCGCGGCTGCGTGGGCAGCGCGTTGATCTCGGCGGCGATCTGCGCGATCTTCGTCGGATCGGTGAGCGTGACGCTGCGCGCCCCGGTGCTGGTCGTGCCCGGGATGATGTGCAGCGCGACGGTCAGCAGCTTGCTGTCCGGCATCACCTCCGTCGCGGGCTTGACCGGGCGGGTGGGTGAGGAACTGGCACTGGCACCGGCGCTCGGAGTCGCGGAGGTGGCGGAACCGCCGGCGGACACGGGGACCGTGTGCTGCGAGCTCCCGCAGGCCGCGAGGGAGGCGGAGACGGCGAGAGCGGCAGCCGCGATTGTGGTGGTGCGAACCATCAGTCTCATAGCACTTCGACGCGGCGACCGCCCGGCCCGTTCCCCGGACTTAGACTCCGTCTCATGAGCGCGCCGGAGATCCGCCTGGACCCGATGACCGAGGACGAGTTCGCGGCCTGGCTGCCGCCGGCGGTGCGCGGTCTGGCCGAGGACAAGGCGGCGAGCGGCCAGTGGTCCTCGGACGAGGCGCTGGACATGGCCAAGACCGAGTTCGCCATCCTGCTTCCGCAGGGCGCCGTGACCAGGGGCCAGCTGCTCTACACGGTGCGCGACGCGGCGAGCGGCACACCGGTCGGCGCGGTCTGGATCCACCTGCGGCCCAAGGCCGACCGGCGCGAGGCGTACATCTACGACCTCGTCGTCGCCGAGGATCGGCGCGGCAAGGGCTACGGCCGGGCCACGATGCTCGCCGCGATCGAGCGCGCCCGCGAACTCGGCGCGGACAGCGTGGGCCTGCACGTGTTCGGGCACAACACCGTGGCGCGCGAGCTCTACACCTCGCTCGGATTCGTCGCCACGAACATCAGCATGTCGCTCGCGCTCTAGCGCGCGACCGGTCTAGCGCGCGGGGACGGAGAGGTACGCCTCGATCAGCCGGATGTCCTCGAGGTCCTTGGCCCGGCCGAGGCCGCGCTTCCAGATCATCGTGTCCTTGAGCGACATGAACGGGATGCCGTCGACGAACTCGGCGTTCTCCACGATCGCGTCCACGTCGGTCAGGCCGCCGACCCAGTGGTCGAAGACCTCGATCGCCCCGTGCTCCAGGGCGATGCGGTGCCCGAAACCGGAACGCGAGCGGACGATCGGGGCCATCGACTCCGCGATTTCCCACGCCTTTCCGCGCGCGACGAGATCCAGATCGTGGATCGAGGCCTTCAATCCGTGCGCCAGCAATGGAGCACTTCCGGTCACCACATAGTCACCCAGCGGAAGCGCCAGTTTCTCGAGAAGGCGGAAGAGCCTGCGTTCGGAAAGCGCCATGCATCCATTGTGCGGCATTTTCCGGTCAGAGTGCGGCCATTCCCAGCGCGAGGCGGGTGAGCAGGGCCGTTACGGCCGCGACGACCAGGCTGGACAGCGATCCGATGAGGTAGTACTCGGCCAATCCCTCCTCGTCCCGTTGAAGGGCCGGGAAACGCGCGGCGGATTTCGCGGTGAGGGCGAAAGCGGCGGCGGTCGGCTGACCGGCGAGCAGGAAAGAGAAATAGAGCATACGTTCGAGCCAACCCAGCAGGGTTCCGCCGCCGAGGATGGCCTGGGCGCGGCCGACCGTGACACTCGAGAAGCGGCGCAGAATCGTTCCGGTGACCAATCCGCCGACGAACACCGCGGCCGCGGTGCCGTTCACGGTGACGGCGAGCCGGTCGTCGGTGAGCCCGCGCCAGAGCGTGTGCCAGATTCCGGACCCGCCGAGCGTCAGCGCGCCGAAGACCACGGGCACGGCGAGCAGCGGGGCCGGATCGCGCAGCGCGGAGGCCAGCCGGCCGCGGAGCGGGGGCCGCTCGGCCTCGGGCTCCGGGACGGCCTCGGGTTCGGCGACGAGGCCGCGCCGGGCGACCGTCGCGCAGCCGGCGGCGAGCGCGGCCGCGAGCCAGGCCTGCCAGCGCTGGTACATCGGCAGGACCGTGTAGACGGCGTACGCCAGCGCGAGTAGGCCGGTCGCGAGGTCGGAGCGGCGCACCCGCACGAAGCAGAAGGGCAGCAGGACGGCGAGGGCGAGCCCCTCGGCGAGGCGTACGGTCGGCACCGCGCCAGCGTATCGGGACCCTACGACAGTCCTATGAATGCGGTTCGACGAACTCCAGGCGGTTGCCGAACGGGTCCGCGGTGTGGAAGCGGTCCTGGCCCGGCACCTCGTCGCTCCAGGTCACCGGGTATCCGGCGGCGCCGAGCCGGTCCGCGAGGTCCCGGAGCCCGCTGATCCGGAAGCCCGGGTGCGCCTTGAGCGCGGGCCGGAACTCCGCCTCCACACCGAGGTGCACCTGGAAGCCGGGCCCGTCGAACCAGCAGCCGCCGCGGGCGGCCAGCACCGGCGGCTTGGCCAGCTCCGCCAGCCCGAGCAGCCCTCCCCAGAAGTCGCGGCAGGCCTGCTCGCCGCCGACCGGGATGGCCAGCTGCACATGGTCGACCGCCGTGAACGTGAACCGCTCCGTCATCGCTGCGCCCCTCGTGAGACGGCCGCCCCGGAAGCGAGCCTCCGGGGCGGCCTGTCGGACTACCGTGCCGCTCAGCCCTCGCCGCCGGTCGGCCCGGTGCCCGCGGCCTTGACGTCGAGCAGCTGGTAGCGGTTGATCGCCTCGGCGACCGCCTCGCGCTTGACCTCGCCGCGCTTGGCCAGCTGCGCCAGCGTCGCCACGACCACCGACTCGGCGTCGATGTGGAAGAAGCGGCGGGCGGCGCCGCGGGTGTCCGCGAAGCCGAAGCCGTCGGCGCCCAGCGAGGTGAAGTCGTTCGGCACCCACTGCGCGATCTGGTCGGGCACCGCGCGCATCCAGTCGGAGACCGCGACGACCGGGCCCTGCGTGCCGGCCAGCGTCTCGGTCACGAACGGAACCCGGGCGGGCTCCTCCGGGTGCAGGAAGTTGTGCTCGTCCACCGCGAGGGCGTCGCGCCGCAGCTGGGTCCAGGAGGTCGCCGACCACACGTCCGCGGCCACGCCCCAGTCCTCGGCCAGCAGCTGCTGCGCCTTGAGGATCCACGGCAGGCCGACGCCGGAGGCGAGCAGCTGCGCGCGGGGGCGGTCGGCCGCGCCGGCCGGGGCGTCCTGGTACTTGTAGAGGCCCTTGAGCAGGCCGTCCACGTCGATGCCGGCGGGCTCGGCGGGCTGCTGGCCCGGCTCGTTGTACAGCGTGACGTAGTAGAACACGTCCTCGCCGTGCGGGTGCTCGGCGCTCGAGCCGTACATCCGGCGAAGGCCGTCCTGCACGATGTGGCTGATCTCGAAGGCGAAGGCCGGGTCGTAGGCGACGACGGCCGGGTTCGTCGAGGCGATCAGGTGCGAGTGGCCGTCCGCGTGCTGCAGGCCCTCGCCGGTCAGCGTGGTGCGGCCCGCGGTGGCGCCGAGCACGAAGCCGCGGCCCATCTGGTCGGCGAACTGCCAGAACTGGTCGCCGGTGCGCTGGAAGCCGAACATCGAGTAGAAGATGTAGATCGGGATCGAGTGCACGCCGTGCGTCGCGTACGAGGTGCCCGCCGCGATCAGCGACGCGGTCGCGCCGGCCTCGCTGATGCCCTCGTGCAGGATCTGCCCCTGCTTGGACTCCTTGTAGGACAGCAGCAGCTCGCGGTCCACGGCCTCGTAGGTCTGGCCGTGCGGCGAGTAGATCTTCGCCGTCGGGAACAGCGAGTCCATGCCGAAGGTGCGCGCCTCGTCCGGGATGATCGGCACGAAGTGGGCGCCGATCTCCTTGTCCTTCATCAGGTCCTTGAGGAGCCGGACGAAGGCCATCGTGGTGGCGACCTGCTGCTTGCCTGAGCCCTTCTTCAGGTCCGCGTAGACCGAGTCGCCCGGGAGCTTGAGCTGCTTGGGCCGCACCACGCGCGAGGGCAGGTAGCCGCCGAGGGCCGCGCGCCGCTCCTTCATGTACTGGATCTCGTCGGAGTTCTCACCCGGGTGGAAGTACGGCGGGAGGTCGGCGGCGAGCTGCTCGTCCGTGATCGGCAGGTGCAGCCGGTCGCGGAACTCCTTGAGCTCGGCCTTGGTGAGCTTCTTCATCTGGTGCGTGGCGTTGCGGCCCTCGAAGTCCTTGCCGAGGGTCCAGCCCTTCACGGTGTGCGCCAGGATCACGGTCGGCTGGCCGACGTGCTCGCGGGCGCCCTTGAAGGCCGCGTAGACCTTGCGGTAGTCGTGGCCGCCGCGGGACAGCAGCCGCAGCTGGTCGTCGTCCATGCCGGAGACCATCTTGCGCAGCCGGGCGTCGGCCCCGAAGAAGTTCTCCCTGATGTACGCGCCGGACTCGACCGAGTAGGTCTGGAACTGCCCGTCCGGGGTGGTGTTCATCTTGTTGACCAGGGCGCCGTCCACGTCCTGGGCCAGCAGCTGGTCCCAGTCCCGGCCCCAGATCACCTTGATGACGTTCCAGCCGGCGCCGCGGAAGGTGGACTCCAGCTCCTGGATGATCTTGCCGTTGCCGCGCACCGGGCCGTCGAGCCGCTGCAGGTTGCAGTTGATGACGAAGGTGAGGTTGTCCAGCTCCTCGCGCGCGGCGATGGACAGGGCGCCCAGCGACTCGGGCTCGTCGGTCTCGCCGTCGCCCAGGAACGCCCACACGTGCGAGCGGGAGGTGTCCGCGAGGCCGCGGTTGTACATGTACTTGTTGTACCTGGCCTGGTAGATCGCGCCGATCGGGCCGAGGCCCATGGACACGGTCGGGAACTCCCAGAAGTCCGGCATCAGCCGCGGGTGCGGGTAGGAGGGCAGGCCCGGGGTGTGGCTGTGCTCCTGGCGGAAGCCGTCGAGGTGCGCCTCGGTCAGCCGGCCCTCGAGGAAGGCGCGGGAGTAGATGCCCGGCGCGGCGTGGCCCTGGAAGAAGACCTGGTCGCCCGGCTCGCCGTGGTCCTTGCCGCGGAAGAAGTGGTTGAAGCCGACCTCGTAGAGCGAGGCGGCGGAGGCGTACGTGGCGATGTGGCCGCCGACGCCCATGCCGGGGCGGTTCGCCCGGGAGACCATGATGGCCGCGTTCCACCGGATGTACGCGCGGATCCGGCGCTCGATGTCCTCGTCGCCGGGGAACCAGGGCTCGCGCTCCGGCGGGATCGTGTTGATGTAGTCGGTCGAGCGCAGGCCGGGCACGCCGACCTGGTGCTCGCGCGCCCGCTCGAGCAGACGCAGCATCAGGTAGCGGGCGCGCTGGCGGCCCTGCTCGTTGACGACCGCGTCCAAAGAGTCGATCCACTCGCCGGTCTCGGCCGGATCGATGTCCGGCAGCTGGCTCGGCAGGCCGTCACTGATGATCGAGAAACGCTCTCGTCCGCTCGCCACGTTCGTCCTTAGAGGTGATCGCGAAACGCGCGCGCCGTCGACGGTCCGCATAGCCGGATCCACCGCGGCCGCTTTCGTCCTACGGTTCGGTACCTTCGTTCTCCCCCATCGTCGTACGCGGGGCCGCGCCGCGTCATCTCTACTCGGCGGTAACCGTCACCTATCGGGTCACAACCCGCCCCGAACGGCCCCCGACACCCGAACGGAGTCCGATTGTCGGACGTCCTCGTAATCTCAGCGGAAGGAGCGGCGGACCGGACCGCTCCGTACCGCGCCGGGGCGGAGCCGGGAGGCGATCGGCGCGCGAAAGGGGGCCCGGTACCTGTTGGCAATGCGCCGGTTCCGTTGTTTCCTAGATGGAAGGCGTCGGCGGAGCGTGGTCGCCCGGTCACCCGGCGATACCGTGCGCCCCACACGGCCACTGCCGACACTCGAGAAGAACCGGAACGATCCCGCGCGGCGAGAGGCGGCTCGATATGCGTGCAGCCATAGGCGACACCCTGCACATCCACACCAACCACCTGGGCATGACCGAGGATCTCGCGGAGATCCTCGAGGTGCGCGGCACCGACGGGGCTCCCCCGTACCTGGTGCAGTTCAAGGACGGCCGCAAGCGGCTGCTGTTCCCCGGCCCGGACGCCGTGATCGAGAGCGCGGTGAAGCTCGGCGGCGAGCAGCGCTCGAGCCGCCGTATCCACAGCAGGCCCGGCTGGTAGAGCCGGACGGAGCACCGGGCGTCCTGGGATCCGGGGCCGCGAGTCGGCCCCGGATTCAGCGCAACGGGTGCCGGGTACTTGCGTCCCGGCCCCGCGACGTGTGGACTAGCCCGGTGGATGAAAACAGCACCCGGGCCGCGCAGGACGCGACGCCCGGCACCCAGACTGGGAGGAACGACTCCGTGAGCGCCACCGCGGACCACGCGGGAACCGAGACCGAGCACCAGGCGGC
>DASTAE010000250.1:0-6246 GCA_035712985.1 Actinospica sp.
CGGCCGGCCTCAGGGAATTCAATCGTCTTCAAGGCCTGCCACCGCGAAGGTATCGGGCCACGAGATCGGCAAGGCGGGTATTTCGTCCCGTATGCCTGGTTCGGTGTTGCCCGCGCGGGCGCCGGAGGGTGCCGCGGGCCGCGCGGCACCGGGGCGTTCCGGGGCGCCGGGGCGCCTTCGCTTACCAGGGCACCACTTCCGTGTCCGGTTCGCGCCGTTTGCGCGGCCGCCCGGTGTGCGAAGAGGGGGCCGGGGTGTCCCGGGCGCCGCCGGGGCCCGCCTGGCGCGGCGGGGGGCGAGGCGCTCTCCGTGCCAGGCGTGCCGCCAGATCCGCTTAAATGGTGATAAATCGCATCAAAACGCTAACTTACCGATCCCGTGGTCCTGGCGCGCGGTCCTTTCGCTTGCCGGCTTCCCTGCCCGGCTCGCCTTCTGCATTGCGCAAATCATTGCCAACAACACTGCCAAATGGCAACGTATTGCCATTTGCGGCTTCATCAAGAGCGACTTCGGCTTCCTCAAAGAGGAGGTCGGCACGTTCAAAGCCGACACCAGCCGCCGGTTCGACGCCGTCGACCAGCGACTGGACGCCGTCGACCAGCGGTTCGACAAGCTGATCGCCGGGACCAGCGAGAAAGAGCGATAGCTGAGCGGCACGGGGCAGCCGCCGTAACGTGGGCGGCAGCCCCGCCCAGCGCCATAGGCGCGGCGAGGTCTCCGCGAGACGCGCGAAGCGGGGGCGGTTGGCACTCCACCGCCCCCGCTTCGCGCAGCGTGAGACTGGTCAGAAAATAGGCGGATTCCGATCTAAGGACGCTCAGCGGCGGCGGACTTTCGCGCCAACATGGCGCCCGAAGGGCGCCAGCGGCTAGAGGTTGAAGCCCAGCGCCCTGAGCTGTTCGCGGCCGTCGTCGGTGATGCTGTCCGGGCCCCACGGCGGCATCCACACCCAGTTGATCGAGAAGTCCTCAAGAATGTCCCTGAGGGCCTCTTCCGCCTGCCCCTCGATCACGTCGGTGAGCGGACAGGCGGCGCTGGTCAGCGTCATGTCAAGGATGGCCTTGCCGGGGCCGTCAAGGTGCACGTCGTAGACGAGGCCGAGGTCGACCACGTTAATGCCGAGCTCAGGATCGACCACGTCCCGCAGTGCCTCGAGGATGTCCTCGGTCTTCTGCTTGATCTCTTCGTCGGTAAGCACGGGGACCGCCGCGTTCTCGGTCATGCCTCTCCCCCGGTTTCGGAGTGGTTGTCGGAGTTCGCCAGGGCCCTGGCGGTGGCGTCCTTCCAGGCCATCCAGCCGAGCAGCGCGCACTTGACCCGCGCCGGGTACTTGGAGACGCCGGCGAACACCACCGCGTCCTCCAGGACGTCCTCATCCGGCTCCAGTTGCCCTTTGGACTGCATCAGCTCGAGGAAAGCGTCGCCGACCTTCATCGCCTCGCTGACCGGCTTGCCGATCACCAGGTCGGTCATCACCGACGTGCTGGCCTGGCTGATCGAGCAGCCGAGGGACTCGTAGGAGACGTCCTCGACGACCGGCTCGCCGTCGCCCGTGTTCTCCGGGAAGACCCGCTTCAGCGAGACACGCAGCGTCACCTCGTCGCCGCAGGTCGGGTTGACGTGGTACACCTGCGCATCGAACGGATCCCGCAGGCCCTTGTGGTGCGGGTTCCGGTAGTGGTCCAGGATGATCTCCTGGTACATGTTCTCAAGCTGCATGGCGCCCTCTTGTAACGCGCTTCGGGTACACGATGTTCCGCTCCCTGGCCGCGGCCGGGCAGTGCGGGACGCCGGGCCCTCGCTTCGCCTTACCCCGGTCAGACACGGAAGAACTTCTTTGTGTAGCGGATTCCGTCGGCCAGGGCATCGATTTCATCCAGCGTGTTGTAAAGGTAGAAACTCGCCCGGTTCGATGACTGGCAGCCCAGCGTCCGGTGCAGCGGCCACGCGCAGTGGTGGCCGGTCCTGATCGCGATGCCCAGCTCGTCGAGGACCTGGCCGACGTCATGAGCGTGCACGCCCTCGACCTCGAACGCTACCGTGCCGCCGCGGTTTTCCGCGGTCAGCGGACCCAGGATCCGCACTCCGTCGATCACCCCGAGGGCCTCAAGCGCGTGTTCGGTCAGCGCCTTCTCGTGGGCGGCGACGTTCTCCATGCCGAGGGCGTTCAGGTAGTCGACGGCCGCGCCGAGGCCGGCGGCCAGCGAGACCGGAGGGACGCCCGGCTCGAACTTGGCGGGGGGCGGGAGGAAAGTGGACTCCTCCATGCGGACGACCTCGATCATCGAGCCGCCGGTGAGGAACGGGGGCAGCGCTTCAAGCGCCGCGTACTTGCCGTACAGGACGCCGAGGCCGAGCGGGCCGAGCATCTTGTGGCCGGAGAAGGCGAGGAAGTCGGCCCCCAGCTCCCGGACGTCAACCGGGTGGTGCGGCACCAGCTGGGCGCCGTCCACGAGGAACAGCGCGCCGACCGAGCGGGCCAGCTCTCCGATCTCGCGCAGCGGGGGGATCACGCCGGTGACGTTCGACTGCCCGGTGACCGCGACGACCCTGGTCCGCGAGGTCACGAGCGACTCATCGACGTCGAGGCGGCCGTCCGGCAGTTCCCTGAACCACTTCAGCGTCGCGCCGGTGCGCAGGGCGAGCTGCTGCCACGGGACCAGGTTGGCGTGGTGCTCGATCTCGGAGATGAGGATCTCGTCGCCCGGCCGGAGCGACCAGGCCAGCCCGAACGCGACCAGGTTGATGCTCTCGGTCGCCGACTTGGTGAAAACGATCTCGTCCGGCGAGGCGGCGCCGAGGAAGGACGCCAGCTTGGCGCGGGTTCCCTCGTAGATCTCGGTCGCTTCCTCGCCGAGCAGGTGAGCGCCCCGGTGCGCCGCGGCGTTGTGCTTCTCGTAGTACTCGCGCTCGGCGTCCAGCACCTGGACCGGGTGCTGCGACGTCGCCCCGGAGTCCAGGTAGACCAGCGGCTTGTCGTTCCGCACGGTCCGGGACAGGATCGGGAAATCCTTCCGGATCGCCTCAACGTCCAGGCTCATGCCGTGCCTTCCCCCTCGCCCGCGGACCAAGGCTCGCTCGCGGACTTCCCGCTCGCCCGCGAACCGAGGCTCGCTCGTGTCCAGCGCCCGCTCATGCTGAGGCCGCCGCCCCGGTGAACTTCTCGTAGCCCTCGTTCTCCAGCACCCTGGCCAGCTCGGCGCCGCCCTCTTGGACGATCCGGCCGGCGACGAAGACGTGCACGTAGTCGGGCTGGACGTACTGCAGGATCCGGTTGTAGTGGGTGATCAGCAGCACCCCGCGGCCGGGCTTGGCGCGGAACCGGTTGATGCCCTCGGACACGATCTTCAGCGCGTCGACGTCCAGTCCGGAGTCGGTCTCGTCGAGGATGGCGACCTTGGGGTCGAGCAGGTCAAGCTGGAGGATCTCGTGGCGCTTCTTCTCGCCGCCGGAGAATCCCTCGTTGAGTGACCGCTCGGCGAACACGGGGTCGATGGCCAGGTCGCCCATCGCGCCGCGCATTTCCTTCATGAAGTTCCGCAGCTTGGGGGCCTCGCCGCGCACGGCGGTCACCGCGGTGCGCAGGAAGTTCGACACCGACACGCCGGGCACCTCGACCGGGTACTGCATGGCGAGGAACAGCCCGGCCCGGGCCCGGGCGTCAACGGTCATCGACAGCACGTCTTCGCCGTCCAGGGTCACGGACCCGGAGGTGACTGTGTACTTGGGGTGGCCCGCGAGGGCGTAGGCGAGGGTGGACTTGCCGGAGCCGTTCGGTCCCATGATGGCGTGCGTCTCGCCGTCGCGCACTGTCAGGTTGACGCCGCGCAGGATCTCGCGCAGCGAGCCGTCGGCCTCGGTGACGCTGGCATGCAGGTCGCGGATCTCAAGGGTGGACACTAGCTAGGCTCCTCTACGGCGACGAGGACGTCGTCGCCCTCGATCTTGACGGGGTAAACGGGCACCGGGACGGTGGCGGGCATCGCGGTCGGCTTGCCGGTCCGCAGGTCGAAGCAGGACCCGTGCAGCCAGCACTCGATGGTGTAGCCGTCGACCTCGCCCTCGGACAGCGGCACGGCGGCGTGCGAGCACCAGTCGCGGATCGCGAACACCTCTCCCTCGGTCTTCACGATCGCGATCTCGTCGGCGCCGAGCACGACGCTGATCGCGCCGTCGTCCTTCAGCTCAGAAACAGCGCACGCGCGGACAAACTCGCTCACGAGGACACCTCGCTGGCGCTCGGAGTCCGCATTCGCGGACGCACTGTGTTAGCCGGCTCGCTCGCAAACTCGCTCACGCCAGCTCCTTCTCAATGGCCGTGGTGATCCGCTCCTCAAGCTCCGGCACGCCGATCTTGGCGATCAGTTCGCCGAAGAACCCGCGGATCACCAGCCGGCGCGCGTCCTCGAAGGGGATGCCGCGGGCCTGCAGGTAGAAGATGTGCTCGTCATCGAGCCGGCCGCTGGTCGAGGCGTGCCCGGCGCCGACGACCTCGCCGGTGAGGATCTCAAGGTTCGGCACCGAGTCCGCGTGCGCCCCGTCGGTGAGCACCAGGTTCCTGTTGTACTCGTAGGTGTCGGTGCCGGCCGCCTCCGGGCGGATGAGCACGTCGCCGATCCAGACGGTGCGCGCCCCGTCGCCGGACAGCGCGTGCTTGTAGGCGACGCGGGACCGGCAGCTGGGCGTGTCGTGGTCGACGAACAGCCGGTGCTCCAGGTGCTGGCCGGCGTCGGCGAACGCGATGCCGTGCAGTTCGGCGTCACCGCCCGGCCCGGCGTAGCGGACGGTCGGGGAGAGCCGGACGAGGGACCCGCCGAGGGTGACCGCGAAGTGCGCCAGGTGCGCGTCCCGGCCCAGGGTCGCGACGTGGTGCGCCACCTGCACGGTGTCGCCGGCCCAGTCGGCCAGGGCGACCACGGTCAGGTCGCCGCCGTCGGCGACGTGGATCTCGACGTTGTCCGCGTAGGTCGCCGAGCCCGTCTGGTCGATGACCACGGTGGCCCGCCCGTAGGGCTGCACGTCGATGACGAGGTGCCCGGCGGTCCCGCCCGCGTTCGGGTCAGCCGGCGCGTCCGCGCCGGTCACGCGCACGTACGTGGGGCTGGAGGCCGTCGTGTCCTTGGGGACCGTGAGCACCGTCGCCTGCCCGGCGGCGGCGTACGCGCGGGCGCTGACCCGGTCCGCGGGAAGGAACCGCCGGCCGGGTGCAACCTGAACCCGCTGCGGCAGCTCAGTCGTTTCCACCATGAGCTCGGGCGCGGCCTCGACGGAGACCGTCACCCCGGACGTCCCGAGGGGGGCGTCCGCGTGCAGCTTGCGGAGGCGGTTGAGCGGGGTGAACCGCCACTCCTCCTCGCGGCCCGTCGGGACCGCGAAGTCGTCCGGGTGCACTGACCCGGCTGAGTGCAGGCTTGAGACAGGCGCGGTCTCGACCGCGCTGGCCAGGTTCGACATTCTTAGCCGACCGCCCCTTCCATCTGCAGCTCGATCAGCCGGTTGAGCTCGAGCGCGTACTCCATGGGCAGCTCGCGGGCGATCGGCTCGACGAAGCCGCGGACGATCATCGCCATCGCCTCGTCCTCGGTGAGGCCGCGGGACATGAGGTAGAACAGCTGGTCGGCGGAGATCTTCGAGACGGTCGCCTCGTGGCCCATCTCGACGTCGTCCTCGCGGATGTCGTTGTACGGGTAGGTGTCCGACCGGCTGATCGTGTCGACGAGGAGCGCGTCGCACTTGACCGTGGACTTGGAGTGCGTAGCGCCTTCCTGCACGTTGACCAGGCCCCGGTAGGACGTCCTGCCGCCGCCGCGGGCGACGGACTTGGACACGATCGTGGAGGACGTGTTGGGCGCGGCGTGCACCATCTTGGCGCCTGCGTCCTGGTGCTGGCCCTCGCCGGCGAACGCGACCGACAGCGTCTCCCCCTTGGCGTACTCGCCCATCAGGTAGACCGCCGGGTACTTCATCGTGACCTTGGAGCCGATGTTGCCGTCGATCCACTCCATCGTCGCGCCCTGGTAGGCGACCGCGCGCTTGGTGACGAGGTTGTAGACGTTGTTCGACCAGTTCTGGATGGTCGTGTACCGGCAGCGGGCGTCCTTCTTCACGATGATCTCGACGACCGCGGAGTGCAGGGAGTCTGACTTGTAGATCGGCGCGGTGCAGCCCTCGACGTAGTGCACGTAGGCGCCCTCGTCGACGATGATCAGCGTGCGCTCGAACTGGCCCATGTTCTCGGTGTTGATC
>DASTAE010000251.1:0-17108 GCA_035712985.1 Actinospica sp.
TACGAGCTGAACCGCAACCTGCTGCTGACCGACGGCGCCCGCGCCGACTCGGTGCCGAACCTGGAGATCGAGACCGGCGAGATCGTCGGCGCCGGACACGCCTCGGCGACCGGCCGCTTCGACGACGAGCAGCTGTTCTACCTCCAGGCCCGCGGCATCCGCGAGGAGGAGGCGCGCCGCCTGGTGGTGCGCGGCTTCTTCGCCGACGTGATCCGGCAGATCGGCATCGCCGAGCTCGAGGAGCAGCTGATGGCCAAGGTCGAGCAGGAGCTCGCCCGATGAGCGAGCTTGCGAGCGCATCCATCGGAGCAGTGCGGCGAACGCCCGCGACGAGCGTCGGCGAGGTGAACGCGTGAGCCGTCATCACGAGGAGCCGGAGTGGGAGGCGGTCGGCAGCCTCGGCGACTTCGAGGCGGACCGCCCGGAACGCTGCGAGGTCGGCGAGGTGGCCGTGATGGTCGTCCGCACCTCCGACGACACCGTGCACGCGCTCTTCGACACCTGCTCGCACGCCGAGGTGCCGCTCTCCGAGGGCGAGATCGTCGACGGCGAGATCGAGTGCTGGCTGCACGGCTCGACCTTCAACCTGACCACCGGCAAGCCCTCCTGCCTTCCGGCCGTCGACCCCGTCCCCGTCTACCCGACCAAGATCGAAGGCGATGTCATCTACGTCGCCACGAATGTGGAGCTGTGATGGCAACTCTCGAAATCCGTGACCTGCACGTCTCCGTCGACGCCGAGGGCGCGCAGAAGGAGATCCTCAAGGGCGTCGATCTGACGGTCAAGCAGGGCGAGACGCACGCCATCATGGGCCCGAACGGCTCCGGCAAGTCCACGCTCGCCTACTCGATCGCGGGCCACCCGAAGTACACCGTGACCAGCGGAGAGGTGCTGCTCGACGGCGAGGACGTGCTGTCCATGACCGTCGACGAGCGCGCCCGCGCGGGCCTGTTCCTGGCGATGCAGTACCCGGTCGAGGTGCCCGGCGTCTCGGTGGCCAACTTCCTGCGCACCAGCGCCACCGCGATCCGCGGCGAGGCCCCGAAGCTGCGCACCTGGGTCAAGGAGGTCAACGCGGCGATGGAGCAGCTGCAGATGGACTCCTCCTTCGCCGAGCGCTCGGTCAACGAGGGCTTCTCCGGCGGCGAGAAGAAGCGGCACGAGATCCTGCAGCTCGAACTGCTCAAGCCGAAGATCGCGCTGCTCGACGAGACCGACTCCGGCCTCGACGTGGACGCGCTGCGCGTCGTCTCCGAGGGCGTCAACCGGGTCCGCGCGACCGGCGAGGTCGGCACCCTGCTGATCACCCACTACACCCGGATCCTGAAGTACATCCAGCCGGACTACGTGCACGTGTTCGCCGCCGGGCGGATCGTCGAGTCGGGCGGCGCCGAGCTCGCGCAGGTGCTGGAGGACGAGGGCTACGAGAAGTACACCGGTGTGAAGGAAGTAGCCTGACATGTCCCTGGACGTCGAGGGAATCCGCAAGGACTTCCCGATCCTCGAGCGCCGGGTCGGCGACGACCGGCCGCTGGTCTACCTGGACTCCGCGGCCTCCTCGCAGAAGCCGCGCCAGGTCATCGACGCGATGACCGACTACTACTCCCTGCACCACTCGAACGTGCACCGCGGCGTGCACGCGCTGGCCGAGGAGGCCACCGCGCTGTACGAGGGCGCCAGGGACAAGGTCGCGGCCTTCATCAACGCGCCGGACCGCAACGAGGTCATCTTCACGAAGAACTCGTCCGAGGCGCTGAACCTGGTCGCCAGCGTGCTCGGCTGGGCCGGCGAGCCCTACGGGCTCGGGCAGGGCGACCGCGTGGTGATCACGCAGATGGAGCACCACTCCAACATCGTGCCCTGGCAGCTGACCACCCAGCGCTCCGGCGCCGAGCTGGCCTGGCTCAAGCTCACCGACGACGGCCGGCTCGACCTGTCCGACCTCGACGAGATCATCGACGAGCGGACCAAGGTCGTCTCGGTGGTGCACGTCTCGAACATCCTCGGCACGCTGAACCCGCTGGACGTGATCGTCCGCCGGGCGCACGACGTCGGCGCGATCGTCGTGGTGGACGCCTCGCAGTCCGCCCCGCACATCCCGCTGGACGTGCAGGAGCTCGGCGCCGACTTCGTCGCCTTCACCGGGCACAAGATGCTCGGCCCGACCGGCATCGGCGTGCTCTGGGGCCGGGCCGAGCTGCTCAACGAGCTGCCGCCCTTCCTCGGCGGCGGCGAGATGGTCGGCACGGTCACCATGGAGGGCTCGACCTACGCGCCGATCCCGCACAAGTACGAGGCCGGAACCATGCCGATCGCCGAGGCCGTGGGCCTGGGCGCGGCCGTGGACTACCTGACCGGGCTCGGCATGGAGAACGTCGCCGCGCACGAGCACGAGATCGTCGCCTACGCCCTCGAGAAGCTGAAGGCGGTCGACGGCCTGCGCATCATCGGACCGCAGACCCCGGACGCGCACGGCGCCGCGATCTCCTTCACGCTCGAGATCGCGGGCCTCGGCGAGATCCACCCGCACGACGTCGGCCAGGTGCTCGACGAGCAGGGCATCGCCGTGCGCGTCGGCCAGCACTGCGCGCGGCCGGTCTGCGTGCGCTATGGAATTCCCGCGACCACGCGAGCGTCTTTCTCGGTGTACACGACGAAGGCGGAGATCGACGCGCTCGTCGAGGGCCTCGAGTACGTCAAGCGGTTCTTCGGGGCCTGAGGCGAGCGAGAGCACAGAGGAGTAGCCACACCATGAAGGACTCCGGCCGCCAGGAGGAGAGGGGAGTAGCCACATCATGAAGCTCGACTCCATGTACCAGGAGATCATCCTGGACCACTACCGCAACCCGCACCACAAGGGTCTGCGGGACGCGTTCGGCGCCGAGGTGCACCACATCAACCCGACCTGCGGCGACGAGGTGACCCTGCGGGTGCACCTGACCGACCCGCAGCGCGGCGAGGACGCCCTGGTCCGCGACGTGTCCTACGAGTCGGCGGGCTGCTCCATCTCCCAGGCCTCGGCCTCGGTGATGTCGGACCTGGTGATCGGCAAGTCCGTCGCCGAGGCCCTCAAGGTCGGCGACGCGTTCCTCGAGCTGATGCAGTCCAAGGGCGAGGCCGAGGGCGATGAGGACGTCCTGGAGGACGCGGTCGCGTTCTCCGGCGTCTCGAAGTTCCCGGCGCGGGTCAAGTGCGCGCTGCTGTCCTGGATGGCGTTCAAGGACGCCGCGGCCCAGGCCCTGGCGACCACCACGAAGGAGACGGAACAGTGAGCGAGCAGCAGACCGAGAAGCCCGCCGGCGGCGGCGTGGCCGCCCTGGACGACGTCGAGGAGGCTCTGCGCGACGTCGTGGACCCGGAGCTCGGCATCAACGTGGTGGACCTGGGCCTGATCTACGGCCTGACCGTGGACGACGCGAACGTGGCGATCATCGACATGACGCTCACCTCCGCGGCCTGCCCGCTGCAGGACGTGATCGAGGACCAGATCCGCACGGCCACCTCCAGCCTGGTCAGCGACTTCCGGGTCAACTGGGTCTGGATGCCGCCGTGGGGCCCCGACAAGATCACCGACGACGGCCGCGACCAGCTCCGCGCCCTCGGCTTCAACGTCTGACCTGGGCCGACGCGGTTAGTGCGTGCCCTCGGCGGTAAGGCCTGAGGCGGCCTGCACGCGACCTGGCGCCCGCGGCTTCACCGTCTGAGCCGTGCCACCAGCTGCTGGGCGAGAGCCCCCGTTTCCGCGGGGGCTCTCGCCTTTTTCGCTTACTCCTGCTTGATCATCAGGGTCGCGCGGGTGGCGGCGGCGAGCGCATCGGTGCTTCCGGTGCGCTCGTACGCGTCCAGGGCGGTGTCGGCGAACTTCACGGCGTGTTCGTCGCGGTGGCGGACTGCGCGGTCGAAGGTCTCCTGCGGGTCGCCGGTCCGGGCTACGGCCTGGGCGATCGCTTCCGACGGCGCCTCGGTGTTGCGGTACGCGGCGGTTATGGCGGCCGTCGCCAGCCAGGCGGCGTCGAGGGAGGGGATCCACAGCTCGGTCGGCAGCACGGGGAGGGTGCGCAGTACGGCGGTGGGCGCGGTCGAGGCGTGCACGAGCATCACCGGGTTCGCGTGGCCGCGCAGGAGGTAGTCGCGGACGGCGGCGTTCGTGAGGTCGGCGAGGAGGTCGGCCGCCTGCTCCGGGGACTCCGGGGCACGCAGCGCGTCGAAGGCCGAGGACCACCCCTCCGTGTCGCCGAGCTGGTTGAGGCGGTGCGTGATGCTGATTCCCTGTTCGGCCACGCTCGGGACTCCGGCCAGCGCCGCGGACGCGCTGACACCGCCGAGGCGCGGGGGAGTGGAGACGCCGAGCAGCCGCCAGCGCGCGGCCCAGTAGCCCAGGGCGTGCGCGAACTCCCGGAGCCGCGGATCGTCACCGTCCGTCTCGCCGGCCGGGAGCGCGCGGACGGCATGGCCGACGCGGATCACACCGTGCGTCGAGCCGGCGATGATTCCGGGCAGCAGCCGCGGCCACCACTCGACGAGCACCTCGCGCCACGGACGCAGCTGCACCTCGCGGAGCATGAACCTCGTCCAGTCGGCGACCCGCGTCATGTCGCCGAGGGCCTCCTGCCAGGTCTCGTGCGTGACCGGGGTCAGGCCGCGCGGGGCGTCGTCCACCGGTCTTGGTACCAGTCGATCCAGGCGTGCACCTCGCGATCGTGGCCGCGGCGCACCATCGCCTCGACGGCCATCGGGCCGTGGTTGGTCAGAGCGCCGCCGAACTCGGGGCCGGTCGCGTGGAAGCGCTCGTACGCCTCGTTGAGGATTCCGGAGTCTGTGGAGAGCATGGCGGCACTGCCTTTCTCGGGGTGGTGGGACGCAGTTGGCCGAGGACGGTGCCGCCGAGGGCGAGGACCAGTCCGGCCAGTTGCAGGGGACTGAGGTGCTGGCCGAGCGCGAGCCAGCCGATCACGGCCGCGCCGACCGGGCTGAGCAGGCTCAGGAAGGACAGCGCCGTCGGCGCGAGGGCCGCCGTGCCGCGGAACCAGAGCCAGTAGGCCAGCAGGGTGTTGATGAGGGCCAGGTAGAGGTAACCGCCCAGGTTCACCGCCGTCGGATGCCCGGGCAGGCCCTCGAAGATCAGCGCCGCGGGCGCGAGCAGCAGGCCGCCGAAGGTCAGCTGCCAGCCGGTGAACGCGATGACGCTCACGCCCTCGGGCCTGCCCCAGCGCTTGCCGAGCACGATGCCGGCGGCCATCGCCACCGCGCCGCCGAGACCGGCGGCCACGCCGATCGGATCGGGGCGGGTCACGGCCTGGAGCACCACGAGCGCGACGCCGCCGACCCCGACCGCGCCGGCCAGCAGCGTCAGCCGGCTGGGCCGCTGCCGCAGGACCGGTATGGAGAGCCCGGCGACGATCAGCGGCTGGATCGCGCCGAGGACCGCCGCCATCCCGCCCGGCAGGCGGTACGCGGCGACGAAGAGCAGCGCGAAGAACGCGCCGATGTTCAGCGTTCCGAGCACGGCCGCGCGCCACCACCAGGCGCCGCGCGGCAGGCTGCGGGTCGCCAGGAGCAGTAGCAGCCCGGCGGGCAGCGCGCGCACCGCGCCCGTGACCAAGGGCTCGCCGGCGGGCAGCCACTGCGTGGTGACCGCATAGGTGCTGCCCCAGGTCAGCGGGGCCACGGCGGTGGCGAGCGTGAGTCGCGTCTGGGAAGCTTGCATGAAAGTAGCTTAGCCCTAAGCTACTTAGTCCACAACTACTTAGCACTATAGGTATCTGGCATACTGGATCCATGGCCCCCGACGACACCGACTCCCGCCTCGCGGCCGCCGACGCGGTCGACCGGATCACCGCGCAGTGGCACGCGGAGCGCCCCGACCTGGACACCGAGCCGATGGCCGTGTTCGGGCGGATCTACCGGCTCTCGCGCGCGATGGGGGACCGGATCGAGCAGACCTACGCGCGCTTCGGGATCGGCCGCGGCGAGTTCGACGTGCTGGCCACGCTGCGCCGCTCCGGCGAGCCCTTCTCGCTCTCGCCCACCGCGCTGGCCGAGTCGCTGATGCTGACCACCGGCGGGATGACCGGCCGGCTGGACAAGCTGCAGAAGGCCGGTCTGCTGGAGCGCTGCCCTGATCCGAACGACCGCCGCGCGCTCAAGGCCTGCCTGACCGACAAGGGCCGCGAGGTGGTCGACGAGGCGCTCACCGCGGGGCTCGTCGTGCAGAGCGAGGTGCTCGGGCACCTGCCCGCGGCGGACCGCTCGGTGCTCGCCGACCAGCTGCGGGCGCTGCTCTCAGCCCTCGAATAGCGGCGCGCCGTCGCGGAATCACTCCTTCGAGTGGAAGCGCGGAATGTCTCCGTGGCGCGGGCCCGGAGCTCAGCACCATGGACGCCATGGAATCGATGCTCGAGGTCTCGGTCGGTATCCCGCACCAGCTGTGGGACCGCGTCGAACTGGCCGCTCAGGACGACAGCGTGAGCGTGGCGGCGATGGTCGCCGAGGCCCTGAACCAGCACCTGTCCTGCCGTGCCAGGCTCCGCTCCGTGGAGTCCTGGGCCTGGCGGGGGACCGGCGCCGACTACGACGAACTGGCCGAGGTCGACCCCGAGCTCGACAACCTCGGCTGCTCCTGACGGAAGGTCCTGCGGTAGGCCGAGGGCGGGGTGCCGACGGCGCGGGTGAAGTGGTGCCGGAAGGTCGCCGGGTCGGCGAATCCGACGGCCGCCCCGACCCGCTCGATCGACGCGTCGCCGGTTTCCAGCAGCTCCCGGGCCGCGGCCAGGCGCTGGTTCACCAGCCAGCGCAGCGGCGAGGTGCCGGTGGCGCGCGCGAAGTGCCGCAGGTAGCTGCGGGTCGAGAGGTTGGCGACGCGCGCGAGTTCGGCGACCGAGATCGGCGCGGCGAGGTGGTCCAGCGCCCACTCCAGCGAGCGGGCCACGCCGTCGTCCCCGGCCCGCGCCTGTACCGCGGCCTCGATGAACTGCGCCTGCCCGCCGTCCCGGTGCGGCGGTAGCACGAGCCGCCGGGCCACGGCGTTCGCCACCGCCGAGCCGTGGTCCAGCCGGATCAGGTGCAGGCACAGGTCGAGCCCCGCCGCGCTGCCCGCCCCGGTCAGGACCCTGCCCTCGTCCACGTAGAGCACGTCCGGATCCAGCCGCACCCGAGGGAACCGCCGCCGGAACACGTCCGCGTACCGCCAGTGCGTCGTCGCCCCGAGCCCGTCCAGCAGACCGGCCTCGGCCAGCGCGAAGGCGCCCGAGCAGATGGAGACGATGCGGGCCCCGCGCTCGTATCCGGTGCGCAGCGCGTCGACCAGTCCCGGCGGAATCTCCCCGCGCACGTCCGGCACCGCGGTCACGATCAGCGTGTCGGCGGCCGTGAACCCGTCCATGCCGTGCTCGGCGGCCAGGGAGAAGCCGCCGAGCGCGCGCAGCGGCCTCCGCGTCTCGGCGCACGCCTTGAACTCGTACCAGGGCACGTCCAGCTCGGGCCGCGGCAGCGCGAAGACCTCGGTCACGCAGCCGAGCTCGAAGGCCGACATCCCCTCGAACAGGTACGCGGCCACGGTCGGCAGTGCGCGCGATCGCGGCATCTCCAGGAGCATGGCGCGATCTTAGCGAACCATGGCGTTCGCGCCACTCCTTGTGGCGACGCCGAGCCCCGATCCTGAATACATGCAGATGACAGCCATAGAGCACTTCGAGAACCGGCTCGCCTACGAGACCGACGTCGCCGACGTGCACGTCGCGATGGAGACCGGCGACCCCGGCTTCGTGCTCGTCGACTCGCGCTCCCGGGACGCCTGGGACAAGGGCCATGTCCCCGGCGCCGTCCACCTGCCGACCCGCGAGATCGCGCAGCGCGCCGCGGCGGAGATCCCGGCGGGGACCTCCGTCGTGACCTACTGCTGGGGCCCCGGCTGCAACGGTGCGACGAAGGCCGCGCTCGAGTTCGCCAGGCTCGGCTATCCGGTCCGCGAGATGATCGGCGGCTTCGAATACTGGGTCCGCGAGGGGCACGCCTACGACAGCTAGACCCGGCTAGGCGTACGTGCGCGGCACGTCCGTGGGCAGCGGGTGGTCGGGATCGAGGCCGGGCAGGCCGTCGATGCTCGTGTTGTTGACCTCGGCCACCCGCTGCGCCCACTCCTCCGGCCGCCGGCGCCCCTGCATGGTGTCCAGCACCGGCCGCTCGCCCTTGAGCTCCATGTACGGGACCGCGTAGCCGCAGGACTCCTGGGTGCTGTCCACCGACACGACGACCAGGCCGCGCAGGCCCGGATGGTCGAGGTTGAAGTGCGGCGCGAAGTCTCGGAACTCCGGGTCGTCGGGGCGCACGTAGCGGCCGGTCCCGTAGAGCCGGACGATGTTGGACTCGCGGTCGAAGGAGCAGAACATGATCGTGATCCGCGGGTTGTCCCGCAGGTGGGCCTTCGTCTCGATGCCGCTGCCGAACAGCTCCAGGTACGCGAACGTGTGCGCGTCGAGGGCCTTGAACGTGTCGACGTATCCCTTGGGGGAGACGTTCACGCGGCCGTCGCCGAGCGGAGCGGTCGCGACGAAGAACATGTTCTGCTTCTCGATGAACTTGAGCAGCTTCGGCGTGATCTCGTCGTAGTAGGTCGCCACGTCACACGACCTCGGTCGGGCGCACCATGATCTCGTTCACGTTGACGTGCCGCGGCCGGGTGACCATGTAGCCGATGGCGTCCGCGAGATCCTGCGGGTCGAGCAGTTCGAATCCGTCCTGGCGGCTGCGGATCTGCGCCAGGATCTCCGGGCGGTTCGCCTCCTGCAGCTCGGTGCGCGTCGCTCCCGGCTCGATGACCGAGACGCGCACGTGCTTGGACGCGAGCTCCTGCCGCATCGACTCGCTGAGCGCGCCGACCCCCCACTTGGTGAGGTTGTAGACCTGGCTGCCGGGCCGGACCGTGCGTCCGCCGATGGAGCTCACGTTCACGAGGTCGGAGACGCGGCGCGGTCCGTTCTCCGCGGCCTCCAGCAGGTGGGGGAGCGCCGCGTGGGTGCAGTAGAGCAGGCCGAGGACGTTGAGGTCGACCATCCGCTTCCAGTCCTCGACGCTGGCCTCGGCGGTCGGGCCGAGCAGCATCACGCCGGCGTTGTTGACCAGGATGTCGAGCCGGTCGTGCCGCTCCACGGTCTGCGCGACGACGTCCTGCGCGGCGGACTCGTCGGTGATGTCGGCGACGATCGCGTCGGCGGCCCCGCCCGCGGCCCCGATCCGGGCCACCAGCTCGTCGAGCCGGTCCTTGCGGCGCGCGACGGCCACCACCCGGGCGCCCAGCGAGGCCAGTTCGGCCGCCGTGGCCTGGCCGATTCCGCTGGAGGCCCCCGTCACCAGCGCCACGCAGCCGGAAAGCTTGTCAGTCATCGTACGTCCCCTCGGTAGGATCCGACTCGGCTCTTCGGATCCTACCCAGAGGGTCTGCGCGCGGCCGCCCGAATAAGCCGGGGTCAGGCGAGTCGCGCGACGAGCAGGGCGACGTCGTCCTTCCACGGTCCGTCGCCGTCGGGGCGGTTGGCGGCGAGCAGCTCGTCCGCCACCGTGTCCAGCTTCTCCGCGCGCTGGCCGTCGACCACGGTCCGGCACCGGTCCAGGCCCTTGTCGAGGTTGTTGTCCATGCTCTCGATCAGGCCGTCGGTGCACAGCATCATCATCGTGCCCGGCGTGTAGGGCACCGTGAAGACCGGGAAGTCGTAGTCCTCCAGCACCCCGAGCGGGACGCCCGGCTCGTTGTGGTGCACGGAGCACTTCTCCTCGCCGATCGCCAGCACCGGCGGGATGTGACCGGCCCGGCTCACCTTGATCGTGCGCCGCTCCGGATCGATCAGCGCGAGCAGGCAGGTGGCGAACAGCGGGTACTCCGCGTCCTCGTTGGCCTCGCAGACGAAGGTGTTCGCCCGCTGCATCAGCGCACTGACGTCAGAGCTCTGCCCCGCGTAGGCGAGCAGCGTGGTGCGCAGCCGGTACATCATGCCCGCGGCCTGCACGTTGTGCCCCTCGACGTCGCCGATGATGAGCAGCGTCGTGCCGTCCACGCAGTGCACCGCGTCGAACCAGTCGCCGCCGACCTGGATGCCGGTGGTCGCCGCCTCGTACCGGTGCGCCACCTCGACGCCGGGCCCGGGCCGCAGCGTGCGCGGCAGCATCCCGCCCTGCAGCGCCATCGCGAGCGCGAGCTCGATGTCGTGGATCCTGGCCCGGTGCACGGCCTGGCCGATCGCGCTGGCCGCCAGCACCAGGAAGGCCCGCTCCGACGCGTCGAAACTGCGCGGTCCGTCGAAGCCGATCATGCAGACACCGCGCATCCGCGGCACGCCCCCTATCGGAATCACCGCCGAGGAGACGGCGCCGGTCGCGCGCATCGCCTCCACCGACTGCGGGAAGCGGCGCCGCAACTCGGCCGCCTCCGTGAAGAACAGCGGGTCCCCGGTCGCCGCCGCCGTGCGCACCGGGCCGTCGGGGCCGATCCGCACCCGCCCCGCCGCCATGCCCAGGTCCCCCGCCTCGAGGATCACCTCGGCCGGCTGTCCCGCGTCCGTGACCAGCAGCCCGGTCGCGCCGAGGGCCGGCAGCGCGGCGGTGACCGCGGTGCGCAGCTCGGCCAGCGAACCCGCGTTGGCCAGCCCCGCCGTGACCTCCTGCATCCGCGCCGCCACGGCGGCCCGGCGCAGCGCCTCGAGCTCCGCCGCGCGGCGCTCGGTGACGTCGATGATGATGCCCATCATCCGGTTCGGTCCCCCGGACACCGGATCGGCCACCACCCGACCGCGGGTCTCCAGGGTGCGTATCCGGCCGTCCGGCAGCTGCACGCGGTATTCGAAGACGTAGTCGCCGACCCGCGCGAGCAGCGGGTCGAGGATCTCCAGCAGGTCCGCCACGTCCTCCGGCGGCACCTGGCCGAGGAAGGCCTCGAAGCGCAGCGCGGGATCGGGCGTCAGCCCGTGCAGCTGGTACGTCTGCTCGTCGCAGATCACCTCGCCGGTGCCGAGCACCCAGTTGTAGAAGCCCGCCGCGGCGTCGAAGCCGCTGGGGGTGAAGCCGAGTTCGTCCCAACCTCCGTCGCCGCCGGGCCGCGCGCTCACGTGGCTGGTCCTCTCGCGCCTGACAGGACCGGGATCGCGCGGTGCGCCGACCGGTCGGGTGCCGCCGTTCGGGGGCAGCGTGGCCACCCCGCCCAGGCCCTTGGCCGCGCGGGGATCGCTCGCGGATGGCGTCATCGACCGCCTCCTCGTTTTCCGCTGACAGCCATACGGTAGCCGCATCGTCGCCCTCCGGCGTCGTTTTTCGGGAAGAAACAGGTCTCGGGAGTGGAAAATCGGGCGCCGTACGGCGCCCTCCGACACGCTCCGGGAGCTCCTTCCGACGCCGGGTCGAACGCGCTAGCGTGGAATTTCTCATGGACCGTCAGCTCCCGGCGCCCGACGCCGACCCCTTCGCCGCGGCCCCCCTGCCGGGCGCCTGGCCCGTGCTCGGGCACGCGCCGGCCCTGCTGCGCGATCCGCTGTCGCTGCTCGCCTCCGCGGTCCGGCTCGGCCCCGTCGCGATCGCCCGGCTCGGCCCGGTGCGCGCGTATCTGGTGACCGATCCCGACCTGATCCGCGCGATCCTGGTGCGGGACGCCGCGGACTACGACAAGGGCTTCCAGTTCGACACCCTCAGGTCCCTGATCGGCGACGGCGTGGGCACCTCCGGCGGGGCCGCGCACCGCAGGAACAAGAGCCTGGTGCGCTCCGCCTTCGACCACAGCGCCGTGGAACGCTACGCGACCGCCATGGCCGCGCAGACCGCCGACCACCTCGACGCGCGCTGGGATCCGGCCGCCGACGGCGTCACCGTGCTGGACGCCGCGGCCGAGATGCGGACACTGGCCATGCGCCTGGTCGCCCACTCCATGTCGGGCTCCGAGGTCGACGCCGACGAGGTCACCGCCTCGCTCCCGGAACTGCTCTCCGGCGCGGGTCGCAGGGCGCTGCTGCCGATCAGAACCCTGGAACGGCTGCCCACGCCCGGAAACCGCCGCTTCGAGCAGTCCCTCGCCGCCGTGCACGCCGTGGCCGACGGGATGGTCGCCCGGCACCGCGGGCGGGCCGCCTCGGGGGACGCGCAGGAACCGCCGACGCTGCTGTCGATCCTGCTCTCCGCCGTGGACGAGGACGGCGACGGCCTGACCGACGCGCAGGCGCACGACGAGATCATGACGCTGCTGCTCGCCGGGACCGAGACCGTGGCCGGAGTCCTGGCCTGGGCGCTGCACCTGCTCGCCGAGGATCCCGGCCTGCAGCAGCGGATCCGCGAGGAGGTGCTCGAGGTCACCGGGGGCCGCGCGCCGACGGTCGCCGAGATGCGCCGCCTCGACCTCACCGAGCGTTTCGCGAAGGAGATCCTGCGGCTCTACCCGCCGGGCTGGATCCTCGGCCGCCGGCCGCTGCGCGACGTGCGGCTGCACGACACGCTCGTGCCCGCGCGCAGCCAGGTGCTGCTGAACTTCTACGGCCTGCACCGCGATCCGGCCGCCTTCGCCGACCCGGACCGCTTCGACCCGGACCGCTGGATCGACGCGGACCCGGAGCTCGTCGGCTCCCACTACCTGCCCTTCGGCATGGGGCCGCGCGGCTGCCTCGGCGAGGGGTATGCGTGGACTGAGATCTACGGCGTGTTGTGCGCGGTCGTCACCCGGTACCGGCTGGAGAGCGTGCCGGGCAGCCGGGTGCGCGCGGTGGCCCGCACGACGCTGCACCCGGACACCGTGCCGCTGCGGCTGACCCGCTGCGGCCCCGCCGCCGATCCGCCGCCGACCCGCTACGAGGCGGAGACCCTGTAGCGCCCCGTCTCGTAGGACCACTCCAGGTTCCCGGCGATCCAGTGCCGCAGATCCGAGGCGAAGCGGATCAGGCCGGGATTGCCCGAGGCCAGCAGCGGCCGCTCATAGGCGTAGTACTCCGCGATCCGCCGGTCCAGCATCGCCGCGCAGCGGTCCAGCGCCTGCTGCTCGGTCAGCCCGTTCTGCCGCGCGAGCACCGTCGGCAGGCTCAGCACGTCCGCCGCCTGGCTCTCCTCCTTGCGGTAGGAGACGATGTCGTTCGACCAGCAGATGATGTCGGCCACGGCGTCGGAGGCGGCCCGCACGGACGGGTCGTACCAGGCGCGGTCGTCCAGCTCGAAGCCGTTGATCGTCTCGATCAGGGCGAGGCAGGTGGCCACCGCCCCGCTGTGCCGGCGCATCCTGACGTACTCGCCGAGCGGCGCGAGCGTGCCGTGCCGCCGACAGCTCGCCTCCCAGACCAGCGCGTAGAAATACGCGGTGACGGCCTGGACGAACCGGCCCCACTGGACCGGACCGGTCAGCTTCCGCAGCCGCACGCCGAGGTCGGCGAGCGCGCCGCCGAACACGTCCCCGGGATCGGACTCCCCGGTCTCCAGCGCGCTGAGCAGCCAGACCGTGACCTCGGTTATCGCCGCGGGGTCGGAGCCGATGTCCGACTCGTCGCAGTACTCGTCGTCGAACAGGAACAGCCAGGCGGCCCAGGCTGAGCTGAGCAGCAGGCCGTCGAGGGTCGCGTACGGCGCGACCCGCCCGGCCAGCCGCGCGGGGGCGGTCGCGTGCAGGCGTGCGCGAAGCTCCGGACGGGCCGTCAGTCCGCAGTCACGAGCCCACCGCTCGGTCGCCACCCGCGCCGTTTCGGTCGCCGGGTGCAGATCCGTCCCGAAGGGGACGGCCAACCTCGGCACAACGACGGGCATGGAGCCCTCCTCCATGTGCAGGGTGAATCAATATTCTAGTAAAGCCGGATGCATGTGCACACGTCCGCGTCCGTCCGGTGGAAACGCGGAGGAAGCGCGCGCCCCCGTCACGTACCATGGTGCGGTGATCACTGCCTCCCACGTCGAAGTACGCGTCGGCGCCCGAGTCCTGCTGGAGGACGCGTCCTTCCGCGTCGGCCCCGGCGACCGAATCGGCCTGGTCGGGCGCAACGGCGCGGGCAAGACCACGCTGACCAAGCTGCTGTCCGGCGAGGGCCAGCCCGCCGCGGGCAGCATCACCAGCTCGGGCCAGGTCGGCTACCTGCCGCAGGACCCGCGCACCGGGGACCTGGACGTCATCGCGCGCGACCGGATCCTCTCCGCGCGCGGCCTTGACGAGGCGGTGCGCCGGATGCGCGCCGCGGAGAAGGTCATGGGCAGCGCGAACGCCGCGGAGCACGACAAGGCGATGCGCCGGTACGCCAACGCGGAGACCGCCTTCCTGGCGGCGGGCGGCTACGCGGCCGAGTCCGAGGCCGCCGTGATCGCCTCCAGCCTGGGCCTTCCCGACCGGGTGCTCGACCAGCCGCTCGGCACGCTCTCCGGCGGACAGCGCCGCCGGATCGAGCTGGCCCGGATCCTGTTCGGCGACAACGAGGTGCTGCTGCTCGACGAGCCGACGAACCACCTGGACGCGGACTCGATCGTCTGGCTGCGCGACTACCTGAAGGTCTACAAGGGCGGCTTCATCGTCATCTCGCACGACGCGAAGCTGGTCGAGGCCTGCGTGAACAAGGTCTTCCACCTGGACGCCAACCGCAGCGCCGTCGACATCTACAACGTCGGCTGGAAGGCCTACCTCGAGCAGCGCGAGGCCGACGAGCGGCGCCGCAAGCGGGAGCGGGCCAACGCGGAGAAGAAGGCCGAGACGCTGTTCGCGCAGGCCGACAAGATGCGCGCGAAGGCGACCAAGACGGTGGCCGCGCAGAACATGGCGCGGCGGGCCGAGCGGCTGCTCAGCGGCCTGGAGGCGGAGCGGGCCTCGGACAAGGTGGCGAAGCTGCGCTTCCCCAAGCCGGCGCCCTGCGGCAAGACCCCGCTGATGGCCAGCGGCCTGTCGAAGTCCTACGGCTCGCTGGAGATCTTCACGGACGTGGACCTGGCCGTGGACCGCGGATCCCGGGTCGTCATCCTGGGCCTGAACGGCGCCGGCAAGACGACGCTGCTGCGGCTGCTCGGCGGGGTCGAGAAGCCGGACACCGGGAACGTCGAGCCGGGGCACGGACTGAAGCTCGGCTACTACGCGCAGGAGCACGAGACCCTGGACCCGAACCGCACCGTGCTGGAGAACATGCGCAGCTCGGCGCCGGACCTGGACCTGGTCGAGGTGCGCAAGACGCTGGGCTCGTTCCTGTTCACCGGCGACGACGTGGACAAGCCGGTCTCGGTGCTCTCCGGCGGCGAGAAGACCCGCCTGGCGCTGGCCACCCTCGTGGTCTCCAGCGCGAACGTGCTGCTGCTCGACGAGCCGACCAACAACCTGGACCCGGCCAGCCGCGCGGAGATCCTGGGCGCGCTCAGCACGTACGAGGGCGCCGTGGTCCTGGTCACCCACGACGAGGGCGCCGTGGACGCGCTCGGTCCGGAGCGGCTGATCCTGCTGCCCGACGGCGTCGAGGACCTGTGGAACGACGGCTACCGGGACCTGGTCGCGCTCGCCTAGAGGGCCGGAGCCGGTCGCCCTGCGTGGCCGGTGGGAGCTTTCCGTGTCCGCCGTGTGCCGCTGAGCGGACGCCTGTTCCCGGTATCCGACAGAACGTCGATTGCCCTCCGTAACAGTCTCATAACGGGGTGGGCGTTTTGTCCTGAAATTCGGCGTTATTCCCGGAGGAAACCGGCAGGTACACCGGGAATACCATTGGAGAATTCCGTGCGAACCAGTGGTCAACTCGGCCGAGAGGGGTGATCATGGGAGGCCAGAGCGCACATTCCCTGTGCAAGGTGGGACGTACCCCACACCCCCTCTAGGAGGCGCAAGTGGCCGAGACCCTGAAGAAGGGCAGCCGGGTCACCGGCACCGCGAGAGAGCAGCTCGCGACCGATCTGAAGAGCAAGTACGAGGCCGGAGAGTCGATCCGCGCCCTGGCCCAGGAGACCGGACGCTCGTACGGGTTCGTACACCGGATGCTCAGCGAGTCCGGTGTCACGCTGCGTGGACGCGGCGGTGCCACCCGCGGCAAGGCGCGTACCGCCTAGCCCTGCCCTGTCACGGTATCACCGGCGGTCGCGAACGCGACAACCGAGTCCCGGCTCGGCACAGCCAGTACGGAGCCACCCGGCGCGAGGACGGCGCCGGGTGGCTCGTTCGTTTCCCGGACCGAGGGCGTGATCGGGCGCGCGGTTGAGGTATCGTCCTGAGCGGGATCACCGAGAGCATGCAAGGCCCTTGTCGGTCTTCTTGCACTCGACGGCACAGTGGGACGGGACCGAGTCCGTTCCACCGAGGTGAGCGCGACTTCTATGGACGAGAGCGATTCCGTGACCGGTTCGAGCACTGCTATACAGGACGAGGCGTGGCCCGAGGCCAAGGCCGCCGCGGCCGCGCGCGCCGGGGTCCGGCTCCGGCTGGACGGCGAACTGGCGACCGTGGTGCTCGACAAACCCGAGCGCCGCAACGCGATGACCCCCAGCACGTGGTGGCACCTCGCCGAGATCGGCCGCGCCCTGCCGGGAACCGTCCGCGCCGTGCTGCTGCGCGCCGAGGGCTCGTCCTTCTGCGCCGGGCTCGACCGCTCGGTCCTGATCGGCGGCGAGAACGGCGCCAAGACCCTCCTCGACCTGGCGAGCGCCGACCAGGCCGACGCCGAGATGACCATCGAGGCCTTCCAGGAGGCCTTCACCTGGTGGCGCCGCCCCGACCTGATCACCGTCGCGGCGATCCAGGGGCACGCGGTGGGCGCCGGCTTCCAGCTGGCCCTCGCCTGCGACCTGCGCCTCGTCGCCGAGGACGCCCGCTTCGCGATGCGCGAGATCACCCTGGGCCTGGTCCCCGACCTCGGCGGCACCAAGCCCCTCGTCGACCTGGTCGGCCCGGCCCGCGCCCTCGAGATCTGCGCGACCGGCCGGTGGATCGACGCCGCCGAGGCCTTCTCGGTGGGCCTCGCCAACAAGGTCATCCCCAACGCCGACCTGGCCATGGACGCCGAGGTCTTCGTCCGCGAACTGCTCGCCGCCGACCGCGACGCCCTCATCGAGACCAAGGCCCTCGTCCAGGGCGCCGCCCGCCGCGAATACGACGCCCAGCGCGCGGCGGAGCGGGCCGCCCAGGTGCGCCGGATCCGGGCGCTCGCGGG
>DASTAE010000252.1:0-22483 GCA_035712985.1 Actinospica sp.
CGCTTGGTTCGGGCCACCGCGGGCGCGCGGGCGGGCCGCCCTACTCGTCGCGCGGCTTGTCCGCCACGTTCTTGACGGCGTCCTTGACCTTCTCCCCGGCCTGCTTGAGATCGCCCGCGCCCTGGTTCGCGCGGCCCTGCATCTCCTTCTCGGGCTCTCCGGCCGCCTTGCCCTGGGCCTCCTGCGCCTTGCCCTTGGCCTTCTGGGCGGCGTTCTTCAGCTTGTCCTTCGCGCTCATCGGCAGCGCTCCTTCCGCGTGTTCGCGCTCCTGCGGTCCCGCCGCGCGTGCCCGCGATCCCGGCGCGTATTCTCCGGCCCGCGGTGTTCTTTCACGCCCCCGGCTGCGGCGCGACCCGGCCGTCGGTCACGGCGTGCTCCGCCGCAGCACCCGCATCGAGCGGCCTTCGAGCGTCAGCGCCTCGTCCGGCTTGAACCGCGCGGGAGCGGAGCGGGCGGGCGCGGCCGTGTCGAGTTCCGTCTCCCAGATCTCGCCGAACCGCGCGGGCGGCAGCGTGAACTCGAGGCTCTCGTGGTGGGCGTTGTGGAACTGGCGGGCCAGCGTCGCCGCGAGCTCGAAGCGGAAGCCGTCGACGTGCATCTCCGTCACCCAGTACCGCAGCGAGTCCATGATCAGCTGCAGGACGTGCGGATGGCGCATCTGCGGGCTGTTGCCGGTCCCGGTCGTGTCCTGGTGATAGCGCGGGTCGTCGTCCGCCAAGCGGTAGTACGCGGCGTTGTCGATGCCGCGGAGGGAAAGGGTCGGACCCAGGTGGTTGCCCTCGGCCGTGTGGTTGTAGACGACGTCCAGAATGACCTCGATCCCCGCCTGGTGCAGGGTCTTCACCATCATCTTGAATTCCTGCACCTGCTCACCACGGTCGCCGCTCGCGCTGTACCCGTTGTGCGGGGCGAAAAATCCGATGGTGTTGTAACCCCGATAGTTCGGCAGCCCGAGGGACACGAGCCGCTCGTCGTGCACGAACTGGTGCACCGGCATCAACTCCACGGCCGTCACCCCCAGGCCGCGCAAGTGCTCGATCACGGCCGGATGCGCGAGAGCCGCGTAGGTCCCGCGCTGCTCCGGCGGTATCTCGGGATGACGCGCCGTCAGGCCCTTGACGTGCGCCTCGTAGATCACCGTGTCGTGGTACGGCGTGTTGGGCCGATGGTCGGCGCCCAGCCCCCCGTCCCAGTCGAAGTACGGGCTGACCACGATCGAGCGCATGGTGTGCGCGGCGCTGTCCGCGTCGTTACGGCTGTTCGGCTCGCCGAAGCTGTACCCGAACACCTCCGGACCCCAACCGACCTCGCCGGAGACGGCCTTGGCATAGGGGTCGAGCAGCCCGGCAAACCCCGACCACCGAAACATGCCGCCTGAGCTGCGGCTTCACCCGATACCAACCGGCGCGCATCAAATCCGCGCGGCCGGGTACACGCGGGCGTCAACTGTGACGGCGACCCGCATCCTGCCGGCGTGCCCTGATATCAGGCGTGCGATGAGGCTCCGCGTCGGTGCGCTCGAGGGCAGGGAAGAGGGAGACGCGTGTACGACAGAGTGATGGCCGGGTCCGCGACGGCCGGCCCCCCGCCGCCGGCAGAGGAGGACGCGGCACTCGCGGTCCTGGTCGCCGAGGACGACCCGGCGGACGCGCTGCTGACCATGGAACTGCTCGCCGAATCGGTGACCGCCACGAAGGTCGTGTGCGTGGCCACGGCGCGGGAAGCCGTCGAGGCGACCGCCGCGGGCCGGGTCGACTGCCTGGTGCTCGACCTGCACCTGCCCGACCTCGACGGAATCGGCGCCCTCGACACCTGGCTGCCCTCCCTCGGCGCGACCGCCGTGGTCGTCATGACAGGCCTCGACGACCGGGCCGCCGGACTCGCCGCGGTGCGTGCCGGCGCGCAGGACTACCTCGTCAAAGGCCGGGTCGACCCGGAACTGCTGGACCGGGCGATCCGCTACGCGGTCCAGCGCAAACGCGCCGAGCAGTCGGCCGCCGACCTGCTGGCCGCGCGATGGCACGCCGCGGAGAACGAGCGCCTCGAACGCGGCCTGCTGCCGACGCCCCTGCTGCGCGGCGCACCGGTACGGGTGACCACGCGCTGCCTGCCGCACCGCGACGGAGCGCTGCTCGGCGGCGACTACTTCGACGTCGTCGAGACGGAGGACGGCGTGGTGCACGCCGTGGTCGGCGACGTCTCCGGCCACGGCCCCGACGAGGCCGCGCTCGGCGCGGCGCTGCGCGTGGCCTGGCGCACCCTGGTACTCGCCGGAGCCAGCGGACCGTCGCTGCTCGCGAGTCTCGAACGGGTACTCGACGCCGAACGCGGCGAACAGGAGACCTACACCACCCTGGCCGCCATCGACTGGCGCCCGGGCGAACCCGCCGCGCGCCTGATCCGGGCCGGCCACCCCGGCGCGCTGACCCGACTGCACGGCGAGGTGACGCTCCAGACAGGCGAACACGGTCCCGCCCTCGGCATCGCCCCGGGGGGCGCCTGGTGGCCCGTCGTCCCGCTGCCCGTTCCGCCCGGCGGCGAGATCCTGCTCTACACGGACGGGCTCTACGAGAACCGCGACGAGCACGGCGCGATCATCGGCCAGGACCGGATGATGCGCAGCGCGAAGGCGCTGGCCCACCTGTCCGACGACCGATTCGTCGACGCCCTCATCGCCGCCACCCGGGACCGCACCGGCCACGGCGACCGCGACGACGTGGCGGTCCTCCTGCTACGGCACGTCACGCAGGACGGCCAAGGGCCGCAGGCGCGGAAAGCGGCATGCCGATGAGCCGTGTCGCACGCTCAGGCCGGCTCGGGGTGCGCGGCTGGTTCTACTCGGCGATCGGCGTGATGGTGGTGCTCGTCGTCTTCTTCAGCGTGATCGGCGCGGTGCTGCTCGACCGCGCCTCGCAGGCCTCGGACACGCTCATCGACCGCGTCTCCCCCGTCGCCACCGCCGTGGCCGACATGCAGGGCGACCTGGTCGACGAGGAGACAGGCGTACGCGGCTACCTGCTGACCCACGACCCCGCGTTCCTCCAGCCCTACGCCGCAGGCCAGACGGCCCAGGCCGCCGACGCGCGGCAGATCGGGAACCTCGAGCCCGCCGGCTCGCCCGTCCTCGGCGACCTGGCCTCCATAGAGCAGTCAGTGACCGCATGGACGAACACGTACGCCGCCCCCTTCATCCACTCGATCGCCGCCGGCACGCCGGTGGGCGATGCGCGATTGGCCGCGAGCAAGACGGCCTTCGACCGGCTCCGGGCGAAGTTCGCCGGCATAACGGCCGATCTCACGGCCCAGCACCGCGCGGACCAGGCGAACCTGGCGCACATCGAGCGCGTACGGGACTGGACGTTCATCGGCATGCTGGCCACCTTCCTCGCCACCGTATGCGCCGTCGTCATCCTCGTTCGGACAGCGGTACTGCGCCCCCTCAACCGACTGCGCCAAGAGGCCGAAGCGGTACGCGAAGGCAGTTTCGACGCGCCCCTCAGCTCCACCGGACCGCGCGACATCCGCGCGCTGGGCATCGGCATGGAAGCCATGCGCTCGCGACTCGCCACAGCCATCGCGGCCACCGAGCGACAGCGCGCCATCCTCCACGAGCAGAAGGAGATCCTCGACAGCCAGGCCGCCGAACTGCGGCGCTCGAATGAAGAACTGGAGCAGTTCGCCTATGTCGCCTCGCACGACCTGCAAGAGCCGCTGCGCAAGGTCTCCTCGTTCTGCCAACTGATCGAGAAACGGTACGGCGAACTGCTCGACGACCGCGGCAAGCAGTACATCGACTACGCCGTGGACGGCGCCAAACGCATGCAGACGCTCATCAACGATCTACTCGCCTTCTCCCGCGTAGGCCGAATCGACGACCGAAGCGAACCCGTCGAACTGCAGTCGCTGATCACCGGCGTGCTCGACGGTCTCGAGTACACCGTGCGCGAAACCAAGGCCACCGTGGCCGTCCCACAGGCACTGCCCACCGTGACCGGCAACCCCACGCTGCTCGGTATGCTCCTGCAGAACCTGATCGGCAACGCGCTCAAGTTCCGCGCACCCGAAATCGACATCGCCTGGCAACCGGCCCCCGACCACGTCGGCCTCGCGCAACTCGCGGTGACCGACAACGGGATCGGCATCGCGCCGGAGTTCGCCGAGAAGGTGTTCGTCATCTTCAAGAGGCTGCACGGGCGCGAAGCGTACGCGGGCACCGGCATCGGACTGGCGCTGTGCAAGAAGATCGCCGAGCACCACGGCGGCCGGATCTGGATCGACACGACGTGGACCAGCGGGACGCGAGTCCTGTTCACCCTCCCCCTCACCACCGACGACCCCGGCCCGGAGCCGACGCCCGACGCGGCGAAAGAAGGAGTCGCGGTATGACGGACCGAATCCCCATGCCCATCGACGTCCTCCTCGTCGAGGACGACCCCGCGGACGAGCTGATGACCCGCGAAGCCTTCGAGGACAACAAGATCGGCAACACCCTCCACGTGGCCCGGGACGGTGAAGAGGCCCTCGACTTCCTGTACCGACGCGGCAGGCACGCCGACGCCGTACGCCCCGATCTGATCCTGCTCGACCTGAACCTGCCCAAGTACGACGGCCGCGAGGTCCTCCAGGTGATCAAGAACGACGAGGACCTCGCGGCCGTCCCGGTCGTCGTCCTCACCACGTCCGCCGCCGAAGAGGACGTCCTGCGCAGCTACCGCCTGCACGCCAACGCATACGTGACCAAACCGGTCGACCTCGACCGGTTCGTCGCCGCGATCCGCCAGATCGACGAGTTCTTCCTCACCGTCGTGAAACTCCCGCCGCGCACCAACTCCTGACCCGGAACGGAAGCCACCCGTGAACCTGCTGAAGATCACCGCGGAGCCGCTGGAATCGTGCAACCTGCTCGCCGTCGCCGGCGAGGTCGACCTCGGGAGCAGCCCCGCGCTCAGACAGGCCGTGGAGCAGCGCCTCGAAGCCGGCCGCCCCCTGCTGCTCGACCTGACCGCGGTCACCTTCCTCGACTCCTTCGGCATCCGCATCCTGCTCGGCTGCGCCAAGACCGCCGAGACGCGCGGCGCAAAGTTCACCGTGATTCCGTCCGAAGCCGTCGCCCGCGTCCTCGAACTCACGGGCGTGACGCCCGAGATCATCGACATCGCCGAGAACCTGGAGGCGGCACTGCGGGAAAGGACGCAGTGAGGATGAGCACGAACCCCGACGCCACCGAGGTTCGACGCGTCCTCGCGGGCCTCGACTCCTCGCAGAGCGCGGCCCAGGCCGTCTCCTGGGCTGCCCGCGAGGCGCAGGCGCGCGGTGTCCCGCTGACCCTCGCGCACGCGCTGCGCGTGCCCACCGCGTGACCTCGGCGCGGGCGAACGTTGCATGCGGCTTTGCGGGCTGATTTCGGTGTAACGGAGTGGCCGCGGTCGCGCGCGGACCCCTTCGCCGCGGACCGCACAAGCGCGCACGAGGGCTACCATCCATGCTGTGAACTCATCCGAAACGACTCAGCGCGCGGCCGCCGAACAGCTCGGGGCGGATCTCGGCGAGAGCGCCACCCTGGCCGACATCGCGCGGGCGTGCGGAGTCTCGGCTCCGACTGTTTCGAAGGTTCTCAACGGGCGGGCGGACGTCGCGCCCGCGACCCGGGCGCGGATCGAGAGGTTCCTGCTCCAGTCCGGCTACCGCCGGCGCGGAATCCGGCCCGCGCCGCTGCTCGACCTCGTCTTCCACGAGCTGGAGAGCGCCTGGGCGATGGAGGTGATCCGCGGCGCCGAACAGGTCGCGCACGAGCAGGGGCTGAGCCTGGTGCTGTCCCAGTCGGCCGGACGCATCACCCCCGGGCAGTCCTGGCTGGACGGGGTGATCGCCCGTCGGCCGACCGGCGTCCTGCTCGTGCTGTCGAAGTTGAGCCCGGCGCAGCGCGAGAAGCTCGCCGGCCGGGACATCCCCTTCGCGGTCGTCGACCCGGTCGGCGACCTGGAGCCCGATGTTCCCACCGTCGGGGCGACCAACTGGCAGGGCGGCCTGGCCGCCACCCGCCACCTGCTGGAACTGGGCCATCGCCGGATCGGCGTGGTGGCCGGACCCGACCGGCTGCTGTGCAGCAGGGCCCGCGTCGACGGCTATCGCGCGGCGCTCGAGACCTCCGACCTGTCCTTCGATCCCGCGCTGGTGCGCGCGGGCGACTTCCACCACGAGGCGGGGAACGAGTGCGGCAGGCAGCTGCTGCGGCTCGAGAACCGCCCCACCGCCATCTTCGCGGGCAACGACCTGCAGGCGATGGGCGTGTACGAGGCAGCGCGCGAGGCCGGGCTGCGCATCCCCGAGGACCTCAGCGTGGTCGGCTTCGACGATCTGCCGGCCACCCGCTGGGTCGGGCCGCCGATGACCACGGTGCGGCAGCCGCTCAGCGAGATGGCCGCCACCGCGGCCCGCATCGTCATCGAGCTCGCCGCGAAGGGCCCGCGGGCCTCCGCGGCGACGCGCGTCGAATTGGCCACGGAGCTGATCGTGCGCAGCAGCACCGCCCCACCCCGCTGCTAGGGCGAGGCGAGGTCGAACACGAATACCGAAAGTTTCGCCGCCCCCATCCCAGGTGAAGTCGCAGCGTACTGAGCTTTTGCCGGGCGGCCTTCGAAACATTTCCGAAATTCATTGACAGGCGCGGGCCTTCTCTCCGACACTCCGCATGGGCCGCAAGCGGCCTTACCCACCCACCACGCACGACCCTCAATGAGGAGGTTCACTCGCGTGCACGTCCCCCTCTTCCCACCCCGGGCAGCCCGCGGCGCCGGCAGGATCCGGCTGGCGCTCACCGCCGCGCTCGCCCTGGTCGCCGCCCTGGTCGCGGCACCGGGCGGCGCCTCCGCCGCCTCGACGATCTGCTCAAGCCAGACCGGCACCAACGGCGGCAACTACTACCAGATGTGGACCGCCGGCACCGGCTCGGCCTGCATGACCCTCAACTCGGGGACCAGCTACTCCACCTCGTGGAGCGGTGTCGGCGACTTCGTCGACGGCGTCGGCTGGAACCCCGGCAGCCACAACACGGTGAACTTCTCGAGCAGCCTGAACGCCTCCGGCGGCACCACGCTGGTCTCGCTCTACGGCTGGTCGACCAGTCCGCTCGTCGAGTACTACATCGAGGAGAACTACTCGGGCTCGCCGAACACGGCCGGCACCTACATGGGCCAGGTCACCAGCGACGGCGGCACGTACAACATCTACGAGCACCAGCAGGTGAACCAGCCCTCGATCCAGGGCAACGCGACCTTCGAGCAGTACCTCGCGATCCGCACCTCGCCGGTCTCCAGCGGCACGATCACGACGCAGAACTTCTTCAACGCCTGGGCCAGCCACGGCATGAACCTCGGGACGCTCAACTACCAGATCCTCGCCACCGAGGCGTGGGGCGGCGGCAGCGGCAACGACAGCGTCACGGTGAACTCGGGCAGCGGCTCCGGCGGGGGGACGGGCGGCGGCAGCGGCTCGTGCACGGCGACGCTCTCGGCCGGCTCGACGGGCAGCAACTGGTACAACCTCAACGTCGCGGTCACCGGCTCCAGCACCTGGACCGTGACGATGAACCTCGTCGCCCCCGCGGTCGTCTACTCCACCTCGAACGTCAGCGCGAGCTGGCCGAGCCAGTACGTCATGGTCGGCAAACCCAACGGCAGCGGCAACAACTTCAGCGTCACCATCTCGCCCAACGGGCAATGGACCTGGCCATCCGTCTCCTGTAGCACCTAACGCGGTGCCCTGACCCGGTTCGGCGGGGCCGCCCGCACCGGCCCCGGCGAGCCGGGTCGCAACGCCCTTCGACCCGCATCGCACGACTCGATGAGAGGCAAGCAGACCCGCCATGAGACGAAGAAGTCTTCTCGCGTTGGGCGCCGGAGCCATGGCTCCGCTCGTCGTCAAGTTCCCGGCCGACGCCGCCACCGGCACGAGAACCGCGACGGCAGCGGCGGACACGTCCGACTCCGACTCGCTGCGCGACCTCGCGGCACGCATCGGCCTTCGCTTCGGCACGGCCGTCATACCGACCGACCTCACCACCCCGTCCTACGCCGCCGTGCTCGCCGAGCAGTTCTCGGTCGTCACCCCGGGCAACGCGATGAAGTGGGGTTCGGTCGAGCCCGTACAGGGCCAATTCGACTGGTCCGACGCCGACACCCTCGTGGCGTTCGCCGAACGCCACGGGCAGCTCGTGCGCGGCCACACCCTGCTGTGGCACAACCAGCTCCCGACCTGGCTCACCGCCGGCGTGCAGGACGGGACGATCAGCGCCTCCGAGCTCGCCGCGCTCCTCAAGCAGCACGTCTTCACCGAGGTGACGCGGTACCGCGGCCGGATCTGGCAGTGGGACGTCGCCAACGAGTTCTTCCTCGACGCCGATCCGTCCGGCATCGATCCGAACAACTTCTGGATCGCCAACCTCGGCCCGGAGATCATCTCCGACGCCTTCCGCTGGGCGCACGAGGCCGATCCGCACGCGCTGTTGTTCTTCAACGACTACAACATCGCGGGCGAGGACGGCACGAACGCCAAGAGCGACGCCGTGTACGCCTGGCTCCGCACCCAATTGGCGCAGGGCGTGCCGATCCACGGCGTCGGCGACCAGGGCCACCTCGACACGCAGTACGGCTTCCCTACGCAGATGGCCGCGGACCTGCAGCGCTACGCGGACCTCGGGCTCAGGGTGGCGATCACCGAGGCCGACGTGCGGACCTTCGTCGACGGGCCCACGACCCAGGTGCCCACCGACCACCTGGCGACCTTCGCCCAGCCGTATGAGTTCTCGCAGATGCTCCAGGCGGCGCTCTCGGTGCCGGAGTGCGTCTCGTTCACCTGCTGGGGCTTCTGCGACGCCGACTCGTGGATTCCGGGCTTCTTCACGGGCGAGGGTTACGGGACGCTCTACGACGTGAATCTCGAGCCGAAGCCCGTGTTCTTCGACCTGCAGCGGGATCTCCGGTTCGCCGCCGCGGGCGCGCCCCGTCGGATCGGCGGCGCCCGCGGCGGCGAAGGTTCCTGAACCGGCCGCGCGGATCGTCAGCGCAGGGCGATCGCCGTCCACGAGACCGGCGGAAGCTCGACGGTCAGCACGCCGTCCGCGAGCGTCGCGCTCTTGTTCGCGGACGGCGTGACCCGGTGCTGATCCGCGAGCGTGTTCTTCGCGTACACGTCGGGGTCGGCGAGCGTGACCGCCTCCAGGATCCGCGAGGAGCCGAGGCCGCGTACGTCCACGGTGACGTGCGCGGCCTCCGCGAGATCGCGGTTGACCAGGAAGACGGCGGCCCGATCCTCGTCGACGGTCGCGACGGCGTCGAGCAGGGGGACCTCCCCGTGGCGCTCCGTCGTGTACGTCGGGGCGTCGATCGCGGGCCGGATCACCTCGCCCGCCGCGAGCCGGCTCGTGATCGAGAACGGGTAGAAGGTCGTCTGCCGCCAGGCCGGTCCGCCGGGCTCGGTCATGATCGGCGCGATCACGTTCACGAGTTGGGCGAGGGACGCCGACGCGACCCGGTCGGAGCGCTTGAGGAGCGTCATCAGCAGGCTGCCGACCACGACGGCGTCGGCCACGGTGTAGACGTCCTCGAGTTGCCGCGGCGCGTGGCGCCACTCGTCGTTGACCGCGTCGGACTCCAGATGCTCCTTCAGGTACCAGACGTTCCACTCGTCGAAGGAGATGTCGATCTTCTTGTTCGAGCGCTTCTTGTATCCGACGTGGTCGGCCGTCGCGACGACCGTGTCGATGAAGAAGCCCATGTCGAGCGGCGCGGCGAGGAAGGTGCCGAGGTCTCCGTCGAGCTCCTGGTAGTACGCGTGGCAGGAGACGTAGTCCACGTGGTCGTACGCGTACTCCAGCACCGTGCGTTCCCAGTCCCCGAACGTCGGCATGCCCGATCCGGAGGAACCGCAGACGGCGAGCTCGAGGTTCCTGTCGGCCGTCTTCATCGCGGCGGCGGTGCGCGCGGCGAGCTTGCCGTAGTCCTCCGCCGTCATGAAGCCGGTCTGCCAGGGGCCGTCCATCTCGTTGCCCAGGCACCACATGCGCACGTCGTGCGGCTCGGGCGTGCCGTTGGCGACGCGCAGGTCCGACAGGGCGGTGCCGGACGGATGGTTGGCGTATTCGAGCAGATCGAGGGCGGGCAGGATGCCGCGGGTGGCGAGGTTGACCGCCAGCATCAGCTCGGAGCCGGTGAGCTTGAGCCAGCGGGCGAACTCGTCGAGGCCGACCTGGTTCGACTCGAGCGAGTGCCAGGACAGGTCGCGGCGCACCGGCCGCTGCTCGCGGGGCCCGATCGAGTCCTCCCAGCGGAAGCCGGAGACGAAGTTGCCGCCCGGGTAGCGGATGGTCGTGCTGCCGAGCTCGCGGACGAGCTCGACGACGTCCATCCGGAAGCCCTCCTCGTTCGCGCTCGGATGTTCCGGCTCGTAGATCCCGGTGTACACGCAACGGCCGAGGTGCTCGACGAACGAGCCGAAGGTGCGGCGGCGCACCGGGGCGATCACGGCCCGCCGGTCGAGCACCACGTGGGCGCGGGGCATGGAGTCGTACCTCTCTGTGGTGTCCTCAGCCCTTCACGGCGCCGGTGAGTCCGCCGACGATCCGCTTCTGGAAGATCGAGAAGAAGACCAGCGCGGGCAGCATCGCGAGCGAGGTGAAGGCGAGGACCTTGGCGGTGTCCTGCGAGTACTGCGAGGAGAACGCCTGGACGCCGAGCGGCAGGGTGAAGTTCGCCTGCGAGTTCAGCACGTACAGGGGCAGCACGTAGTTGTTCCAGCTGCCGATGAACGCGAGGATGCCGACGGTCACGACGCCGGGCAGCGAGAGCGGGATCACCATGCGGAAGAAGAAGCCGAGCCGGCTCGTGCCGTCGATCGCGGCGGCCTCCTCGATCTCCTTGGGGATCGCCCTGAGGAAGGGCACCAGGATGATGACGGTGGTCGGCAGCCCGAAGCCGATCTGCGGGATGATCACGCCGCCCAGGCTGTCGACCAGGCCGAGGTCCTTGATGACGATGTAGAGCGGGGTGATCGCGATGACCAGCGGGAACATCAGCCCGGCGGCGAACAGCGAGTACATCGCGCCCTTCAGCCTGAAGTCGTAGCGCGCGAGCACGAAGCTCACCATCAGGCCGAGCACGACGATGCCGAGCGTACTCGCGAGCGCGACGACCGCCGAGTTGGCGAGTTCGCCCCAGAAGGTCACGGAGCTCAGCACGCCGGAGTAGTTGCTGACCACCCAGGGGTGCGGCAGTCCCGCCGGGCTCGACGTGATCTGCGCGTTGGTGCGGAAACCGCCGATCACGATGTAGAGCACCGGCGCGACGCAGACCGCGATGAAGACCAGCGCGATGAAGTAGACGAGCGGGTTCTCCCCCTTGCGCCGCCCGCGGCGCTGGTCGGGCCGGCCGCCGGACGTCCGGCGCCTCGCGGCCGAGGGCCACGGCTTCGCGGTCGTCGCGCTCATCAGACGGCTCCTTCGGTCACGGCGCCCCGCAGGTCGCGGCGCAGGATGAGGCGCTGGTAGATCAGCGCGACGATCAGCGAGATCAGGAACATCACGACCGCGACGGCGTTGCCGTAACCGTAGTTGCCCGCGTCCCGGCCCTGGGAGACCATGTAGATCGCCATGGTCGAGGTGCCCGCGGTGCCCGAGATGTACTGGCCCCAGATGATGTAGACGAGGTCGAACAGCTGCAGCGAGCCGATGATCGACAGGAATCCCCAGATCCGGATCGTCGGGCCCAGCAGCGGCAGGGTGATGCGGCGCTGCATCTGCCAGTAGGAGGCGCCGTCGATCTGCGCGGCCTCGAAGACCTCGTCGGGGATCGACTGCAGGCCGGCCAGCATCAGGATCACCGCGAAGCCGATGTACTTCCACGAGATGATCGCCATCAGGGTCCAGATGGCCAGCTTGGGGTCGGCCAGCCAGTCGGCCTGCAGCGAGCCGAGGCCCACGTGCCCGAGGACGTCGTTGACGGCGCCGTTGACCTGGAGCATCAGGCCCCAGCCGGTGCCGACGATGACCTCGGAGATGACGTAGGGCACGAAGATCAGGACCCGGATGATCGCGCGCCCGCGCATCTTCCGGTTCAGCAGCAGCGCCAGCGCGATGGCCAGCGGCCCCTGGATCACCAGGGAGAGCACGGCGATCAGCAGGTTGTGCTTGAGCACCTGCTGGAACGCGGGGTCGGTGAAGATCAGCCGGTAGTTGTTCAGGCCGACCCAGTCGGTGGCCGGGCCGTAGCCCTGCCAGCGGTAGAAGCCGTAGTACGCGGCGAGCGCGACCGGGAAGATCACGAAGGCCGTGAACATCAGGATCGCCGGCCCGGACAGCAGCGCGATCTCGAATCGCATCCTGGCACGGCCGCGGCGGCGCGCGGCCGCTCGCGGCGGAGTCGGGGACACGGCCTGCGCCGCGTCCCCGACTCGGGTCGTGCCCTGCGACTGGCGCCCGGGGGCGGTGTCAGTACCCAGGGTGTCGCTCATCGTGTGCTTACTCAGCCCTTCGCGGCGGCGGCGATCGTCTGCGAGACGATGTCGGCGGCCGAGCCGGTGCCGGCCATCAGGTTCACCACGGAGGTGTTCATCGCGTTGCCGACGTTCTGGCCGAACTGGGTGTCGAGGTACTGCATGGAGTACGAGGCCTTGTTGAAGGCCTGCAGCGCCGAGACGTTGTAGGACGCGGTGACGACGCTCTGCGCCTGCTGGTTCACCGGGATCGCCTGCAGCGCCTTGGCGTAGGCCTCCTGCTGGTCCTTGGTCAGCAGGAACTCGAGGAAGCCGAAGGCCTCCTTGGGCGCGTTCTTGGACAGCGAGTACGCGTCGTTGCCGCCCATCACGGCGCTCGGGTCGCCCTGGCCGCCGGCGACGGCGGGGAACGGGAACCAGCCGAGGTCGGGCAGCGGCTGCTGGTTCGGCGTCAGGCTGGCGATCACGCCCGGGTCCCAGCTGCCCATCAGCTCCATCGCCGCCTTGTGGTTCGCGAGCATGCCCGCCGAGGAGCCGGCGCCCTGCTGCGAGGAGGTGGTCAGGAAGCCCTTCTCGAAGGGGCTCACCTTGAGGAACGCGGCCAGGTCGCCCGCCGCCTTGGTCCAGCACGGGTCGGTGAAGGTGAGCGACTTGGCGGCGCTCGCCATGCTGCTCTGGCTGCACTCGCGCAGCGCGAAGTTGTAGTACCAGTGCGCGGCGGGCCACGCGTCCTTGGCGCCGACCGCGATCGGCGCGACGTTGATCGTCTTCAGCTTCGCGACGTCGGTCTCGAGCTCGGCGATCGTCGTCGGCGTCGAGGTGATCCCGGCCTGCTGGAACAGGTTCTTGCTGTAGTAGATCCCCTCGGGCTGGGTGTCCACGGGCATCGCGTACACCTGGCCGCCGACCGTCACGCTGGCCAGGGCCGCGGAACCGACGTTGGCCTGGTCCGCGCTGGTCAGGGTCAGCGGCTGCAGCTCGCCCGCGTTGATCATGGCCTGCATCTTGCCGCCGCCGCGCTGCAGGAAGATGTCCGGCGCCGAGTTGGAGTTGAGCGCCGTCTGCAGCTTGCCGTCGAGGTCCTCGTTCTGGATCGTCTGGACGTTGATCGTGACGTTCGGGTGGGCCGCGTGGTACGCCTTCGCGGCGTCCAGGAAGTACTGCTGGCCGGGGCCGGTCGTCGAAACCTGCCACAGGGTCAAGGTCACCTGGCCGTTGGACGAACCGCCGCTGCCGCCGCTGCTGCCGCCGGCGCAGCCGGCGACCGCGAGCCCGAGGCCTAAGCCGAGCGCGAGGGCCGCCGCGCCGCGTGTCTTCCTCATCATCCCGAATACTCCCTGATCCGTCGTCGTCGTCGCATCTGGCCCTCCGGCGGGCACCGGGGACTGGCGATGAGTTTGCGCGCGCATTTCTGGCTTGTCAATCGTTGTCGATAACGTTTTCTAACGCTATGGTGGCGGCGTGCAGCAGCCCAGAACCCGAGTCACCATCCGCGATGTCGCCGAGCACGCCGGCGTCTCGGTGGCCACCGTGTCCAAGGTCATCAACCAGCGCTACGGCGTGGCCGCGGAGACGATGGCGCGCGTGCAGGCCGTCATCGACGAGCTCGGCTACGAGGCGAGCCTGGTCGCGCAGAGCCTGCGCAACCACCGCACCAACGTGATCGGCATCCTCGTCGCGGACCTGGAGCCGTTCAGCACCGAGCTGCTCAAGGGCGCGGCCGACGCGATCCGCGGCAGCGGCTTCGAGCTGGTCGTCTACAGCGCGGGCGGACGCACCGGCGACGTGGTGGGCTGGGAGCGCCGGTACCTCTCGCGGCTGAGCGGAACCCTGGTGGACGGCGCGGTCCTGGTCACCCCGACCGTCGTGGACGTGCAGTACGGGGCCCCGGTCGTGGCGGTCGACCCGCACACCGGCTCCTCGGACTTCCCCACGGTGGACGCGGACAGCCTGCGCGGCGCGCGGCTGGCCGCGCAGCACCTGCTCGGCCTCGGGCACCGCCGGATCGCGATGCTGGCCGGCCGCCCGGACCTCGAGTCCGCGAAGCTGCGCGAGCGCGGCTACCGCGAGGCGCTCGCCACGGCCGGCGTGCCCTTCGACGAGTCGCTGATCCGCGTCGGCGGCTACGACGCCGAGCTGTCGAAGCTGGCGGCGCACGAACTGCTGACCGGCCCGCGGCGCCCGACCGCCGTGTTCGCGGCGAACGACGTCTCGGCGATCGCGACCATCGAGGTCGCGCTGGACCTCGGGCTGCGGGTGCCCGCGGACCTCTCGGTCGTCGGGTTCGACAACATCCCCGAGTCGGCGCTGTGCAATCCGCCGCTGACCACCGTCAACCAGCCCATCCGGACGATGGGCGAGCGCGCGGTGGAGATGCTGATCCGGCTGATCCGCGAGCAGCCCGTGGAGCGCACGCACCTCACGCTGGCCACGGAGCTGGTCGTGCGGGGGTCGACGGCTCCCCCGCGCAACACCCCCTGAACTTCAGCAATCTGACACGCGGTGCGGCGCTGCGCCGCGCCGTGCGACGGTGCCCCGATCTCTCGGGCGCCCGGCTCCACCCATGGACGGGAAGCTGCGCCTCCCGAGTAAGGACGGCACACATGCCAGCAGAGAACACCGCCCTCGCCGAGATATGGCGCGACCCGACCGCCTCCCCGGCCGACCGGGTCGAGGACCTCATGGCGCGCATGTCGACGCGGCAGAAGGTGGCGCAGCTGTACGGGGCCTGGGTCGGCGCGGACGCGACCTCGGGGCAGGTGGCGCCGTTCCAGCACTCCTCCGAGCTGCCGCCCGCCGACTGGTCGGACGTGCTGCGCGACGGCGTCGGCCAGCTCACCCGCCCCTTCGGCACCGCGCCGGTGGACCCGGTCGCCGGGGCGCGCGCGGTGGCCAACAGCCAGCGCGCGCTGGCGGCGGCCGGAGCCGGGATCCCGGCCCTGGTGCACGAGGAATGCCTGACCGGGCTCGGCGCGTGGCAGGCCACCGTCTACCCCTCCCCGCTGTGCTGGGGGGCGAGCTTCGATCCGGAGCTGGTGCGCGAGGTCGGCGAGCGGATCGGCAGGACCATGCGGCGCCTCGGCGTGCATCAGGGTCTCGCCCCGGTGCTGGACGTCGCCCGCGACCTGCGCTGGGGCCGGGTGGAGGAGACCATCGCGGAGGACCCGTACCTCGTGGGCACGCTCGGCGCGGCGTACGTCCGAGGCCTCGAGTCCACCGGCGTCGTCGCGACCCTGAAGCACTTCGCCGGCTACAGCGCCTCGCGCGCCGGGCGCAACCTCGCCCCGGTCTCGATCGGCCCGCGGGAACTGGCGGACGTGATCCTGCCCCCTTTCGAGATGGCCCTGCACGCCGGCGCGCGATCGGTGATGAACTCGTACTCGGACAACGACGGCCTTCCGGTGGCCGCCGACCCGGCGCTGCTGACCGATCTGCTGCGCGGGACGTACGGGTTCGACGGCACCGTGGTGTCCGACTACTTCTCCGTGGTCTTCCTGCACCGCCTGCACCGCACCGCCGGCTCGAAGGCGCAGGCCGCCGTGCAGGCGCTGGCCGCGGGCATCGACGTCGAGCTTCCGACTCCGGACTGCTTCGGCGCGCCCCTGCTCGCCGCGCTGGAGTCGGGCGAGGCGGATATGACGCTGGTGGACCGGGCGCTGGAGCGGGTGCTGCTGCAGAAGTGCGAGCTCGGGCTGCTCGACGCGGACTGGTCGCCCGAACCCCCGATCCTCGCCGAGGCGGACCAGCGGCTCGACGACGACGAGTCCCGGGCGCTGGCCCGGCGCCTGGCCCGGCGCGCGATCGTGCTGCTGCGCAACGAGAACGACGCGCTGCCGCTGGCCCCGGGCGCGCGCGTCGCGGTCGTCGGCCCGCGCGCGGACGTCGCGGACGCCGCGTTCGGCTGCTACTCCTTCCCGCGGCACATCGGCGTGCACCACCCCGGCCTCGCGCTCGGCATCGAGGCGCGCACGGTCCTGGAGGCGCTGCGGGCCGATCCGGCCGGATACCGGATCACGTATGCGCAGGGCTGCCCGGTGCCGGACACCGAGAGCTCGGTGCGGCTGCGGGCCGAGCGCGCGGCGGCCGAGGGCGCGGCGCACGGCACCGCGCCCGCCGAGGGCCTGCCGGAGACGGGCGATCGGCAGATCGCCGAGGCGGTCGCGGCGGCGCGCGAGGCAGAGGTCTGCGTCGCGGTGCTCGGCGACGTCTCCGGCCTGTTCGGCAACGGCACCTCCGGCGAGGGCTGCGACAGCTCCGACCTGCGGCTGCCCGGACGCCAGGGCGAGCTGCTCGACGCGCTGCTGGCCACCGGGACGCCGGTCGTCCTGGTGCTGCTGGTGGGGCGCCCCTACGAGCTGTCCAGGTACGCCGACCGGCTCGCCGCCGTGGTCTGCGGATTCCTGCCGGGCGAGGAGGGGGCGAACGCGATCGCGGACGTGCTGTCCGGACGGGTGGACCCGTCGGGAAGACTGCCGGTGGGCTTCCCGGCCGAGGGCTCGAGTCAGCCCTCGACGTACCTGACGGCCACGCTGGGGCTGCGCAGCGACGTGAGCACCGTCGACCCGACGCCGCTCTACCCCTTCGGCCACGGCCTCTCCTACAACCCCGCGATCTGGACGGACACCGTGCTGCCCGCGGGCGGAACGTGGCCGACCGACGGCACGCTGCGGCTCGCGGTCACGCTGCACAACGAGGGCACGTCGGCCGCCGGCGAGGTGGTCCAGGTCTACCTGCACGACCCGCAGGCCGAGGTGGCGCGCCCCGTGCAGCAGCTGATCGCCGCGCCGCGCGTCGATCTCGAGCCGGGCCAAACGCGCACGGTGGTCATCGACCTGCCCGCCGACCTGACGTCGTACACGGGCCGGGACGGGCGCCGGATCGTCGAGCCCGGCGACGTGGAGCTGTGGGTCGGCGCCTCCAGCCAGGACATCCGCGCGCGGCTGTCCGCCCGCCTGACCGGGCCGCGGCGCGAGGTCGGTTTCCACCGCGCGTTCCAGCCGACGGTGCGGTTCGCGGACTGACGTCCCGGGCGGGACGGTCGTCCCACGGCCGCCCCGCCGCCGCGAAAGCCGGTGGCCGCACCGGCGGCCCTTCCCCCACACTGATCAACCATGACAGGCGGCGAATCCGCGAGCCGCGGGCACGATCCCGATGCCGCGGTCGGCGGCCACCGACTCGAGCCACACCTCGTAGTTGTCGGTCTCCACGACCTGGCACGGGCGTTGGTCCTCGGGCCGGCACCAGGGGCCGGTCGGTCCGGCGCGCGTGTTCACGACGAGTGTCCAGTGCCGGACGTCCGCACAATGACACCTCATCGAAGCCGTACCTGAGCGTTCACTCCGAATCGCCGGAGCGGGTACTCGGCGGCCAGTGCGCGGGAGACCAGTCGCCCTCCGGGTCAGTGGTCTGCCCCACCTCGATCAGGTGGCCGTCGGGATCGCGGATGTAGCAGCGGATCTCGTACTCGTGCTGCTTCGGCGGCGTCAGGAACCGGGCGCCCCGGGCGCTCCACTCCGCGTACAGGGCGTGGATGTCTCTGACCCGGATATTGAGGAAACTGCTGACCCGGTCGGGATCGGGCGGCGGCTCCAGGGTGACCGTCGGCTTGTCGTCCGTCGGACCTCCCCCGCCGTTGATGATGATCCAGCTGTTGGCCAACGCGACGTAGGTCAGCCCTCCGGGGCCGGAGTAGGCCACCCGGCCGCCGAGAACCTCCGTGTAGAAGCGTCGGGAGCGCTCGACATCGTCCGAGACGATGAAGTGGGCCAGCACGATTCCCTCTGGCGGTGGTGGGAGCTCGGCCATGCGGGTACCTCCACTTGTCGATTCGCTTCGGTGGTCAGGTGCCCCTCCGAATCGCCGGCAACTCACGGCGTCACCCTCCTGGCGGTGCGGGCGACGGCGCTCCACGGCGCATCGCCGGGCCCGTTGCGGGGCCCGGCGACGTCGGTGGCGCGGGAGCTGTGGTGACTCGCGATCAGCCTGAGGTGCAGGCGGTGCCGTTGAGGCTGAAACTCGCGGGTGCCGCTGCGTTGCCGGTGTGGCTGGCCTGGAAGCCGAAGCTGACGGAGCCGCCGGCCGGGATGGACGCGTTGTAGCTGAGGTTCGTCGCGGTGACCGCTCCGCTGTTGGGCGTGACGGTGGCGTTCCACGCGGAGACGAGGCTCTGCCCGGAGGGCAGGGTGAAGGCCAGGCTCCAGCCGTTGATCGCCGCGCCGCTGTTGTTGGTGATGGTGATGCTCGCGGTCAGGCCGGTGTTCCACGCGTTGATCGCGTCGGACACCTGGCACGTTCCCGACGCCGGGGTGGTCGCCGTCGCGCTCGGCGAGGTGGGCGGGGGCGAGGTGGGCGGCGTGCTCGTCGTCGGCGGCGGGGAGCTCGGCGGAGGCACGCTGCCGCCGGCCAGCGCGGTGAGCACCGCGTTGTAGGCGGGCTTGGGCTGGTAGTTGCCGTCGAACAGGGTCGCCGCGCCCCAGCCGGGGAAGGTGCCGGGCACCCACGAGTCGGCGTCGCTGATGTTCCACTGGGTCACGCCCGGGCAGTGGGCGTTGTTCAGGCAGACCTTGACGATGTTCGCGTCGTCGGTGGCCTGCTGCTGGAGGTTCGCGCTGCTGGCCGGAGTCTGGATGCGGTCGTCGAGTTCGGTGATCGCCACGTCGAGGCCCAGGGCCGTGAAGCGCTGCATGTTGGACGCGAGGCTGCCGGGGACCTGGCCGACGATGAAGTGGCTTTCGAAACCGATGCCGCTCAGCGGCGCGCCCTGCTGCAGGAGCGTCTGAGCGAGGCTGTACATGGCGTCGCTCTTCGCGCCGCTGCCCTCGATGTTGTAGTCGTTGATGTAGAGCTTCGCGTTCGGGTCCGCGGCGTGCGCGGTGCGCAGCGCGTCGGCGATGTAGGCGGCCCCGCCGCCGAACGCGTTGTAGAACACGTCCTGACGGAAGCTGCCGTCGTCGTTGAAGGGTTCGTTGACGACGTCCCACGCGTAGATCTTGCCCTTGTAGTGGCTGACCTCCGCGGTGATGTGCGCCTCCATGGCGGCCTTCACCTGACTGAGCGGCAGGCTCGTGACCCAGCCCGGCAGCTGGTTGTGCCACACCAGGTTGTGGCCGCGCACCCGCTCGTTGTGCGAGGTGGCGAAGTTGACGATCGCGTCGCCGGGGCCGAAGTTGTACGAGCCGTTGGACGGCTCGATGGTGTCCCACTTCATCTCGTTCTCGGGGGTCACCATGTCGAACTGCGTGCCCGCGACGTTGGTCGCCGTTCCGTTGCCCAGATCGCCCTGCCCGACGGCCACGCCGAAGTAGCGTCCGTCGCTCTCGGCCCCCGCGCGCAGCGTCGTGGCCGCCGCGGCGGGCCCGGCCAGCACCAGCGCCCCGGCGCAGGCGGCGACCGCCACGAACCCGGCGGTGCTCGCGGCGGCCAGCGCGCTGTGCTTCCTCGCGGCGCCCCGCGGGCCGCGTCGGGGTGCTCCTGCCGTGGCGGCAGGGCCTGTATCCGTATCCATGGAACTGCTTCCTTTCCCCGGCCGCCGTCGGCGGCCGACGACCTGTCGGATGGTTGGAGTCGCGTCAGCTGCTACTCCGCGCGCGCCGCAAGCGGGACGATGGCAAGCGCGCTCCGAAACATCAAACCCCGATTACGAAATGTTTCGATGTACAGCCGCGCGTTTCCCGATTTCCGCTACTCACACGCCGCTATCCGAGGGCGCGAAGCGCCGGAGGCGGCTGAGCGCGGCGTGAAACTTTCTTCCACCGCGGGTCGGGGCGCTCCCGCTGTCGGCGGTGGACCCCGAGCCGGGTCCACCGCCGACAGCGCGTCTCAGGACGCGTTCACCGCTGCGTCAGCGTCCAGAGATGGTCGGGGGTGCCGTTGTCGTCCCATTGCAGGACCTGCGCTCCCGAGGCGGTGCTCTCGTTCGTCACGCCGAGCACCTTGCCGCTGTTCGCGTTGACGATCTTGTACTCCCCGCTGCCCGCGGAGGCGAACTGCCACAGGTGGTCCGGCGTGCCGTTGTCGCCCCAGACCAGGGCGTCCGCGCCGTTCGAGGTGCTCTCGTTCGTGATGCCGAGGACCAGGCCGTCGGCCGCGTTCTGGATCTTGTACTCGCCGTTCCCGGCGGACACGAGCGTCCAGGACTGGGTCGAACTGCTGCTCGCGGTCGCCTGGACGGCCAGGGCGCCCTGGCTGGTGCCGGAGTTCTGGGTGTCAAGGGCGAGGCCGCTGTGGGCGTTCTTGATCTGGTAGGTGCCCGAGAGCGTGGTCCCGCCACCGCCGCCCGGGGTGATGACCAGGTGGTATCCGTAGGCGGAGTTCATCCCGGCGACGGGGACGGTGATCGAGCCGTTCGAGATCGTGTAGGTGGAGCTGGAGACCGTGGTCGGCGCCGCGACCGCGGTGGTCCGCCCGGGCGACGGCGTGTACTGCAGGGTGGCCGTCACCTGCGAACCGCCGGAGAACCCGGACAGCGAGCTCAGCCCGTTGACGGTCACGGCGGTGGATCCGGAGCCGCCGCCGAAGATCACGTTGACCTGGTCGGCCGCCGCGGGGACCGAGGCGGCGCCGTCGAGCCCTGAGCCGGACGGCACGGTGGTGACCATGTTTCCGGACATCGCGCCGTACCAGTCGTAGAGCCAGTAGGCGCCGTTCGGGGATCCGCCGGTACCGGTGAGCACGTCACCGAGCGCGCCGTAGCCGTTCCAGAAGGCGAGCTCCGCGTTGTTGATGCCGAGCCGCTCGAACTCCGCGATGTACCCGACCAGGGCTCCGGGGACGCCGACCTGGGAGGGGGCCGCGTACTCCTCGATCGCGATCGGCCGCGGGCTGATCCCGAGCGACTTCTCGAGCCCCTCGACGTCGGCCACGTCGCCGGCGATCTTCGAGGAGCTCTCGAGCTCGTGCCAGGAGATGATGTCGGGAACGGTGCTGGTCGCCACCGCGTTCTGCAGGAAGCTCTGCATGCCGCTGATGTTGTCGGAGAAGCTCGGACCCTGGATCGGGACGCCGGGAGCGAGCGAGCGGACCTGCTTGTAGGTCGTGGTCCAGAAGCTGTTGAACGTGCCGTTCGCCGACAGCCAGGTGTTGTCCGGCTCGTTCCACAGCTCGTACGAGGCCAGGTTCGTGATGCCCGAGGCCTTGACCTGCTGGATCTGCTGGGACACCACGGTGGGCCAGGAGCTCCAGCTGAACTGGTACGGCCAGCCCGCGTAGTAGTCGGAGAGCCTGTCCACGACCTTCGCCCCGGCCCTGGCGGCCTCGGGCGCGACCTGGAGGATGTCGCCCTGCGCCTGCTGGTGGCCGCCCGCGGGCATCTGCACGAAGGTGTTGGGTTTGAGCGGCTCGACCAGGCTGTCGGCCGGCACGGTCGCCGTCGCGAGTCCGTAGAGCGAGCCGGAGGCGACGTGGGTGACGGTGCGGAACGGCTGGTTCGCCTGGACGACGAGCGTGGGTGTGCCGGCCGCGTGCGCCGGGGCTGCGGCGAGCCCGGCACTCGCCCCGGCCAGCGCCAGCACACCGGCCGTGGCGAGCGCGGTCCGGCGCGGCGCGCGGGAAGCGCGGAGGTTCATCAGGTGGAGCGACATTGCAACTCCTGAGGGTGAGAGCTCGAAAGATGAGGCAAACGATTGCCTCGAAGGGAGGTTATTTGTCATTTCAAGCGTCGGTCAATGGCTCGACATTAGGAAAATCGCTTGCTCGATGTTTCCCGACCGGCCCCACCTCCGCCGGGAAAGTTTCACCGGGCGAGGGTGGTCGAATGCGGGCACGTCACCGTGGACTGCGGCGGCCACCGCGTCGAATGCGCGCGGCTGGAGCTCCGGCTGACCACCGAGTTCCTCCGCGATCGCCCCGACCGCTACCGGCCGCTTCTCGCCCACCTCGACACCAACGGCGCCGACCTCGAACTCCTGCGACAGAGCATGACCGTACGCGGAGTCCCTGAGAAACTCGCCCGCCTGACCCGAGGGCTGTAAGCAACCGGCGAATGACGAATGTAAGGGCT